>NZ_CP080327.1:2860000-3160000 GCF_019443285.1 Aquisediminimonas profunda
AGAACATAGCTTCCCGGTGCGCGGTTCAGGTCCAGTGTAAGGGCGAATAGCCCCTTGCTCTTATCCGAAGCGGCCAAGGAATTTCCCTTGAGGTTGACTGGGCCATTCGCGGTTTGCTGCAACGGCACTGGCGCTGGATGGTTGGGGCCAAGCTTCTGCAAGCGATCGACAAGCGCGAGGATGTCGGCATCATTAGGCTTCGGCATGACGAAGGCGCCATTCCCTATCGGGGCATGAATAGGAGACAAGGTAGCGAGCTTCGATATCAATGGCTCTGGTAATGGCGGAGGTCGACGCAAGGCCGCCCGCTGCCCCCAAAAGCCACGAAAGCGGAAAAACAGATGAGAACCGATTTGCGCAATCTTGTCGAGCGAACCGCTCCAGTTGGGGACAACCCAATCCGTGTGATAATGCGTGGCAAGCCCGACTGACGGATCAACAACGCCGCGAAGGGCCAATTCAGCAATGGATTGAGCTCTTTCCCAAGCCTTCTCGGATGGCGACCGACGCATGAGTGAGCCATCGCAGGTGAAGGTGAATTGGCACCCGGTTGTCCGATCCTCACCTTGGAAAACCACGCCGCAAACCGTCTTGGGAAATGCGGGGTGCATCAATCGATTGAGCACCACTTGTGCGACGCTGCGTTCGCCGGCGGCATCATCGCCCGCCTCGTACCAGGCAGCAGACGCCAAACAGTCACGCGCCCGTTCAAAGTCCGCATTCTTGCGCCCAAAATAATAGGGCAGCGCCCGAACCAGCGGCCCTTTCGCAAAAGGGATTGCAGCATTGATGGCACGCGCGCGCTCCGGAGCAATTTGGAGCAGTTCAACAGGCGCAATTTCGGGCGGGCGGGCAACCACGATCTTGGACTTTCCAGCTTCTCCCGGTGAATGGCGGTCGGGCAACGAGAATATCCAGAGGGTAAGTGGAACCAAAATTAACAGGGCAAGGATCGCCCACCACATCGCAGCATTCGCTCTTCGCCAAGCGTTTTGCATTGCGCTGGCCCAACCAGGGATGATGTCAAAAGCCTTCACAATCCGTCTAGTATCGCATCTGGCGAGTAGCCGCTCCAACCAATTTTGCGATTCTGCTCAAAGGATTTCCTCCGGTAACGGGGACTTGCACGCTGACGATGGCGCTGCTTAGGTGACAAAATGGCAGTGCGCAGAAACAAGAATTTCGTCCGCCGTGCGAGCAGAATCCTTGGACGGGGTGTGCTCTATTTCGTTGTCGGCTCAATCCTCTGGGTCGTGGTATACAAATTTGTGCCGCCGCCAATTACATTGACAATGATGGGCGACGTGCTGTCCGGCCACAGCCTCCACAAGGACTGGATGAGCCTTTCTGCGATGGACCCCGACATGGCGCGCGCCGCCATTGCTGGTGAAGACGGAAAATTCTGCACCCATGGCGGTTTCGATCGCGAGGCAATACTCAAAGCTGCTGCCCGAAATGCCCGGGGCGGTCGCATTCGTGGCGGATCGACGATCAGCCAGCAGACAGCCAAGAACGCCTTTCTCTGGCAAGGTGGCGGCTTCTTCAGGAAGGGCCTTGAAGCCTGGTTCACCCTTCTGATCGAAACCGTGTGGGGAAAGCGGCGGATCATGGAAGTCTATCTCAACATCGCGGAAACCGGTATTGGCACTTATGGGGCCAACGCGGGCGCGCAACGCTACTTCGGTCATGACGCAAGTGATCTTACGCCAACGGAGGCGGCGCGCATTGCGGCGATCTTGCCGCTCCCCAAAAAGCGCGATGCTGTCGCGCCAAAGGGGTTCACCCGGCGCCACGGCAACCGTTTGGCGGCCAATGTCGGCGTGGTCAGGCGAGACGCGCTGGACGCGTGTTTGCGGTAGTCGACGCATCCGGCGATCTATACCGTCGAGTAACGGTACACATGCTGATGGAGAAGTGCGCAGTGAAAAGACAATTCAGGACCAGTCAAAACTTCCGCGCGGCTCTTCTTGGCTTTTGTGCCATGTGTCTGGGGGCTGCTGCACAGGCGCGAGATATCGTCATTCATGCAGGCAACTTGCTGGATGGTCAGTCGCAGGCGCCCAGACATCAAGTCTCGATATTGGTTCATGACGACCGTATCACAGCCGTGCGCGACGGCTTCTTAAGTCCCGCAGGAAGTGAAATAATCGACCTTTCGGGCGAGACGGTCATGCCTGGCTTTATCGATTGCCACATTCATATCTCAGCGACCCTGCCGAGCCGCAGCAATGCCTTGGAATATTGGCTGACACACAATGATATTGATCGTGCATTCGACGGCGCAAGATTTGCCCGTGCGATGCTTCAGCAGGGTTTCACAAGCGCGCGTGACGTCGGAGGCGGCGACGATACAGTCTCGCTCAAGAACGCAATTGCCGAAGGAAAAGTTGCCGGACCACGCTTGTGGGTATCGCTTGAGCCCCTCGGCCCGACTGCTGGCCATGGGGATATGCGCAGCGGCCTTGATGCGCGGCTAGATCACCCTGATTGGTCGAATGGGATTGCGGATACCGTCGATATGGCGCGGCTGAAGGTTCGCGAGCACAAGCGCCGCGGAGCCGACCTGATCAAGATCATGCCTTCCGGGGGCATTGCGTCTACGGGCGATGATCCAAATCAACAATTGATGACAGACGCCGAAATGCAGACCGCGATCGAAACGGCGCATGCGCTGGGCATGAAAGTGGCTGCTCATATCTATCCTGCCGGAGCCATCGAAGCCGCGGTGCGGGCGGGTGTCGATTCTGTTGAACACGGATCATTTGGCACCGCGCAGACTTTTGCACTGATGAAAGCCCATGGCACATACCTCGTGCCGACCCTGACCGTCTTTGACATCTTTTATGCCACTGCCCGCGACCATCCGGAGCTTCTGCAACCAGGCACGGCCGCAAAGGAACTGGCCAACGACCTTCTGCCGGCTAGGAACTTTCCGGTGGCGCTGCGCTCGGGGGTGAAAATTGCCTTTGGCAGCGATATCGGCGAAGGCGACCATTCAGCAGAATTTCGATTGATGATCTCAGCCGGAATGACCCCTCTGGAGGCATTGTTCGCAGCAACGCGCAATGCGGCCGATCTGATTGGCGCAGCAAGCGATGTCGGGTCGATCCAACCCGGGCGATATGCAGACATCGTTGCGACGAAGGGCGATCCGCTCTCGAGCCCGGCGCAATTCGGCAAGATAGATTTTGTCATGAAAGGCGGCGAAATCTACCGCGCCAACGGACTGCCCACACCTCAACCCTGACGAGAACCTTCATCATGTGGATCGCCGAACTGCAAATCAGAAGGGCAGTTTGAAACCCGGAGGCAGTGGCAGACCGCTAGTCATCTTGCTCATTTCCTCGTTCGAAACTGCATCGGCGCGCGCACGCGCGTCATTGATTGCAGCAGCAATCAGATCCTCGACGATCTGCTTTTCGGATGGATTGAGAAGGCTTTCATCAATCGTTACGCCCAGTATGCGACCTTTGGCCGTGGCACGAATCTTGACCAGTCCCCCGCCCGCAACGCCCTCGACCTCTATGGTATCGAGATTGGCCTGCGCCTGCCCCATCTGCTCCTGAACATTCTGGGCCATCTTGATGATATCATCGAGCGACTTCATGCAATCACACTCCGTTGTTCCTGGCGTTCAAAATCAATCAATTCGGCATCGGGGAATGCTCGCATCGCGGCCATAACGGCGGGGTCGGCGAGGATCGCATCCCTCGCTTCATTTTCGCGCTGACGGTCCTGGTCAAGCAGCGATGGCGCCGCACGCTCTTCGGTCAACTGGACCTGCCACGCCATGCCCGTGAGCGATTTGAGAGCCGCCGTCAGGTCCCGGACGAAATCTTCGGGGAGCGGCTTCACTTGCGCCAGATCAAGCTCAGGCGGCGCATATCGCAACAGCCCTGTGAAATCATGGAGTTGCTGCCCCATATGCGGCTTCCCGTTGGCCTCAAGCATGGAAATCAGGGCTGGAAAATCCCTTGGGACGGGGAGCAGGGTTGCGGTCGGGCCACCAGAAGCCGACGGAACCGACGGCGCCTGCCCTGTCACCATTTGCCCCGCTTCAAGTTTGCGTGCCAGTTCGCCCGGATCCGGCAATTGGCTTGCGTGAATAATCCGCAGCAGGGCCATATCAGCCGCCTCGCCCGGATGCGCGGCGCGAGAAACCTCGTCGTGTCCCTTCAGAAGCAGCTGCCAGATGCGATGCAACATAGCGAAAGAGAGGCTTGAGGCCCAGCTTTCAAGCGCTTCTCGCTCTTCAGCCGACTGTGTTGCATCGATGGGCGCGCCGACCTTTGCAAGTGTCGTCCGGTGTGTCAGCTCAAGCAATCCGCGAAGTACAGCAGCAGGTTCGACACCTAGGTCCCGCTGTTCCTGCAATGCCATGAGCGCGCTGGCACTATCCCCGGCCAACAAGGTGCCAAAGAGCTTGCGAATGGCGCCGCGGTCTGACAGCCCAAGCATATCTCGCACTTGTCGTGCCGAAACTGCCCCTCCCCCGTCCAAAGCGGCGTGGGCAATTGCCTGATCCAGGATCGACAAACCGTCACGGACCGATCCTTCGGCGGCACTTGCGATGAGTGCAAGCGCCTCGTCTTCAGCAGCCACGCCTTCTGCCTGCACAACTGCAGCAAAATGCTTCGCAAGTGCCGCAGCCGAAATCCTTCGCAGGTCAAAGCGCTGACAGCGTGAAAGCACCGTTACGGGCACTTTGTTGACTTCTGTCGTTGCGAACAGGAACTTCACGTGCGGCGGTGGTTCTTCAAGGGTTTTCAGAAGCGCGTTGAAGGCGTTCTTGGACAACATGTGAACTTCGTCGATGATGTAGACCTTGTAGCGCGCCGAAACCGCAGAATAGCGCACAGCTTCGATAATTTCGCGGACATCGTCGACGCCCGTATTTGATGCCGCGTCCATCTCAACCACGTCCATATGCCGACCTTCGGCAATGGCGACACAGGCTTCGCATTCGTTACAGGGGTCAATCGTCGGGCCTTTTTCGCAGTTCAAAGCCTTGGCAATGAGGCGCGCTGTAGATGTCTTCCCAACCCCGCGAACGCCAGTCAGCAGGAATGCATGTGCCAGGCGGTCCCGCTTGATGGCATTGCCCAGCGTCGTGACCATCGCATCCTGACCAATGAGCTCGCTGAACCGCTGAGGTCGGTATTTGCGCGCGAGCACACGATAGGCTCCAGAAAGCGCTGGCTGAGGCGGTTCACCAAGATCGAATGATTCTGACATAACCCACTCTATGCACAGCACGGGTCTTTGTCGAAGGGGGAAAGTAGGAGCCGGGCGACCCGATACGAATTCGTTGTGGCTGCTTCCTTCCGGACCTGACCAGGTTGGCGAGTGCACCGTCCGCCCGACTCCCGCCGCGCATATGGTCGCAGCGGAGGCAAAAATCAACGTCCCTGCATGTTGCGGCTTTCTGGCGGGATTCGCACAGTCAGACCATCGAGATCCGCACTCAGAAGAATCTGGCAGGCCAATCGGCTATGGCGGGTGGCACACGCAGCAAGGTCAAGAATATCCTCCTCCTCGTCGCTAGCCTTGGGAAGCCTGGAAAACCAGTCAGCATCGACGATGACATGACAGGTCGAACAGGCCATCTGGCCTTCGCAGGTCCCTTCGAGGGGCTGCCCAATGCCCTGTCCGACCTCAAGCAGGGAAATGCCTTCCGATCCCTCACCCTCCGAGATTGTTTGGCCATCTGCACTTTCGAAACGAACACGGATCATGCCGCGATGGCCATCTGTCCGTCTGCGGCATGGAAGATCAGCCTCAACGCTTCACGAAGCTCCGCCACTGTTGTGTAACGACCAAAGCCAAGCCGGATCGAGGAACGTGCCTCGCGGTCATCCAACCCGATGGCCTTCAAGACGTGGCTCGGCCTGCCAGATCCGCTTGCGCAGGCGGAGCCCGCCGAAAAGGCGATCATGCGCAAATCTGAAATCAGCCGCGAGGCATCAAGACCGTCTCGCCTCAAGTTGAGGTTGCCCTTGTAGCGCGGCGTCGTGGCACCGTTGATTAGCCAACCCTTCGGCAACATGCCGATGGCCACGTCCCAGAGATGCTGCACATGGATCGCGTCGGCCTCTTGCCTCTGCTGGGCGACCTTCGCTGCCACACCAAATCCGGCGCAAAGTGCCGGGGAGAGTGTGCCGGAGCGAAGCCCGCCCTCTTGGCCACCCCCGTGGATGAGTGGCTCGATCTCGATACCGTTGCGCACCCACAGGGCTCCAACGCCCTTGGGCCCGTGAATCTTGTGGGCGCTGATTGCGATGAGGTCCGGCCCGTCAGGAATGTCCGTCCGGCCGAAGCCTTGAACAGCATCGCACAGAAACAACGCACCGACATTATGTGCAGCTTCAGCCAATTCGGAGATCGGTTGAATTACGCCGATTTCATTATTGACCAGCATCGCCGAAACCAGTTGCGTGCCCTTTGGAATCTTGAAGCCAGGAACAAGCAGGCCGTCCGATGCAACGGGCAATAGTCCAACCTTGCGGCGGTCCTTCTGGAGCCAGAGTGCAGTATCCCGAACAGCTGCATGTTCTGTTTCCGCTATCAATAGTCCACCGCGCCCCGGAATGCCCCGAAGAGCCCAGTTCAGGGCTTCAGTTGCTCCACTCGTGAAAAAGACTCTTCCCCCCTTTGGCAACAGATCCGCAATTGCTTCACGCGCCAGTTCTATTGCGGCTGCGGCTTCCCTGCCCATCTTGTGAATCGAATGGGGATTGGCAAATTTTTCGTCCAGCCACGGTCGCATGGCAACGCGGACTTCGGGTGCAAGCGGGGTTGTTGCCTGATAGTCAAGATATATGGTCACGGTGATATACGTTTCCACGCCTCGATGAATCGGTAAATGTCTGCGCGGCTCGTGTCAGGGCCAAAACTCGCACGGACTGTCTCACCGGCCTCGATTTCATCCCAACCTTGTGCCGCCAACACCCGGCTGGACTTCAAGGTTCCCGAAGAACAGGCGCTCCCGGCCGACACCGCTATACCCGCCATATCGAACTGGATCAGCTGTGCCGACGCCGCCTTGCCAGGCATCCGGTAACTCGCGATGGTGGCAATTCTTGGACTCGATTTTGAGACAATTACACCTCCCGCCCCTTCAATCGCCCCATCGAGATGTGATCGGAGGTCGGCGGCCCGTGACAGCCATGCGCGGCTAGCTTCACAAGCCGCTGCAAATCCCA
This sequence comes from Aquisediminimonas profunda, assembly GCF_019443285.1. GTDB lineage: Bacteria > Pseudomonadota > Alphaproteobacteria > Sphingomonadales > Sphingomonadaceae > Aquisediminimonas > Aquisediminimonas profunda. The sequence goes on from NZ_CP080327.1 coordinate 2,867,203, forward strand.
TTGCACCCGGTAGGTTCTCAGTTCCCGCCCGATAGCCTTTTTCCTGTCCCCCGGACGGTGCGATGAGCCCAAGATCTCGGATCAGGAGTGCGCCAATGCCGGGTGGCCCGCCAAGTTTGTGCGCAGAAACAGCGATGATATCTGCATCTGGCAATGCCAGCTTGCCAGCAGTTTGGGCGCAATCGGCCATCAGGATGCCTCCCGCCTTGCGCACGACTGGTGCAAGCTCCTCAAGCGGCTGGATGACCCCCGTTTCATTATTGGCATGCTGGATAGCAACCAGAGGCTGCTTGGCGCCGAGCGCAGCCAGTCGACCGAACAGTGCATCACGCGCCACGAGCCCTTCAGCCCCAACGGGCAAGAAATAGGCTTCTGGTACCGAACGATGCACGGCTTCATGCTCGACTGCTGACACGATAAAGGCATCGGCGACGCAACGCCCAAGACCAATGGCCAAGGCTTCGCTTGCTCCGCTGGTAAAAATCAGCTCATGCTCCCAATCAAGCGCAGCTTTGATCCGGCTCCGGGCATCTTCAAGCGCTGCTCTGGCTGCGCGACCTTCGGCGTGCGGCGAAGACGAATTTGCCCACAGTTTCAGGCCATCCAGCATCGCCTGACGAGCAACAGGAAGAACATGAGTCGTCGCTGCATGATCGAGATAAAGACGTTCGTTCAATTGCCTTGTTCCGAATGATTGCGAAATGGACCCGCCTTCCTATATAGGCGCCAACAAGTTCGCACAGCCCGTTCTGTGCATCGTTCGAACAAAGTCTGCGAGTGATCCATGCCAGAAGTGATTTTCCCCGGCCCCGAAGGTCGGCTTGAAGGACGTTTCAACCCCGGCCCGCGCCCGCGTGCGCCCGTTGCCATGATCTTGCATCCGCATCCCCAAGGCGGCGGCACGATGAACAACCGTATAGTCCAGTCGCTGTACCAGACTTTCGTGCGCCGCGGATTTGCGACACTGCGTTTCAACTTTCGCGGTGTTGGAAAGTCGCAGGGCAGCTTTGATAGTGGCATTGGCGAGCTATCGGATGCGGCTTCCGCGCTCGATTGGGTCCAGTCCATCCATCCCGAGGCCCAAACCACCTGGATTGCCGGCTACAGCTTTGGCGCCCTGATTGGCATGCAGCTTCTCATGCGTCGCCCGGAAATCAAGGGCTTCATCTCCATTGCGCCGCCAGCGAACATGTATGATTTCACCTTCCTGGCTCCGTGTCCGTCCTCCGGCATCATAATTCAGGGCACGGGCGATGAAGTCGTCACGCCGAGTTCAGTACAGAAGCTGGTGGACAAGCTCCGAACGCAAAAGCACATCACGATTCATCACGATGAAATCCGTAACGCCAATCATTTCTTCGAGAATGAGCAGGCAGAATTGATGGCGTCGGTCGACAAATACCTCGATATGCGCCTTGATCCGCAATCACCCATCCGATGAGGACTTGTCATGACGGATATGGAAGAGACCCTTCTGGGCCTGTTTACTGAAGTCGCAATCATAGAGCACCTCGCACGCACACGAATCGAGCGCACTAGCGACCATCCGGCCAGCGCAGGCGAATTTGGCATATTGAACTATTTCAACCGGACACATCCCGATCCTGACACGATCGGGGGGATTGCCTGGGCGTTCCAGGAAGACGAAGGCCACACGGCAAGCAAGATCGCTTCACTCGAAGCCAAGGGATATGTGACAGTCACGCCCCCGCTCAGTCGGGAGAGCAATGCCGTCGTCTTTGTGACTGAAGCCGGACGCGAAGCTCAGGAAGAAAAGATCCAGTCCATGGCGCCAGAGTTCGAACAGCTGGTGGCCGAGATCCCCAGCGCTGACCTCGCGACAACTGTCAGGACATTGCGTGAAATTCGCTTGACGTTGGACCATTTGCCTGACCGCTGACGATCATGATGGCCATGTCCAAATAAGAATATTGCCAAAGAGGACCAAGGCAGCCACCAGCATAAGGGCTGCACGTTTGTGATCAGTGCCACTTCGCAGCAGGAAAATCCCGCCCCAAACGAGGGCGATCACCGCCAACATGGCCACCGAAAGCAAAACGTCGAAGGTCGTCTGAGAAACCATCTGTAAATCTAGCCCTTCGTCATCTCAGCGAAGACCGCCGGTTCAACATTTCCCCCGGATAACATGACAAGAGTTCTGCCGGCAGGCAGGACCTTTTCGCTCAGCAAAGCCGCTAGTCCTGCAGCTCCCCCGGGTTCCAGTGTCAGCCCGAGCGTATCGTGAGCGAAGCGCATTGCCATACCAATCTCTCTTTCGGATACGGCAACCCCCTTGGCCCGGCGGGATCGCAACACTCCGAAAGTCAGTGGCGAGACGCGCAGCGTCTGCAGGGCATCGCATGATGTTGACGGCGGATTCGGCCCGACCGGAACTATGACTCCGCCTTCAAGCGAGCGCTTCATATCGTCCCAGCCCTCGGGCTCCGAAATGGCAATTTGGGCATGTGGGGCCGAAAGCGCGAGACCTGCGGCCAAGCCTCCTCCTCCGCATGGCGTTACGATCAGGTCGGGTTCGAAACCCAGCTGATTGATTGCCTCCAGGCCGGCACTTCCCTGACCCTCGATAATCCAGGGATCATCAAAACTCGGCACTACCGTTGCGCCGCTTTTTGAAGCAATCTGCGCCGCAATTTCGGCACGATCTTCCGTCGCCCGATCATAGAAAATGATTTCCGCACCCCATGACCTTGTCGCTTCAACCTTGATCGGCGGTGCATCACGGGGAATCACAATTGTTGCAGCGATGCCAAGCCGCGCGGCCGCCCAAGCCACGCCCTGCGCATGATTGCCGCTCGAAAATGCAACCACACCACGAGCCCTTTCGGCTTCGGAAAGATCCGTCAGCCGATGCCACGCACCCCTCAGCTTGAAGGCACCAATCGGCAGCAACGAATCGGCCTTGGCCCAAACCTGTGCGCCATTGATCTCGAACAGCTTCACCGGCGTCGGTGGCAAAATGGCCGAGACTTTTTCATACGCTCGCAAGACCCCCGGAAATCCGGGATTTCTGATGGAAGATTCTGCAACACTCATGGACCAGCATTTGCCCATGCAGTTATGCTTTACAAGGGGGGGCACAGTTCATATATCGCCTGCCGCTGCCCCAAGGGGACTTCCAATAACCGTAAGGCAGCCTTGCTTGAACTGAATCCATTTGGAGGTCCCTTGAATTGCACACGCACCATAGCGCGCTGGGGCTAGCGACTGCCCTGCGACCGGCCCAACCGGTCACGCTCATCCGTCCGCATGCCGCAGTGCGTGCTGCCCGATTCTTCGTTGAGAAGTTTCCGGGTAAGTCGCTCTATGCAGTGAAGGCCAATCCGTCGCCCGACCTGATCAGGCTTTTGTGGGAGAGCGGAATCACGCACTTCGATACAGCCTCGCTCAATGAGGTTCGTCTTGTTCGCGAAATCGCACCGGATGCGACGCTGTGCTTCATGCATCCAATCAAGGCTGAAGAAGCGATCGCCGAAGCTTATGTCGAACACGGCGTTCGCATATTTTCGCTCGACTCGATTGAAGAGCTGGACAAGATCGTACGGGCCACGAAGGGCGCGACGGACTTGACCCTGTGCGTCCGCATTCGCGTCTCTTCTGAACATTCCAAGCTTAGTCTTGCTGCGAAGTTCGGTGCAGATCCTGCTGAAATGAAACAGCTTCTGATTGCGACGAGACAGGTCGCCGACGCTTTGGGCATTTGCTTTCATGTAGGCAGCCAGGCAATGTCACCAAAAGCCTATGTGGATGCAATGGAACGCGTTCGGGCAGCGATTGTCGAATCAGCAGTGACGGTGGACGTGGTCGATGTCGGCGGCGGTTTCCCCAGCGTCTACCCGGATATGGAGCCGCCGGCACTTGAGCATTATTTCGATGCTATTCACCGTTCGTTCGAAGATCTGCCGGTCAGCTATTCCTCTGAACTTTGGTGCGAGCCCGGCCGGGCGCTTTGCGCTGAATATTCTTCCCTGATCGTCCGTGTTGAGCGGCGGCGTGGCAATGAGCTCTATATCAACGACGGCGCCTATGGCGCACTCTATGATGCCGCACATGTCGGCTGGCGCTTTCCGGTCCAGCTCTTGGGGGAACCGCAATCAGACACGCGCGATATGGCGTTCAGTTTCTATGGCCCGACATGCGACGACGCTGATCATATGGCTGGTCCCTTTTTGCTGCCTGCCGACACCACCGCAGGGGATTATATCGAGATCGGCATGCTTGGGGCCTATGGCTGCGCAATGCGAACCGGATTCAACGGATTTGGCAATGGCGACACGCATATCGTGACTGACGAGCCAATGGCATCGCTCTACATGGAAGAGATGGAAGCTACGCTTTCGTCAAACGTCGTAAAGCTGTAACGCTCACCCTGCATTTTTTCATTCCTGCGCAAGCGGCAACCCATTGCATTGGCGCGCTGGGTTCCCGCTTTTGAGGCAATGACACTGGAATTTATGGAGACCCTTGAATGACTACGCCCCAGATCAACGCACAGCGCAAGGCAGAATTGCTGTCCAAGACAGTCGAACATATCGACATCAAGAGCTTCGACGCGCGCCCGATTATCGATGCGATGGGCAAGATGAGCTTCACCAGCCGCGATCTGGCGCGGGCGACGGGCATCTACAATCAGATGCTCGAAGATCCGAATTGCTCAATCTTCCTTGTCATAGCGGGTTCGACCTCTGCTGGCGGCTGCATGGATCTCTATGCGGAACTTGTCCGCAACAACATGGTCGACGGGGTGGTTGCGACTGGTGCCACGATCGTAGACATGGATTTCTTCGAGGGGCTTGGCCACAAGCACTATCAGGCGCTGGAAGTGCCTGATGATGACACGCTGCGCTCGCTCTATATCGACCGTATCTACGATACCTATATCGATGAAGAGCAGTTGCAGGATTGCGACTTCACGATCAACCAGATCGCAGAAAGCCTCGAACCCAAAGCCTATTCGAGCCGTGCTTTCATTCGTGAAATGGGCAAGTTCCTCTCGGAAAATGGCAAGAAGGACAACAGCCTGGTCAAGCTCGCCTATGAACATGACGTGCCAATTTTCTGCCCGGCCTTTGTCGATAGCTCCGCTGGCTTCGGCTTGGTTAAACATCAGGTCGACCGCGCAAAGGCTGGCAAGCCCTATATGATGATCGACGCCGTTGCAGATTTCCGGGAGCTCACGGATATCAAGATCAAGGCAGGGACAACCGGCCTCCTGATGATCGGCGGCGGCGTGCCCAAGAACTTCATCCAGGATACCGTCGTCTGCGCTGAAATCCTCGGACATGAGGACGTGGAAGTCCACAAATATGCGGTCCAGATCACAGTCGCGGACGTCCGCGATGGGGCATGTTCGTCCTCCACGCTTCAAGAGGCGGCAAGCTGGGGCAAGGTCAATACCGGCATTGAACAAATGGTCTTCGCAGAAGCTGGCTCAGTGATGCCCCTGCTCGCTTCGGATGCATATCATCGTGGAGCCTGGAAGACCCGCGCCAAGCGCAGGTGGGGCGCAATTTTCGACTAGAAATCGGTCTCTTTTGACAACTCAAATAATCTGAGGCAGCTTCCCCTCCTCCAAAACAATAAGGAGGGGAGCAACTCTTGGAAAACACCATACTCGCACCAGCAGCCGTTCTCGTGCTCTGGTCTCTCATCATGCTTGGCTGGATGGCTCTGACCAGATTCCCGGCCATTGCCAAGTCCGGCATGGATCTGAAATCCTTTCCACCCGGGGGACGAGGCCAGGATCTGGACGCCGTTTTGCCGCCTAGCGTCAACTGGAAATCCCACAACTACACAAACCTGATGGAGCAGCCGACGATATTCTACGCAACCGTGTTTGTTCTGGCGCTCTCTGGCGCAGGTGGCGGCACGAACACAACGCTCGCTTGGGCGTACACCGGCATCCGCATCGTCCACAGCATCTGGCAAGCAACCGTGAACAAGGTGATGCCGGTCCGGTTCGGCCTGTTTTGCCTGTCGACTGGCTGTCTCCTTGTTCTTGCCATCAACGCAGTACGCATCACTCTGGGGGTCTGACACATGAAAAGCGAAATTCTTCAGCCGATCGTAGCACTTGCCGCATGGACGATGGTCATGTGGCTCTGGATGTATGCCACGCGGATACCCGCAATGGGCAAGGTCAAGGAATTGGACACCACCAATATGGTAGGCGGCACCGGCGCCAAACTGGATGGTGTCCTGCCAGAAAAAGTCCAATGGATTGCGCATAACTATAACCATTTGCATGAAGCGCCGACTGTGTTTTACGCTGTTGCGCTCACACTCGCAGTGGCAGGCGCAGGGGATGGCCCGAATGCCCATATTGCCTGGATCTATGTGGCCCTGCGCATCCTCCACAGCCTCATTCAGGCACTCTGGAACCGTGTGATGGTACGTTTCCTTGTCTTCGTGCTTTCAAGCCTGACGTTGATTTGTCTTGTATATCAGGCTGCGACGGCTGTCTGCTCTGGTTAGCGTTTGAAGGTTGCTGCCAGTTCCACATGGGTCGACCAGCGGAACTGGCCAACCGGCTTGATCGTCACCAGTCTGTAACCCGCGTCCATCAGCGATTTGGCGTCGCGTGCGAAGGTCGACGGATTGCATGAAACATAGGCAATGCAGGCGACTCGGGATTTCGCCAGTTGCTCGACCTGCTCCTTGGCTCCTGCCCGAGGCGGATCGAGGATTACGGCGTCGAAGCGATCAAGCTCGTCTGGCGAAAGGGCTCGTCGAAACAGATCGCGATGTTCGCAGGCAATTTGCTTCCCCACCTTTCGTGCAGAGGCCTGTAGGGTGACGAGCGGGTCGCGAGCACCTTCAGCGGCGTAGATAACCCGGTCAACCGACAAGGCAAAAGTGCCTAGCCCGGCAAAAAGGTCCGCAATGGCGGGACGGTCGGCAACGGCGTTACGAACGGCATCCACCAGAACAGCTTCACCCTGCGGGGTTGCTTGAAGAAAAGCCCCTTCCGGGAGCACAACAGGCACAGTCCCGAACGTTATCGTCACAGGTTCCGGTTCCCAGCGCGCCGAAGGCCCAAAGCCTTCATCGATCGAAAGCCGGGCGAGTTTGTGAAGTGCCGCAAAGTCCAACAGCGTTTCGGTCGCCGCCAAGCCGTCGACCTCAATTCCTGTAAGCAAGAGGTCCACACCCTGATCGGCCCATGTCATGCGCACTGTTGCCCGTTTCCGTTCGGGTAGAAGTGTGGCCAGAAGCCGCCGCAATGGAGCAACCAAATCCTCCAGATGCGGATCAAGGACCGCACAGCTGCGCACGTCGGTTATCCTGTGGCTGGACGCTTCGTTGAACCCCAGCAGGACTTGGCGCCCCTTGCGTTCAGCAGTGAGTGCCGCCCGCCTTCGGCTTCGCGGAGGCGAAACATGGGCTTCCTCGAATTGCTCGAACGCAATACCTTGAGCAGAAAGGGCGGACCCGATCCGGTCGCGCAGAAAATCGGCAAAGGCAACATCATCGACATGCTGCAGCTGACATCCGCCACATGTACCGAAGTGTGGACAGGCGGGGGCCGCGCGGTGCGGACCTGGAACAATTGTTCCGTCGTCCTGAACACTATCGCCCGGCGCGGTCGACGCGTAATAGCTGCCGTCGTCCGCAATCCCGTCGCCGCGGGCAGCAAGGCTGATGATCCTTTTTATCGCAATTGCCTCACAGACAGGTAGCAATTGCGGCAGGAATACGAGCCGGGATTTCGTCAGCAATCAATGCCGGGCCAGCAAGCCGTGCCGCTTCTGCGTGGATCCACACGCCAGCCGAGGCCGCATCATAGGGACTTCGCCCGTTTGCCAGAAACGCAGCCACAATGCCTGCCAATACATCGCCCGTTCCTGCAGTCGCCAACCACCCCGGTCCGGCTTGCGCCACTCGAACGTGTCCATCCGGACAGGCAATCACAGTGTCGGAACCCTTGAAGACAACGACAGCGCCAGAGATTTCCGCAGCGGCGCGGGCACGATCGATTTTGCTCCCGCTCAGCTCCCCAAACAGCGCAGCAAACTCTCCAGCATGCGGCGTCATGACGATCGGAGACGGCCGGCGTTTCATTTCAGGAAAATCATCCGGTCTCAACAACATCAGTGCGTCCGCATCAAGCACTATGGGACAAGACTTCTCCAGAATCTGGTCAAGCTGCTTGCGTGCCTCGGGACCACGCCCCAGACCTGGTCCGACAAGCAGTGCCGCGACGCGACGATCCTCAAGGATGGCTTCGCATCGCCGATGGACAACGGCATGCGGCAAAGCCATTCCGTCCATGCCTGAAGCGAGCACATAGCCCGCAATTCGGATTGCCGCCAAAGCGCTCAGGGCGCCAGCGCCAGGCATCTCCCCGCCAATGATGCCGACAAGGCCCCGCCTGTATTTGTGACTTTCCGGACCCGGTTCTTGGATGCGAGGTCGCGTCAGGAGCGAGACTTTGCTCGCAGCAGCAACGCCAATATCCGCGACGTTTACGATACCGCAAAAAGCTGCCGCCGGTTGCAGCACATGCGCAGGCTTGAGTGCGCCAAGCGCAATCGTGAGATGCGCAGGAACTGCGCCGAGATTTACCCCATCGTCGCTGCCGACACCGCTCGGCACGTCGACAGCGACGGTGAATGGTTTGCGCTCCGTCAGCCTGACAAGATTTTGTGCCAATGTATCGCCAAGCGGCCGTGCCAAACCTGTCCCGAACAGCGCATCAACAAGGACAGGGGCTTCTTCAGCCTCTTCCAGTGCTTCAACTGGGCCTTCCCACGCTTCGCGCGCTGCCCTTGATGCTTCAGTGCCGGACAAGCCGAACGCCACAACGCGCACGTCCATGCCATGTTTTGCCAAATATCGCGCAGCGACATAGCCATCGCCACCATTGTTGCCAGGCCCACACAGGATCAATACAGGTCTGCCCCCACCAAAGCGCCACACAGCCTCGGCAACGGCCCGGCCAGCCCGATCCATCAGCGTTTCAACCGTGTCACCTTGCGCCATTGCGCTTCGTTCGGCCGCCAGCATCTCGGCAGCGGTCAGGATCGGAACGGGCGTATCAGATATCCGCATAAACGTGCGTTTCGGCCGCACCGCCGGGATGAGTCACTGCGCCTTTCCAGGCCGGGCCAACATTCTGCGCATAGCGCCAGAGTGCACCGGACTGATAATCATGCTGGCGCGGCCGCCAATTCAGCTTACGCGCTGCAAGGACGTCTGCCGGAACGTTGAGGTCGATCGTGCCTGCCACAGCATCTATGCTGATTTCATCGCCGTCTTCAATCAGGGCAATCGGGCCGCCGTCGGCAGCTTCCGGACCCACATGGCCAATGCAGAAGCCGCGCGTTGCGCCCGAGAAGCGACCGTCTGTGATCAAGGCCACCTTTTCTCCCATGCCCAGCCCATAAAGGGCGGCCGTGGTCGACAACATCTCCCGCATCCCCGGTCCGCCCTTGGGTCCTTCGTATCTGATGACCACAACAGATCCTTCGACAATCTTGCGGGCCTCGACGGCAGCGAATGCATCTTCCTCGCAATCAAAGACCTGCGCAGGACCCGTGAACTGCAGGCGATGCATGCCGGCAACCTTCACGATCGCTCCGTCAGGAGCAAGCGACCCGCGCAGACCGACGACGCCGCCGGTCGGCGATAGTGGTGCGGTTGCCGGGTGGATGACCTTCTGGTCCGGATTCCAGGTGATCTCGTCGATGTTTTCACCAAGCGTCTTGCCCGTAACCGTCAGGCAGTTGCCGTTGAGCAGACCTTCCGAGAGCAGCGACTTCATCAGCATGTATACGCCACCCGCTTCGTACATATCCTTTGCGACATAATTCCCGCCGGGCTTCAGATCAGCCATATAGGGGGTCGTCTTGAAGATCTCGGCCACATCGAACAGGTCAAATTCGATCCCCGCTTCATGGGCCATAGCTGGCAGATGCAGAGCGCCGTTGGTTGATCCGCCTGTTGCAGCAACAACCCGTGCCGCATTCTCGAAAGCCTCTCGGGTGCAGATATCTCGCGGACGGATATTCCGCTCAAGTAGCTCCATGACCTGCACACCGGCCGCATGGGCGATCTGGTCACGCGTGGAATAAGGTGCCGGAGCCATGTTGGAATTCGGCAGGGACAGGCCAATTGCCTCGGCAACGCAGGCCATGGTGTTTGCCGTATATTGACCGCCGCAGGCCCCGTGTCCGGGGCAAGCTACCTTTTCAAGGGCATGAACCTCGGAGATTGGGCACGTACCGGCCGCATATTTGCCGACCACTTCAAAGACATCGACGACGGTCACGTCGCGGTCCTGATAGCGACCCGGAAGGATCGATCCGCCGTAGACAAAGATCGACGGCACGTTCAGGCGGAGCATCGCCATCATCATGCCGGGAAGCGACTTGTCGCAACCGGCAAATCCGATCAGCGCGTCATAGCAATGACCCCGGACGGACAATTCGACCGAATCAGCAATAACTTCGCGGCTGACGAGCGAACTTTTCATACCCTGATGGCCCATGGCGATACCGTCAGTGACCGTGATCGTATTGAACCGGCGCGGCATTCCGCCGCCCATTTCCACGCCGGTCCTCGCCACATCGGCCTGATGGTCGAGGGTGGTGTTGCACGGAGCGGAATCATTTCCGGCACTGGCGATCCCGACAAAGGGTCGCGCAATTTCTTCTTCAGTCAGCCCCATTGCGTAATAATAGCTGCGATGGGGCGCGCGCTCCGGCCCCACCGAGACATGGCGGCTGGGAAGTTTCGCTTTGTCGAACTGACGGGTCATTGGGTTCTCGCTTTCGGCCCTTGCCTATGCCGAAGTGCGGGGTCAGATTGCAAGCGCGCATTCGGGTCCCAGCACCTCAAATTGAGCGCACGCAACTATTCTCTGTTTCGGAATGCTCCGAAATTTTCCCAGGCTGCCATGAACAGCGCAGCTACGACCGGCCCAAGGATAAAACCGTTGAAGCCAAGGATGCTAATGCCGCCAAGCGTCGAAATCAGGACGATATAATCGGGCATCCGGGTATCCTTGCCGACAAGGATTGGCCGCAAAAGATTGTCGACCATACCGATGACGAAAAAGCCGCAGAAAACCAGCACAAGGCCTTGCCAGATTGATCCTGTAATCAGCAGGTAGAGCGCAACCGGGACCCACACCAGTCCTGTGCCAATCGCCGGCAAGAGCGAGAAAAACCCCATGAGAACACCGCCAAGCAAGGGCGCGTGTACGCCGAGAGCCCAAAAGATCAGCCCGCCAATCAGTCCCTGCATGATTGCAACCACGATGCTTCCTTTGATCGTGGCGCGGATAACTGTCGTGAATTTTTCGGCCAACGCGGTCTTGTGGTCGTCGACAAGGGGCAATTTTCTGAGAATTTGGTCCGCGAGATCCTGGCCGTCACGCAGCAGGAAAAAGGACACATAAAGCATGATGCCAATACCAACCACAAACCCCAGCGCGCTTTGGCCGATGTTGACCGCACCTGTCGCAACCGTGCGGATCACATTTGCTATTCCGTCCGAGAAGCGGCGGCTTGCCTGCTCGATATCAGACAGGCCGATGCGTTGAAGTGTCCGGGAGACGCCTCTTGGCAAGCTGTTCTGAACATCAGCAATCATCTTCGCGACGTCGAGTTCCTTCGACTGAATCCGCCCGTACAGCCCAATCAGTTCGTCAAGGAGCGACATGCCGATCAAGATCGCAGGGATGATAATCAGAAGGATGATGATCAAGAGCGTGACAAAGGCCGACAAATTGGGCCAGCGCGGCATAAAATTGGACAAGCGGCGATTGAGTGGTTCAAAGACGATTGCGGCCACCACGGCCCATAGAATCGGACCCAAGTAAGGCGAAACTACCCAACCGAAGGCAATCGTGATGATGACCACGAATGCCAGATAGGTCCGATGTTCAATGCCTTGCATGTTAATCCTCGACGCGGTTTGCACAGCTTTGCACGACAGCAGCAATGACGTCCAGCCAGTGGGCAATCCCTTCAGCATCAGCGATCAGATCTTGCCTCATTTCAAGTCCGAGATAGGCAATTCCGTTGCCCTCTCCGTGCGTGTTCATTGTCGCGTTGAGAATCTTGCCGGAATAGGGAAGCTGATCGCCAACGATCACGCCACAGCCTTCAAGAGCAGGAATTGCAATGCGGGCAGCCCGGTCATCATTGTTGTAAAGTATTCCCACTTCCCAAGGCCGATCTTCTTCAGGCTGCGTGGCAAGCCGTGGCGTGAAACTATGGAGCGAAACCAGAAGGAGCGGCTGCATCCGCAAAATGACACGTGCGATCTCGTCGTGATAGGGCTGCCAGAAGCGGGCGATCCTTGCGACGCGTTCCTGATGGGAAATTGCGTTGCCAGGCAGCGCATGACCGTCGCTTGCCGTTGGAATGATGTGCGGTGCGTCAATTTCCCGATTGAGATCCACAACCAGCCTCGAAACACCGCCGAGAATCCCCGGAATATTGAGCCGTTGGCATAAAGCTGCGGCCATTCCCGCTACCCCGATATCGAGTGCGATGTGTGTATCAAGCAACACCGGGTCTATGCCAAGGTCAATGTCCAAAGGCACATGGTTCGAGGCATGATCGGCAATGAGGAGGATTTTCTGCGCCTCATTCCCGGCAATAAAGGTCCATGCTTCACTCATAATCTGCTGTTGCCCGGCTTCGCTCAGAATGTCACCAATGGTCTAGCATGGAGAGAGTCGCAAATGTTTGAAATTGATCGTCGACAGACTTTGGCAGCCCTGGCTTTCACGGCAGCCAGCCCTGCATTGGCGAGACCGCGAAAATTGCCCCCACCAACGGTGGGTCCCCTTGAAACAATAACCGAAAGTCTTTTGGCGCGTTTTCCGGAATCGGCCGTTTACAACGGCACGCCCGGAGCACTGGATGGTGGCCCGTTGGCACGCACTTTTGATGATTATTCCCCTGCAGGCGAAGCAGCTTCGCGGGCAGCGATTCAGTCAGCGCGTGATCTGCTGGCCAGAATCCGTGTCACGTCCGACAGTGAATTGGGCCGGCACCTTCCGCTCATCAGTGCAATTCTTGAAAACGGAACGCGAAGCGCAGCCATCCCCTATGGCAAGATCAATCCATTCAATTTCTCCGGTCATGTTCCTTATGTGGTTTCCCAACTGACGGGACCCCATGTCGATGGCTTGAACTGGATGATGGAACAGCAGTCCCTCGCAAGCGCCAAGGCCGTTGACGCATGGATTGCCAAACTTGACGCATTTGCAACCGGGATCGACGGTGTCATCGAGAAAATGCGCTCTGACGCAGCTTATGGTTGTGCGCCGCCACAGGCTCTCATCACAAAGACGATCCCTATTCTCGATTCTATCCTGCTCGGAAAACCATCACGCCAACCGATCATCATGGCCTTGAAAACGCGGACTGAAGCTGCCGGTCTATCCTTCCGGATGCGAGATTTGGCCGTGCGCCGCGCTGTCACCATGCTTCAAAGGCAGGTACGCCCTGCGCTGAACAAGCTTCGCTCGGAACTTCTTGGAATGCTCCGCAATGCCAGGACGGATGCCGGCGTCTGGGCCCTGCCGGATGGTCCGACCTTTTATGCGGCCAACGTCCGAACGCTTGGGGACACCGCCCTTTCCCCGGATGAAATCCATCAGATCGGCCTTGATGAAGTGGCCCGGATATCGGCTGACATGAACGCGATGCTTGCAAAACGCGGCATGACGCAGGGAAGCATCGGCGCGCGAATGCTGGCGCTTGCCAAGGACCCGACCAACCAGTTTGCAGACAGCGATGCCGGCCGTGAGGACCTTTTGAACTATGTCCGGTCAAGGGTGAGGGATGCGGAAGCCCGTTATGCCGAACTCCTGCCGACCGAAATGATCCCTCGGCAGGCCCTGCTCGTCAAGAGAGTGCCGATTGCAACCCAGGCCTCAGCCCCAGGCGGCTACTATGATGGACCTTCGCTAGATGGCACACGGCCCGGAACTTACTGGATCAACCTGCGAGACATGGCTGCGGTTGCCAAGCTGCGCCTCCCAACACTCAGTTACCATGAAGGCGTTCCGGGGCATCATACACAGGGCTCGATAGCAGCGGCGCTGGGCGAGGTTCCAACGCTCGTGAAAATTGCGAGCTTCAATGCCTATGCGGAAGGTTGGGCACTCTATGCCGAACGACTCATGGCAGAGCTCGGAGCCTATCAAGACGATCCGCTCGGCGATCTGGGCAGGCTTCAGGACGAGCTGTTCCGCGCGGTGCGTCTGGTTGTAGACACTGGCCTGCATCACAAACGCTGGACTCGAGAGGCAGCTATCGCTTGGATGCTCGACGCCACAGGCGTCGCTAGCAGCCGCGTAACGGCAGAAATCGAACGTTACATGGCCTGGCCGGGTCAGGCTCTGGGTTACAAGCTTGGCCAATTGCGGATCCTGTCGATGCGCGAGCGCATGAAGGAAAAGGCTGGCAAACGCTTTGATATTCGGGATTTTCATGCTGGTGTTTTGGGTGGCGGCGCCATGCCGCTCGACCTCGTGGAAGCGCGGCTTGATTTAGGCTGAAAGTCATCGTCCTTGCGTGTGGATGCCCCCCAAAGAGGGGGCTATCCGGCTCGGCGCAAGTCGAGGATCGAACGCTTCACTTCTTTGCCGTCTTCTTGGTCGGAGCCTTCTTTTTGGGCGCGGCCTTGCCCTTCTTCTTTGTTGGCCCCTTGGCTGCCCGTTCGTCGAGCAACTGAGCCGCTTCCTCGAGCGTCAGTGCGTCTTGGGCGAGGGTTTTGGGCAAAGTTGCATTGGTCGTGCCATCCGTCACGTAAGCGCCGTACCGCCCTTCCATCAACTTGATTTCCAAATCTGTACGCGGGTGCTTGCCAAGCAGTTTCAGGGGTTCTCGCGAACCGCCCCGCGCCCGTCCGCCGCCGTTGGCGGCTTCCGCAAGCTTGACGACGGCTGCATTCATACCTGTTTCGAAGACATCCCGCGTTGATTGTAGCCGGGCATATTTTCCGTCGTGCGCCAGATAGGGCCCATAGCGACCAATGCTGGCTGTAATGGGCTTGCCGGTTTCAGGGTGCTCCCCAAGCAGGCGGGGAAGGGAGAGAAGCTTGACCGCCCAGTCCAGGCCGAACTCTTCTGAAGGAATATCCTTTGGAATGGAGCCGCGTTTGGCCTCCTTGCCGTCACCCATTTCAACATAGGGGCCGAAACGCCCGGATTTGCGCGAAATATCCTGCCCTGTTTCAGGGTGCTGACCAAGGATTTCAGGCCCAGAGTCGGCAGCAGCATCCGCTCCACCGGGCTGCGCGAACTTGCGGGTAAACTTGCACTCGGGGTAGCTGGAACAGGCGACAAAGGCCCCGAACCGCCCTCCCCTCAAGGCAAGCCGTCCATTGCCACACGAAGGGCATAGTCTGGGATCGGCGCCATCCGCCTCCTGCGGAAACAGATAAGGCGAAAGAAATTCATCGAGGGCGGCAGTCACCTCGGATGGCTTTTGTTCCATGACTTCCGCGGTCTTCGGCTTGAAATCAAGCCAGAAGGCTTCAAGAACAGCCTGCCATTCGGCACGTCCACCCGAAATATCGTCAAGTTGTTCCTCAAGCCCGGCAGTGTAGTCAAATCCGACATAGCGCTCGAAAAACCGTTCCAGGAAAGCCGTCAGGAGCCTGCCGCTTTCGTTCGGAATAAAGCGGTTCTTTTCGACCCGCACATAGTCGCGGTCCTTCAGGACCTGCAGAATCGACGCATAGGTGGACGGCCTTCCAATCCCGAGTTCTTCCATTTTCTTGACAAGGCTGGCTTCGGAATAGCGTGGCGGTGGCTGAGTGAAATGCTGCTCTGCCTCGACCGACTTCTTGGCAGGAGCAGTTCCTTCAGCCATGCGTGGCAACCGCTTCGCATCCTCGTCATCACTATCGTCGATGCCCTCTTCGTAGAGCGCAAGATAGCCTGGAAAGAGCACGACCTGACCGGTCGCGCGCAAACCCGTCTGACCTGTCGCATCGGTAAGCTCGACCGTCGTCCTCTCTAGGCGGGCCGATGCCATCTGGCTTGCCAGTGCCCGTTTGAAGATCAGGTCATAAAGGCGGGCATGATCGCCACTTCCGGCGCGATCCTTGCCGAAATCAGTGGGACGGATCGCTTCATGCGCTTCCTGTGCGTTTTTGGCCTTTGTCTGATATTGGCGCGGCTTGTCGGGCACGTAGGAGGCATCATAACGGTTCGCGATGGCGCCGCGCGCCGCGCTGATGGCGGAATGATCCATCTGGACACCGTCGGTGCGCATATAGGTTATTGCACCATCCTCGTAGAGCGCCTGCGCCAGCCGCATTGTATGGCTTGCAGCAAAGCCCAGCTTGCGGGCAGCTTCCTGTTGCAGCGTCGAAGTTGTAAAGGGCGGCGGCGGATTGCGTGTCAGTGGCTTGGTTTCGACGGAGACGACCGAAAACCGGCCAGCCTCGACTGCAGCCTTTGCCTCTGCCGCATCACCGGCATTGCCAATGGTCAGCCGCTCGATCTTTTGGCCCTTGTGTCGCACGAGGCGTGCTACAAAGCTTACGCCATCATGCTCCATATTGGCGACGACGGACCAGTATTCCTGCGCGCGAAACATTTCAATTTCGCGTTCCCGATCGACAACCAGCCTCAACGCGACGGATTGGACGCGCCCTGCAGACTTCGCCCCCGGCAATTTTCGCCACAAGACAGGCGAAAGTGTGAAGCCGACGAGATAATCGAGCGCACGGCGTGCGCGATAGGCATCAATCAGGTCATGATCGAGATCGCGCGGACGTGCCATGGCCTCGGTCACGGCCTGCTTGGTAATCGCATTGAAGGTGACACGCTCGACATGGGCGGGAAGCAGCTTCTTCTTCGCCAGCACCTCGTGCACATGCCAACTGATTGCCTCGCCTTCACGATCAGGGTCAGTGGCGAGGATCAGCGTGTCTGCACCCTTGGCTTCATCTGCAATGGCCTTGAGTTGCTTTGCCTTGTCCGGATAGGTGTCCCAAACCATTGCAAAGCCGTCGTCCGGATTGACCGAACCGTCCTTTGGCGGAAGATCGCGAACATGGCCGAAGGACGCAAGTACCCGGTGCCCCGGTCCCAGGTATTTTTCGATGGTCTTTGCCTTGGCCGGCGACTCAACAACAACAAGCTTCATCGGTCTGTAATCTTCCCCTCACGTGTACGCGCGAGGGTGGAGTGCCGCCCAACGCCGTGTCAAGCACATGAAACCCGCCCTCCCGCATGGCGTTCAAGCCGCCCCGCAATTTCAAGTTCAAGCAGGATGAGTTGCACTGCGGCCGGATGCATCGCAGCTTGGCGAATGATTTCATCTACGGAAACGGGCGTCAGGCTCAACAAGTCCCAGACGGCTTGGCGTTCTTCATCGGTTGGCTCCGAATTCTCGGGTTCCGCCTGAAAAGGAGGTTGTGCTGACTTCATGCGATTGCCGTAAATGGGTCGGATCATTTCCAACACGTCTGATGCAGACTGGATCAGGGTTGCTCCCTCCCGGATCAGCAGATTGCAGCCCTGAGCACGTGGATCGAGGGGGGAACCCGGGACAGCCATCACTTCGCGTCCACACTCGTTAGCCAGCCTCGCCGTAATCAGCGAGCCGGATTTTGGGGCAGCTTCGACAACCACTGTTCCCTGCGACATGCCTGCAATAATGCGGTTACGAGACGGAAAATGCCGCGCGAGGGGCTCACGCCCCGGAGGCTGTTCTGCAATCAGGATGCCTTGAGCGGCGATCTTCTCCTGCAACTCAGCATTTTCAGGCGGGTAGGCAATATCAATGCCGCTCGCGATGACACCGACTGTTGCACCAGTAGCAAGAGCGCCCCGATGGGCAGACGTGTCGATACCACGGGCGAGACCGGAGACGACGGCAACCCCTGCATCCGCAAGATCCTGAGCCAACCTGCTAGCAAAGCGCATCGCTGCAGCTGACGCATTTCGCGCACCGACAATGGCGACCGCCGGCTGTTCAAGAATGGCCAGATCGCCCCGGACAATAAGTGCAGGTGGCGCGGAATCGATTTCTGCAAGTAGCGGCGGGTAAAGCCCTTGGCCAAGAAACAGGTATCTAGCACCCAGCCTCTCAACCGTTTCAACCTCGCCTACAATGGTTGACATATCGGCAAGCCGCGGGGCCTTTCCACCACCTCTTGAGGCCAATTCCGGAAGCGCAGCAAGTGCAGCACCTGGAGACCCGAATCGGCGGATCAACTGGAAATAGGTGACAGGGCCAATATTGGCCGATCGGATAAGCCGCAGCCGATCCAGCAAGTCCTGCCCTGTGCCGGTCATTTTTTTGAACGGCCGACCTTTGGTTCAGTGCCCTCGATCAAGCGGCCAATATTGTCGCTGTGCTTCCAGATCACGATCAAGGCTAGCACCAGCAGGGCGTATCCAAGGCCCGGTCGCCCGATCATTGATGCCACTATTGGTGCTGAGATCGCAGCCGACATGCCGCCGACGGAGGAGATTCGAGTTGCCGCCAAGGCTGCGAGCCACACCAGCGCGAAGACAAGACCTATACCCCAGTTCAACGCAAGCGTCACGCCAAGCATTGTCGCAACGCCTTTCCCGCCCCTAAACTTCAGCCAGACAGGATAGACATGGCCAAGAAATGCCGCACACCCCGCCACAACCGCATAATCGGGCCCAAAGCGATGGCCGATCATGACCGCCGCCGCACCTTTTACCATATCCAGAAGCAGTGTCGCCGCAGCCAGTCCCTTGCGACCTGTCCGCAGGACATTGGTTGCGCCGATATTGCCAGAGCCGATCGTCCGCAAATCGCCCGCACCCGTCACCCGCGTCAGGATAAGGCCGAACGGGATGGAACCAAGCAAATAGCCCAGAATTATCGGAAGTGCCGCAACAGTCCAAACAATGTCCGCCATTCCCGCGCCTTCCGCCTTGCAACCGTGATCCTTTAGTTAGACGAAGTTTGCGCGCGATGGAATGTGCCAATCTTCCTCGGTGTTCAGTGAACAAATACGCCTTGATTGCAGTCATTCGTCCGCTATGCGCAGCCCATGGCTGATGACCGCCCGATCCTGCTGTTTGATTCCGGCGTGGGCGGATTGTCGGTTCTTGGCCATGTGCGTAAGGCGCTCCCCAGTGCTGCCTTTGTCTATGCTGCAGACAATGCCGGTTATCCCTATGGGACAAAATCGGAAGCCGAGATCGCATCGCGAGTCCCTGCCCTGCTTGGTCGATTGGCGGAACGCTTTGGGCCGCGAATTATCGTCATCGCGTGCAATACCGCCTCGACAATCGCGCTCAGCCATGTGCGCGCTGCGCTTGACTTGCCCGTGGTCGGGACGGTCCCGGCAATCAAACCGGCAGCCATAGCCAGCAAAACCCGAGTCATCGGTGTGCTTGGCACCGAAGCCACTGTTCGCCAACCCTATGTCGACCGCCTGTCGGCAGAGTTTGCCAGCGACTGCCGGGTCATACGCTTCGGTTCGGCCGAACTCGTCGATCTCGCGGAAGCGAAATTGCGGGGCAAGGTGCCTGATCCGGGAAAGATGCGTGCGATCTTGGCAGGGCTCTATAGCCAGCCAGATGGGAATCGTATCGACCAGCTTGTCCTTGCCTGCACACACTTTCCGCTTTTGGCGGATGAAATTGCGGTAGCCGGCCCGCCAGGGGTCACACTCGTCGATAGCGGAGAGGGGATAGCACGCCGCACGGCGTTCCTGACTCAGGGTCAGGATTGGCCATCAATGCCCAAGGGCACAGCAGTATTTACCAGCGACACGCCAGACATCGCCGATCTTCGCCCGGCATTGGCCACCTTTGGCTTGGGCGCAGTCCAGATTCTATAGGAGACACCTTATGCCGCTCGACAGTCAGCAGCTCCTCGAACGCTTCAACGCGAAGATGACGCCCACTGGCATTCTGTTCGGAACGAAAGTCCTCGAGGTGGATCAGCCCGCTGGTCGGGTCCGCATGTCATTTCAGATTGATGAGCGATTCTGCAACCCGCGCGGGACTGTTCAGGGTGGCATCGTCGGTGCGCTGCTTGATGACGCGTCAGCTTTTGCCGGAATCGTCGCACTGGGTGAGCCCGGCTTCATTGCATCGATGGAGATCAAGACGAGCTTCCTTTCAGCCGCCATGCCAGGCACGCTCTATGCGGAAGGCCGCTGCCTGAAGATGGGTCGATCTTCCTGTTTTCTTGAAGCCGACCTGACAGACTCCGAGGGATTACTTATTGCAAAGCTCTCCAGTTCCGCCATTCCCATCCGGTCAGACAAGAAACCGAAACTTGTCGATACAAGGAGTTAGTTGCGAATCGTTCGCGCTGGAATTTACCAAATTGAAACTCTAAAGGGCCGACACCGGATCGCGCTCGACGGAGCGAAGGAAGAAGCTTTGGACTACAGCAAGATATTCAATTCCGCGATTGACCGCCTTCACGAAGAGGGCCGTTACCGGGTTTTCATTGACATCCTGCGCAACAAGGGAGCCTTTCCCAACGCGCGCTGCTTTGCTGGCCACAACGGACCAAAGCCGATCACGGTTTGGTGTTCGAACGACTATCTTGCCATGGGCCAGCACCCCAAAGTGATCGCGGCCATGGAAGAGGCTCTGTATGACGTCGGGGCAGGCTCTGGCGGTACGCGGAACATCGGCGGCAATACGCACTATCATGTTGATCTTGAAGCGGAGCTTGCCGATCTGCATCAAAAGGAAGCAGCTCTACTCTTCACCTCAGGCTATATCTCCAATGAAGCCACCTTGGCGACACTGGGCAAGATTTTGCCTGGCTGTGTCATTTTCTCGGATGAGTTGAACCACGCGTCAATGATTGCGGGCATTCGCAATTCGGGATGCGAGAAGCGCGTATGGCGGCACAACGACCTTGCGCACCTGGAAGAATTGTTGGCAGCGGAAGATTCGGACGCCCCCAAGCTGATTGCGTTTGAAAGTGTCTATTCGATGGATGGTGATGTAGCGCCGATCCACGCCATTTGCGATCTTGCCGACAAGTACAACGCGCTGACCTATTGCGATGAAGTTCATGCGGTCGGCATGTATGGACCTCGCGGCGGCGGCATCACCGATCGTGATGCTGCGGCGCCAAGGCTGACGATCATCGAAGGCACATTAGGCAAGGCGTTCGGCGTAATGGGCGGATACATCGCGGCCGATCAGGTGATTGTCGATGTCATTCGATCCTACGCGCCGGGCTTTATCTTCACGACGAGCCTCTCGCCCGTCCTTGTCGCAGGTGTTCTGGCAAGTGTCCGCCACCTGAAGTCATCGAGCGAAGAGCGTGATGCGCAACAGCACGCCGCAGCCTATCTGAAGCAGAGTTTTGCTGATGCCGGCCTGCCGGTGATGAATTCGACAACTCATATCGTCCCGCTGATGGTGGGAGATCCGGTCAGAGCCAAACGGATTTCGGACATCCTTCTTGCCGAATATGGCGTCTATGTGCAGCCGATTAACTATCCAACTGTCCCCAGGGGCACGGAGCGCCTCCGCTTCACGCCCGGTCCGGCACACACTCGGGAAATGATGGACGAACTCACTAAAGCCCTCACCGAAATCTGGGACAGATTGGAATTACGCAAAGCCGCGTAACCAATAAGGTCATACCCGCGAAGCACGTTACGCCATGCGCTTCCTTATCGTCCTCGCTCATCATGAACCGACTAGCTTTAATGGCGCCATGACACGCGAGGCAGAACACTGTCTCAAAGATGCTGGGCATGATGTGCTTGTGTCCGACCTGTATGCCATGAATTTTAATCCCGTTTCGGACCGCAGTAACTTCATGGATGCCGCTGATACGTCCCGGCTCGATCAACAAGCCGAGGAAAAATACGCGGCTCTGCACGACAGCTTTGCGCCCGCATTGCAGGCTGAAATGGACAAGCTCGCTTGGTGCGATGTGCTAATTCTGCAATTCCCGATCTGGTGGCTTGGCCCGCCAGCCATCCTCAAAGGCTGGTTAGACCGCGTTTTCGCTGTCGGTCGTGCTTACGGCGGTGGCCGCTGGTTCGACCGAGGCCGGATGTCAGGCAAGCGCGCGATGCTCTCAGTAACAATGGGAGGCCCAAACGGGGCATACACCGAAGAAGGCATCTACGGCGCTTCGGCCATGTCTATCCTTCATCCAATCAATCATGGCACGCTTGGATTTGTGGGCTTTTCAGTGATCGAACCATTCATTGTCTATGGCCCAGGGAGAATGGACGATGTTGCCCGAAGCAAGGCTTTGGCTGACTTCCGCGCCCGCCTGCTTTGTCTCGAAAACGCCCAGATACTGCCAATGCCACGTTCGGAAGACTATCATAATTTCGTGCCTTGGCGGCACGCGTTATAGACTTTCGACATAAATCTGTTTTTTGATTGGGCTGCATCCGATCGGCGCCTCCGGTGCATATTCAATATGACAGCAGCCGGTCGCGCGTTTGAGTTTGACCGGTTGCTGGCCACACTGGGGAGCAACCCTCGGGCGCTGACGGCAAAAGGCGTATAGCTGAAGCTGTTATTCCAATTGCTCCCCCAAATTGGGCCGACAGTGCGCGCTGAAATGCTTACCAGTGCGGGTTTGCCCAATTCGCGGGAACGGCCTCGCGCGAATGGGCGTAGACCGTGAAGACCTGTCGCAAGGCGGGTGAGCGAGCGAAGGCCGGAAAGCCCCTTACTTTCCGGCCTTTGTCTCTCCTGACGCGCTCAATCAGGTCCATTCGCGCTAACCGGTCTCAACATTGACCAAAAATGCGGTCCACCATCTGGAACGTCCCATTCCTCGACAATCTCGAAACCAAGCCTGAGATAAAGCGGCACATTCTGTGGCGTCGCTGTTTCCAGATACGCCGGAAGCCCTTCGCCTGCAGCGCGCTTGAGGCCTTCGCGAATAATGGAGCCACCCCAGCCCTTGCCTTGAAAGTCTGGGCGAACGCCGACAAAATGGAGATACCAGAATGGGAAGCCTTTCGGATGATGGGCGTCCAGCGCATTGCTGATGGCGATGCCCTTTCCAATAGCTGAGCCGAAAACCTGCAGCATTGGAACCGCGCTCCTGACCAGTTCCCAAAGACCAGTATCCGCCCTTCCGGGAGCACGCCAAAGCGAACATGTTTCGTATCGTGTGGATTTCAGAATCATGCCGTTGGGAAAGTCAGAATTGAACAGGATTTCGAACAGCCGCGGCAAGCGCGCCTTGCGCCGCTCGGGATCGGGCATGATCCAGGACAAGGCGGGGTCATCCTGAAATGCCAGGGCTAACGTCTGCACCACGTCCGACTGATCAGAC
Source organism: Aquisediminimonas profunda (assembly GCF_019443285.1). GTDB lineage: Bacteria > Pseudomonadota > Alphaproteobacteria > Sphingomonadales > Sphingomonadaceae > Aquisediminimonas > Aquisediminimonas profunda. The sequence goes on from NZ_CP080327.1 coordinate 2,890,473, forward strand.
CGGATCGCGGCCTCGAAGGTCGGCTGCTCGTTCATCTTGGCCAAAGCACCGACTGCGTGCAGCGAAAAAGGGCCAGTCGCTTGCCCGACTCTTGCGAAACTACCTCCGCATCCCAGACTTGGGTTGTTCGCCCCCGATGCACTGGAGTCGCCGTAGTAACGATCTTCCCAGAGAGGGCAGTCGCAAAAAAATTGGTCTTGAGTTCAATTGTCGTAAAACCGGTCGCCCCTTCAGGCAAGTTAAGAACCGTTCCATAACCGCACGCAGTGTCCGCAAGCGCGATGACTGAAGCGGCGTGCAGAAAGCCGTTGGGCGCGTGATGCGAGGGGGCAACGTCAAACGCCAACACCATTTTGTCAGGATTGGCCTCGAGGACTTTGATGCCAAGTAAATCCGGCAAAGACCCCGCCTGCCGGGCCATGAATTGTTCAGCGCTAATCATGCCCGATGGATGCCAGCCGAAGGCCACAATGGCAATGGTTCGCACAATCGCTTGTGGAATTGCCCGAGACGATCCCCTAGAGAAAGTGCACTCGATTCACCGGCTCATAAAAGGATTCGATCGCAACGATGCGTATCGCCATTGCTTCCGATCATGCTGCGCTCGAACTGAAGGCCATACTGGCTGACTGGCTTCGTGAGTCTGGTCACGACGTTGATGATCTTGGTCCGTACGATGAAGGTCGCGTCGATTACCCAGACTATGGCTATAAACTTGCACAAGCTGTAGGTTCAGGCTTGGCCGAGCGTGGCGTAGCGCTGTGCGGATCCGGGATCGGTATCTCCATCGCCGTCAATCGGCATCCAGCCTGTCGCTGCGCCCGTGTCGATGACTCGCTTTCGGCGTCTCTCGCGCGCGAACACAACGACGCCAACGTGATTGCCCTCGGCGCCCGCTTGATCGGCGTTGACATGGCCAAGGCTTGCATTGCCGCCTTTCTTGAAACCGAATTTGCAGGCGGCCGACATGGTCCGCGCGTCGAAAAACTGACCCACCCGATTTTCAGCAAGGAACCCGCATGAGCACAAATCCGTCCGCCGCCCTGAACGATGTCCAGCCCGACGGCTTTTTTACGCGCAGCCTTGCCGAGACAGATCCCGCAGTGTTCAGCGGAGTTCGCCACGAGCTGGCACGGGAACAGCACCAGATCGAGCTGATTGCTTCTGAAAACATCGTGTCCAGGGCCGTCCTTGAAGCGCAGGGATCGGTATTCACGAACAAATATGCGGAAGGCTATCCTGGCAAGAGATATTATCAGGGTTGCGAGCCGTCAGACGAAGTTGAAGTGCTTGCTATCGAGCGCGCAAAACAGTTGTTTGATTGCGGCTTTGCCAATGTCCAGCCGCACTCCGGTGCGCAAGCAAACGGTGCCGTTATGCTGGCTCTGACTATGCCTGGCGACACAATCATGGGCCTGAGCCTCGATGCAGGCGGTCATTTGACCCATGGCGCAAAGGCAGCCTTGTCTGGAAAATGGTACAACGCAGTCCAATATGGTGTGCGTGCTGAAGATCACCTGATCGACTTCGATCAGGTCGAGCGTCTGGCAAGGGAGCACCGCCCCAAGCTGATCATAACAGGCGGCTCTGCCTATCCGCGCCAAATCGATTTCGCTCGCTTCCGGGCAATTGCAGACGAGGTCGGCGCCATTTTCATGGTGGATATGGCGCACTTTGCCGGCCTGGTTGCGGGGGGTTGCCACCCGAGCCCGTTTGCCCATGCCCATGTCGTCACGACGACGACACACAAGACGTTGCGCGGCCCGCGCGGCGGCATGATCATGACAAATGACGAGGGCATAGCGAAGAAAATCAACTCGGCAGTTTTCCCTGGGCTTCAGGGCGGACCGCTGATGCACGTGATCGCTGCAAAGGCAGTGGCTTTTGGCGAAGCACTACGGCCGGAATTCAAGAGCTACACGCGAGCCGTAATCGAAAATGCAAAGGTGCTGGCCGCAACCCTGCAGGAACGAGGTTGCAATCTGGTATCCGGCGGCACTGATACACATCTGGCCCTTGTGGACCTCTCACCGCTTGGCGTGACAGGCCGGGACGCGGACGCTGCACTCGAGCGGGCGGCAATTACATGCAACAAGAATGGCATTCCGAACGATCCGCTACCTCCGGTCAAGACGTCCGGCATCCGGGTCGGATCGCCTGCTGGCACGACGCGCGGCTTCGGCCCGGTCGAGTTCCGCGAAATCGGGAACATGGTCGCTGACGTGCTGGATGGCCTCGCCAAGAATGGCGAAACAGGGGATGGCCAAGTGGAGGCCAATGTGCGCGAGCGCGTCCGTGCCCTGTGTGAGCGTTTTCCGATCTATCCGGGGTTTTAAGCGTTGCGGTGCCCCTTCTGTTCCCACGCGGAAACGCAAGTCAAGGACAGCCGTCCAACCGAGGACAACAGCTCGATCCGAAGGCGACGCCAGTGCGAAGCCTGCGGTGCACGCTTTACAACGTTCGAACGCATCCAATTGCGCGAACTGACAGTGCTCAAGTCTGAAGGACGAAGAGAGCCTTTCGAACGCGAGAAACTGGAACGATCAATCGCGATTGCCTGCCGCAAGCGCCCAGTCGACGGAATGAGGATCGAAAAGCTTGTAACAGGAATCCAGCGTCAGCTTGAAACCTTGGGCGAAGGCGAAATTCCATCGACGCGGATTGGCGAAATGGTCATGGACGCCCTGCAGGGTCTCGACAGTGTCGCCTACATCCGCTTTGCGTCGGTATATAAGGATTTCACGGACGCGAGCGACTTTGAAGGCTTTGCCGGGAGTATCGCTGAAGCAGCGCGAAAGTGAGCGAAGGACCCGTTATCGTCCTGGTCCGTCCTCAACTGGGCGAAAATATCGGCAAGGCTGCACGGGCAATGCTCAATTTCGGATTGACCGAAATGCGCCTTGTGGCACCGCGTGACGGATGGCCAAATCCGGATGCCGGGCCTGCAGCTTCGGGCGCCGACATCGTGCTCAAGCAGGCAAAAGTCTTTGCAAGCGTCGCGGAAGCAACATTCGACTGTTCGCATGTCTTTGCAACTACAGTGCGCAAGCGCGGTGTTACCAAGCCGGTGCTGACGCCAGAAGATGCAGCAGGCGAGATTCGTTCAGCGGCGGGCCGCAGCGCGATCTTGTTTGGACCCGAACGGTCCGGTTTGGCGAGCGATGATGTAGCCCTTGCGCGGAGTATCATCACGGTTCCGGTAAACGCGGAATTTGGAAGTCTGAATTTGGCCCAAGCGGTCATCATCGTCGCTTACGAACTGTCAAAAAGCGAGACACTGGCCATCCCGACCAGGTCCCGACTCGATCCACCTGCGCCGCAGGAGGACCTTGAGGGGCTGATCCTGCACCTCGAGTCCATGCTTGAAGCGGCTCATTATTTTTTCCCGGAGGAGCGGGCCCGGGTCGCACGGCGCACGCTTCGGTCTCTTTTGACAAAGCCGCAATGGACCGCCCAGGAAGTCCGCACGATGCGCGGCGTGCTGAGGACTTTGGCGCGCCAAGCGGATGCTCAAACTGACCCGTAGGCAAGAATGACGGCAATCCGAGGCGCACTTTACAGCAAAAAGTCTTTCCGCCATCATCTCGCAAAAGAAAGGCAAGCAGATGAAAGTTGAGGTTGTTAGTCGGCTTTTGGCCATCGCCGGATGCATTTTGGCAGTGCAGCCCGCCTTGGCGACAAACGAACCAGCCCCTACGCCGACAGGTGCCGCAAAAGCCGTAAAGACGCGTGACCCGAACCGGATGATCTGCGAAACCAGCCTGGAAACCGGCTCAAGGCTTGCCAAGAAGCGTGTCTGCATGACTGCGGCCGAATGGGACGAACGGCGCCACGAGGACAGCCAGCTCGTCAATCGCGCCCAAGTTCAACGCAGCTTTGAAAGCCCCAATTAGATCCCGCCTGCTTGCAGTCCCCTGCCCAACCAACTTGACTTGAACCGGTGTACTCGCCATAGGCGCGCACTTCGCAATTGACCCTGCACTCCGGTGAAGCAGGTGTCCGGCCGGGTACCAGCCCGTGTCGCGCGGTTCCGGAACATGAAACTGATAACGCAATTGAAGGATTGAAAATGTCAAAGCGCCATAGCGCCAAGCATAAGCTCGACCGCCGTCTGGGCGAAAACATCTGGGGTCGCCCAAAGTCTCCCGTTAACCGCCGTGAATACGGGCCCGGCCAGCACGGCCAACGTCGCAAGGGCAAGGTTTCCGACTATGGCCTTCAGCTCAAGGCCAAGCAGAAGCTGAAGGGCTATTATGGCGATGTCACGGAAAAGCAATTCAAGCAGAGCTACCAGACCGCTGACCGGATGAAGGGCGATACGTCGCAGAACCTCATTGGCCTTCTTGAGCGCCGTCTTGCCTCGGTCGTGTATCGTGCCAAGTTCGCGCCGACTGTGTTCGCAGCACGTCAGCTCGTGAGCCACGGCCACGTGCTGGTCAATGGCGTCAAGTGCAACATTGCTTCTCGCCGCGTCAATGTAGGCGATGAGATCAGCTTGGGCAGCAAGGCTGTCGAAATGGCACTCGTTATCGAAGCGCAGAGCCTCGCTGAGCGTGACATTCCCGATTATATCGCGACAGACGGCGCCGCAAAGGTTACGTTCGTTCGCGTTCCGACGCTTGATGAAGTGCCTTATCCGGTGAAGATGGAACCGAATCTGGTCGTCGAATTCTATTCGCGCTGATCTTGGCGCCGAAGGACACGAAGGGGTGGCCCTTGTGGGCCGCCCCTTTTTGTTTGTGAGCCATGCCGTTCCGGCTGGCCCCACATTCGGAAAGTGAACGCCCAACAAATTGACACACGGGAATTGACGGATGCACCCTGCCGATCAATGATCGTCCAAATTGGGGAGAAAGTGTGCATGGCTCGCAAGGGCATTGATCTGGGTGGGGATGGCGACGCAAACGTCGCACTCAATCCGATTGTAGGGCTGGCTAGGGAGGACTTGCTCGGTGCTGTCTCAGTCATGTTGCGTGAAACCGCCGCCAAACCTTCGACAACGCTGAAACATGCCCGCCTGTTTACGGACGACGTTATCAAGATCCTGACCAACAAGTCGGAGATTGCACCCGACCCAAAGGACAAGAGGTTCGCAGATCCCACATGGTCCAAGAATCCCTTTTATCGGATGGGAATGCAATATTATCTAGCGGCTCAGAGCGGCGTAAACCGCTGGATCGCCGATCTCGAGCTGGATGAGCTGGAACGGGCGCGCGCCAATTTCGTCAGCGGCATGATCCTGGACTCGCTTGCCCCAACCAACACTTTGCTGGGCAACCCCTCAGCGATCAAGAAATCGGTCGAAACAGGCGGCACTTCCCTGCTCCGAGGGTTGAAGAATGCCTATAATGACATGGTCCACAATGACGGAATTGTGAGTCAGGTTGATTCAAGACCCTTCAAGATCGGCGAGAATATCGCAACGTCGCCAGGCGCGGTGATCTATCGTTCCGAAATAATGGAACTGATTCAATATGCACCGGCGACCGAGGCTGTTCATGAATTCCCGCTGTTGATTGTCCCTCCCCAGATCAACAAGGCCTACATCAACGACCTGACGCCGGAAAAGAGCATTATCCGCTACGAGCTGGCACATGGTATCCAGCCTTTCCTGATCAGTTGGCGGAACCCGCAAATAGAGCATCGCGATTGGGGGCTGGCTGAATATGTCGATGCAATCATCACCGCGCTTGATGTTGTGACCAGTGTCACAGGCGCGAAGAAAGTGAACGTCGCAGGAGCCTGCTCCGGAGGCATTACGACAGCCACCTTGCTATCGCGTCTCAAAGCAATGGGCGACGAAAGGATCAACTCCGCAACTCTGATGGTTTGCGTCCTTCATCCACAACGCAATGACAGCGAGGCCGGCGCGCTCGTGTCCGAACATGGCATCAAATTGGCTCGTGAGCGTTCGGCAAAGAAGGGAATTCTGGAAGGTTCATCACTCGCCCGAACATTCGCTTGGCTTAGGCCCAATGATCTGGTGTGGAATTATGTGATCAACAATTATCTGCACGGGGAAGATCCACCTGCATTCGACATCCTGTTCTGGAACAACGACTCGACAAACCTCACGGCCGCGCTCCACTCGGACTATCTCAGGGTTTACGAGGAACAGCCATTCGCCAATCCCGGCACTTCAGAGTTGGCGGGGCATTTTGTTGACCTGACCAAGGTTGATTGCGATTTCTTCATCATGGGCGGGGTTACTGATCATATCACCCCCTGGAAAGCGTGTTATCGCTCCACTCAATTGTTCGGCTCAAAGAATATCGAATTCGTCCTGTCCCATTCCGGGCATATTCAAGCGATCCTCAATCCTCCGGGAAATCCCAAGGCAAAGTTTTACCGAGCTGGAGGAACCCCGCCTCCCACGCCCGAAAAATGGCTTGCAGGTGCCGAGGAAGTCGCTGGAAGCTGGTGGCCATACTGGATGAAATGGCTTCAGGACCGGTCGGGAAAGCAGGTTGCTGCTCCCAAATCGTTAGGCAGCAAGGCATACAAGCCATTGGGGCCTGCCCCCGGTGAATATGCACTTGGCTAAGGCAGGATCGACAATGTCAAAAATCATTATGCCCGAATTTTCCATGGAAACAATAGAAGGGCGCACTGTTCGTGTTGCGCGCTGGTCGACAGGTAAATCGCAAAAGCCGCCGCTGCTGTTCTTCAATGGCATTGGGGCAAACATTGAGCTTGTCTCGCCGCTTGCCGAAAAGATGCCGGAGCGCGATTTCATCACGTTCGACATGCCCGGAGTTGGGGGCTCACCTGAACCGGCAATCCCCTATCGGCCCTGGATGATGGCGCGCGTCGCCGATATTCTGCTTGATCAATTCGGTTATGGTCAGGTTGATGTCATGGGTATCAGTTGGGGGGGAGGTCTGGCCCAACAGTTCGCGCTGCAATTCGGATCACGCGTCAACAAGTTGATCCTTGTGGCGACTACAGCCGGCATGGTGATGGTGCCCGGAAATTTCTCGGCGCTTACGAAAATGATCAATCCGAAGCGCTATCTTGATCCGAACTATATGTTGAAGAATTTCAAGACGCTTTATGGCGGAATCGATAGCGGGGCTGATGCCCATGCCGAGAGGATCACGCCGCCGACCAGAATGGGCTATTTCTATCAGCTCGTAGCTATGATGGGATGGACCAGTGCACCCTGGCTACCTTTGCTTCGGCCTGAAACCCTGATCATGATGGGCGATGATGACAGGATCGTGCCGTTGGTGAATGGCAAGTTCCTGAACAGCTTGATCCCCGACTCTCGTCTGGAGGTCATCAAGGGAGGGGGGCATCTCTTTCTTATGGCCGAAGCTGAACTTTGCATAAGACTCATCAATGATTTCCTTGATGAGTTGCCAACCGAAAGGCGGCAAGCTGCTTGATCGGACGGCCAGACCAGGCTGGCTATTTTTCAGATTGTGGATGCATTCCGATGCCATGGGCTTTCATCTTGGCAACTTCGTCTTGTGTCTCTTTGAGATCGCGAAGCGCGAGATCGTGAAGACGCTGCTCTTCGCTTTGCGAAGTTGAGACTGGCGTAGGCAGCATCATCCTTCGCGCGGTCTGCCAGCCGAGCAATGCAAAAATTATTGCAATAAAGGCGCCCATAGTGAGGACGCGCTGCTGTCGCGAAGTCATATTCTGGTTGCCCCCAGACCATGACTGTTAACCATTCCACATGTGTACGACCAGACATTTCTAGAAGAAATAGGCCCGAACAAATACACTGGGCCGAAGTTAAGAGGCCAAGCGAACAAATTCACTGTGCCCTCCGGGTCGCTCGCTCCGGATACACCAGCAAACACAACTGTAAATGTGGCGTTTTTGTATGTCCCGCTTCGGGCCAGTTGCTGCCTCAAAAGTTAACGGCGAAGTGTGGACGCAATACGGGTCTTTAGGCGTCTCGCGACCGTGTAGAGCAAAGCTGATCCCCGCGAGGCAAGCGGCAGAGTCAGGATCGACGTATCGTAGTGCGAATAGTGGCGTTTGAACGCATCGTGATGCACGTAATTCCCGACAATGCTGTATTCCAGCGACAAGTCTGCCTCGCTCGCCACAATTTTTGCAGAGGCACTTCCCAACAAGGGTTGGATGGCAAGCGTGTAGGCAATGGGACCAGTCAAACGGAATACTCCATTTCGGCCAACGCCAAATGACCAAGGCGAGTAGTGTTCAATATTTGCAAGAACATGCACGACGACGGCGCGCAGAAATGGATGACCGGCCGCCGCTATGATGTGCCATTGCTGGAATTCGCCACCTGGGACGTGACCCAGTTCCGGATGCAGCCCAAAGCCTTGATGAGGCTCGCCCATCGCATTGCGCCATTGGGAGAGGATGAGCCCCTCATCACCAACAACGACTTCATCGATGGAACGCGTAAAGCGGCTCTTGATGTCGATGTAGACACCACCCAGGGCATACACGGCCAAGTAGCGGAAAAGATCAGCCCTTGCAGCACCATATTCGGGCCTGATTCGGAGGTAGGCCGCAAGAATTTCAGCCGGGTAATTTTCCTTGATGAATTGTTCGATTGCCTTGTCATCATAGAGCCGATGGACCCACCCGGGGTTTGCCGCGACCAAACTCGCGACATTATCTTCCAAGGATTTGGGAAGCACTTCAGTTGGATAGGTCTGGTGAATGATCCTTGAAATCCGGGGTGACGGACTGATTATTGGGACCATCAACTCCCATTTTTCGCGGCTCATATCCGCGGGATCCAGTTGAGGCAGAAAATTCGGCAAATTGGCATCGTCGCAATCGGCCTCCGGATAACCCATTTCATCGTGGCATCGGCTCAGATAGCCCGAATTGGGGCATGATTCAAAGGCGCCAAGACCAGAGACTTCTGTCAAACTTTAACAGTATCAATTGAGACTGTCCAAAAATGGGGCACCTCCCAAAAAGTAAAGGTTTGACGCACATTTGGAGTTAATTTTCTGTAAATTTCTGCTATCACCGAGTCGCTTGGTCGCACACTCGCAACGACGAGTCGAAACTACCTTCCTTCAGAGTACAGGGGTAACATATGAAAAAGATGTTTTTGGCTGCGGCCGCCATGGCAATGTCACTTCCCGGAGTAGCGCAAGCTGCTGCGACCGTGACGGTCAATTTTTCTGGAACCACAGCCGTTCCAGCCAACAATGATTTTCAAAGCCAGTTGAGCGGACTTGGGTTCGATTTCTATTCTTCGCTGGGTGCTTCGCTGATTGCGAACGGCCCTGTCAGCTTGACCTTTGAGTTTCTTGGCAGCGAAAGCGGGTATAGCGATACATTCTCGACCGCTTCCGGCTTGACCTACACCGAGACAAGCTGGCTCGAAAATCACTTTGCTGCTCCGATCCTTATCGGAACCACCTATTTCGCCGGTGGTGATCTCAAGAACTTCTTGAACTTCACGACGACGGGTGTGGGTGGAGCGAATGCCACCGTAGGCGATGACGGCTTCGGCATCTTCCTGTCGCGTGGCGCAACGTCGGGCTTCTCGACCAACGTCTTCTATCTTGGTTATGACGATCAGATCACGCGGAAGGACGACAACCATGACGATTTCATCGTGAAGGTTACGGTGAATTCGCCGGTTCCTGAGCCATCGACATGGGCGATGCTCCTGTTTGGCTTCGGCGTCGTTGGCTTCGCTCTGCGTCGCCGCGTTTCGCGAACAGCATCGTTTGCCTGATCGGTAACGTTAGAACTAAGAATTTGGCCCCGCCGGAGAAGTTCGGCGGGGCTTTTTTTTGATTCGGTTGGTGGGCTGGACGAGTCTGTCCGTTATTTCCGTCCGAAAAGTTTCTCTATGTCGCCATGGGCGAGTTTCACCCAAGTTGGCCGTCCATGATTGCACTGGCCAGAATGTGGGGTGACTTCCATTTCTCGCAGCAGCGCATTCATCTCGTCAACGGAGAGCACGCGACCCGCTCTCACTGAGCCATGGCACGCCATTGTGCCAGCCACTGCATCAATCCGCTCCTTCAACGAATGCGCCTCCCCGTGAGCAGCAAGCTCATCCGCAAGATCCATGACCAGACCTTTTGTGTCCCCTGCCCCAAGAACGGCGGGTGTCGCCCTCACAAGCATGGCACAGGGACCAAATCGCTCCAATTCAAGGCCGAAGGCGGCAAGATCGAGGATACGAGCTTCGAGCCTGTCACAAGCTACTTCTTCCAGTTCGATCACTTCAGGCAAGAGCAGGGTCTGCGACGCAGCTGCCCCGGATTCGACCGCGCGGCGCATCCGTTCAAGCACCAGGCGTTCATGGGCTGCGTGCTGGTCAACCAGTACAAGACCGTCTTCGGCCTCTGCAACGATGTAGGTTTTTGCAATTTGTCCTCGCGCGACCCCCATGGGAAAGGCTCGGGCATCCGGCGCGGGCTGGTCCGCCGTTTCGGCTCGCGCCATTGGCGGCGGCGCGAAGGTTTGGCGCTGTTCCCACATCCTTGGATGCGCCTGATCCGGCGACCATTGCGATACCTCTGTAGGTTCCTGTTTCCAGCGCTCCAATGCCAGCGCGGAAGCAAGCGGAGCTCTCCCCTGCCCAACCTCATCGAGCGCGCGGCGGAGCCCTCCCACAATTAGACCGCGCACGAACGCCGGGTCCCGAAACCGCACTTCGGTTTTGGCAGGGTGAACATTGACGTCCACCTCTGTTGCTGGAACGTCGAGAAAGAGGGCGACCACGGCATGCCGATCGCGTGCAAGCATGTCGGCATAAGCGCCACGAACTGCCCCAGCGAGCAAGCGATCCTTGACCGGACGCCCATTGACAAAGAGGTACTGGTGATCGGCAACGCCACGGTTGAACGTCGGGAGCCCAGCCACACCCGTTAGACGAAAACCCTCGCGGTCGAAATCCAGGCCGACACTCGCATTTGCCAATGCGCGATCGGTAAGTGCGTAAACACGGTCAGGGCCCGTCTCTCCGGGCGGCGCCTGCAACGCTCGCCTTCCGTCGTGATCAAGACTGAAACCGATATCGGGGCGGGCCATTGCCAGCCGTTTGACCACATCGACACAAGCGGCATATTCCGAGCGCGGAGACCTGAGGAATTTGCGACGAGCCGGGACCTTGCCGAAAAGGCCTTCGACACGAACTCGCGTTCCTGGAGGAATTGCGGCTGGTCCTTCATCGATCAATTCACCATTGTCGATCGTCCTTCGCCAGCCGTCAAAACCGCGCACCCGGCTTTCGATCGTTAGCCGCGCGACGCTGGCAATTGAGGGCAAAGCCTCCCCGCGAAAGCCAAGTGTCGTCACTGCTTCGATCGCTTCATCAGGAAGTTTTGAGGTTGCATGCCGTTCGAGTGCCAGCGACAGTTCTGATGGCGACATGCCGCAGCCGTCATCTGCGACTTCGATCCGATCAACGCCGCCACTCACCAGAGAGATCGAAATTTGGGAGGCTCCGGCGTCGATCGCGTTTTCAATCAATTCCTTCAACGCCGCAGCCGGTCTTTCCACCACTTCACCCGCGGCAATGCGATTGATGAGATGCGGAGGCAAGCGGCGTATTGACATGGTGCACGCTCTAGCCCAAGCGACCTCATCCCGCGAGCGGCAGTTGTAGAATCGGGGAGATTTTTTCCCGAAGCATTGCTACTCGTGTCCACCGCGCAATTTCAGCCGGGGCCGTTTCGTCGTCCCGAACAGATCAGGGTATCAAGAATGTCGTTTTTCTCTCGCTTCTTCAAGATGATGTCCCACGACATGGCGATCGATTTGGGGACCGCCAACACTATTGTTTACCTTCGTGGACGAGGCATTGTCCTGAATGAACCTTCGGTCGTTGCCATCGAAACGATCAACGGCGTGAAGAGAGTGAAGGCTGTCGGTGACGATGCGAAACTGATGATGGGCAAAACGCCAGGATCGATCGAGGCCATTCGTCCGCTTCGCGATGGTGTTATCGCCGATATTGAAGTCGCCGAGCAAATGATCAAGCACTTCATTCACAAGGTTCATGGCCAGCGTCGTTTCCCGAGCTGGCCTGAAATCGTGATCTGTGTGCCATCAGGCTCAACATCGGTCGAAAAACGCGCGATCCGTGACGCCGCGTCAAATGCCGGGGCGAGCCAGGTCCATTTGATTCTGGAACCGATGGCAGCCGCAATAGGTGCTGACATGCCTGTGACCGAGCCTGTCGGTTCGATGGTTGTGGACATTGGCGGAGGCACGACCGAAGTTGCCGTTTTGTCATTGCGTGGCCTTGCCTACACGACATCCGTGCGGGTCGGTGGTGACAAGATGGACGAAGCGATCGTGTCTTATGTCCGCCGCAATCACAACCTCCTGATCGGTGAAGCTACGGCTGAACGGATCAAGCAGGAAGTTGGCGTTGCAAAGCCGCCAGCGGATGGCGTCGGCAAAACGATTCACATCAAGGGTCGTGACCTGGTGAACGGCGTACCGAAGGAAATCGCGATCAACCAGGGCCAGATTGCCGAGGCCCTGGCCGAACCGGTTGGAACAATCGTGGAAGGCGTCAGAATCGCGCTTGAGAACACGGCCCCCGAGCTTGCAGCAGATATCGTCGATCAAGGCATTGTTCTGACTGGTGGCGGCGCACTTCTCGAAGGGATCGATGAAGTTCTGCGTGACGAAACGGGCTTGCCTGTAACCGTTGCCGACGATCCCCTGACCTGCGTTGCGCTAGGAACGGGCCGTGCACTGGAAGACCCGATCTTCCGTGGCGTGCTGCTGACCGCCTAGGAGCATCGCCACAATGGCGCCGCCCTCTCCCCGGCGCCCCGGCTTTTCGAGACGGGCGCAGTACAGCTTATTTGCGAGCTATGTCGCAGCACTGGTTGGCGCATTGTTCGGCCTGTTGCTGATCGTGACCGCGCGCTTTGATCCCGCTGGACATACCGCCTTGCAGGGTTTCCTGACGGACATATTCGCTCCGATTTCGTCCACAGCGCGCGGGGCCGGCGCAGCTGTCGGATCGACCTTCGAAGGTATTGGGGCTTATTTCAATGCGGCGTCCAAAAATCGCGAAATGAAATTGCAACTCGACGCTGCGAGGCGCGATTTGATCAAGGGAAAGTCTGATGCCCTTGAAGTTCGCAGGCTCAAGCAGCTTGCTGCGCTTGTTGAACGGTTGCCGGAGGGACATGTCACAGCCCGCCTTGTGAGTTCGACCGGCGGGAGCAGCCGTCGTATCGCGATCCTGGCGGCCGGAAGCGCCGATGGTGTGATCAATGGCCAGCCAGTGAGGACTGCAGATGGGCTTGTGGGCCGCGTGATTGCCGTTGGGCGGCATACCGCGCGCGTCCAGCTCATGATCGACGGTGGCAATATCGTGCCAGTCAAGCGGGTCCCGGATGGAACCCCCGCAATTGCGTATGGGTTGGGCGATGGCAGGATCGACCTTCGCCCGCTGGCAGCCGGAACCAACCCCTTCAACGTAGGCGATGTCTTCGTAACTTCGGGAACAGGTGGGGTCTATCAGCCGGGCATTCCCGTCGCGATCGGTGTTCGCCACAACAGGGAAGGCACGATAGGCCGACCGTTGGCAGATCCGTCGCGCTTCGATTTTGCTGTTGTGGAACCGGAATTTGCAATCCCACCGCCTGCATCGCCTGAAGCGGGTGGCAAGGCGGCGCAATAATGGCAAAGCATCCGCGTTCGCGCATCGGGCGCAGTCCGTCCGGGGTCCAGCGTCATGGCATACCTGTCATGGCGACAATGCTGGGATCCCTGACACCCATTCTGCCTATCATCGCAACAGCACCTGTCATGCCCCCGTGGGGCTTGCTGGTTTTCATCGGCTGGCGCATGCTGCACCGAAATATCTGGCCGGTGTGGATGGGGCTGCCACTTGGTTTTTTTGATGACATGTTCAGCGGGCAGCCGTTGGGATCTGCAATGATGCTCTGGACGCTTGCCCTCCTTGGACTGGACCTCCTCGATCGGCGGATGATCTGGCGAGATTTTCGCCAGGAATGGGCAATAGCCGGCGGACTGATTATCGCCATTTTGCTCGTCCAGTTGTTGATTACCTATACCAATGGCGGCGCCACAAACCCGCTCTACCTCGTTCCCCAGATTGCCATGTCTATTCTTGCGTTCCCGCTCGTGGCGCGAGTCTGTGTGGCATTGGATGACTGGCGACTCCGCTAATGGCCAGGAAGATCGTCACAGAAGCCCAGCAGTCCTTCAGTTTTGCGAGGCGATCCTTTGTTCTGGGTGCCGCGCAATTCGGTGTTGGTGGCCTGCTCGCGGCTCGCATGGCTTGGCTCTCGATTGCGCAAAACGAGAAATATACGCTGCTGGCCGAAAGCAACCGCGTCAGCCTCACTCTGACTCCGCCAAGGCGCGGCTGGATCGTGGACCGACAGGGAAAGCCGATTGCGCTCAACCGGACATCGTTTCGGGTAGACCTGATTCCAGATCGCATCCAGGATCAGGAAAGGGTCTTAAGCGAACTCCAGAGGCTGCTCGCGCTTTCTGACGACGAAATCGACAGGATAAAAGATGACATTGGCAAATCTGCAGGCTTTCAGCCCGTGCAAGTTGCAGAGAATCTCGACATCGATCGTTTTGCCGCAGTCAGCATCCGCGCCAATGAGATGCCCGGGGTCGCCCCTGCCCAATCCTATGCACGCTATTACCCGGAAGGCGCGGCGGTCGGCCACCTCGTGGGCTATGTTGGCGTTGCCTCTGCCAAGGACTATGAAAAGGAGAAGAATCCGCTTCTGATCCAGCCCGGCTTCAAGATCGGAAAAGAAGGGCTGGAAAAAGTTTTCGAGCCCCTGATGCGCGGCAAGCCGGGGGCCAAGCGCTCTGAAGTCACTGCCCGCGGCAGGCTAGTGCGCGATCTGGAGACGCGGCCCGACACGCCCGGCGGTACGCTGCGGTTGACCGTCAATGCAGGGCTTCAGACATACACGTCGCGTCGGATGGGTGATCAATCCGCGTCGCTTGTGTGCATCGATTGCACAAGCGGCGATATTCTGACCATGGCTTCGATGCCCTGCTATGATCCCAACAGCTTTTCCGACGGCATCAGCCATACGGAATGGAAGATGTTCTCAACTGACGACCATCTCCCATTGGTCAACAAATCCCTACAAGGCCTGTTTCCGCCAGGATCCACCAGCAAGCCAATGACATCTCTTGGCTTGCTGGCAGCCGGGATTGACCCTGAACAGACCGTCAATTGCACAGGAGCATACAGGGTTGGCAATGCCCTGTTCCACTGTTCGCAACGCGGAGGCCATGGCCCGATCGCGCTGCACGAAGCCATTATCAAGAGTTGCGACATCTATTTCTATGCAATGGCAAAACAGGCCGGGATGGAGCCGCTTGCGGCAATGGCGCGCAAACTTGGGCTGGGGGCGGAATTTGAGTTACCTGTCACGTCGCAGCGCTATGGGACTGTGCCCGACCCGGAATGGCTCGAACGGCGTTACAAGCGGAAATGGTCGACCTACGACACGGTCAACAGTTCGATCGGACAGGGCTATATGCTCGTCAATCCACTCCAGCTTGCCGTGATGACTGCACGTATTGCCAGCGGTCGAAAGCTGCTTCCCCGGCTCACTATGATGCAGAAGCAGCCTCCGGCACCGCCGCTCGATATCGATCCCCAGCATCTGGCTTTTGTGCGGGATGCGATGGCGGGCGTTGTCAACAGCGGCCGCGGCACTGCATCGATTGCAAAACTCCCGATTGAAGGCATCCAGATGGCGGGAAAAACGGGAACCGCGCAGGTACGGCGGATCACCATGGCAGAGCGTGCAGGTGGCGTCCGGTCAAACGCGAGCCTTGAATGGAAGCAGCGCGACCATTCGCTCTTTGTCGCCTACGCGCCCGTCGATGCGCCGCGCTATGCAATGGGTTGCATCGTCGAACACGGAGGTTTCGGGGCGAGCGCTGCGGCGCCACTGGTGCGTGATGCGATGACGTATCTCTTCGATCCGGCCAAGGCGATGGAGACACTGCTGGCACAGGAGGCTTCCTGGGGCGGAGACATAAAGACGCGTATGGCCGCAAAAAGAGCAAGCTTCTCGTCTCGTCAGGAGGCTGCTGCCCCTGGAAATGCGGCGACTGCAGAGCAGACAGGCTCCTCTCCGCCAGCGAATACAACTGAACCGGCAGCATTGGACGATGTCTCCGGTGCCATCGCAAACGGAACGACTTCGGATTGAACAAGCCAAGCTTCCTGCCAGAGCCCCTTGCCTCGCTTCAATGGCGTGTGATTTTCATCGTGCTTGCTCTTGGCGGATTCGGCCTTGTCGTCCTGTATTCGGCGGCTGGTGGCAGCTTCAAACCCTGGGCTGAGTCCCAAGGCGTGAAATTTGTGGTGTTCATGATCATGGCGCTGGCACTCTCCCGGGTCAGGGAAGAGCGCTGGAAAGACATTGCCTTTCCCGGCTATGCCATCATCCTTGCGCTTCTGCTTTTTGTCGAACTGCTTGGGGCCGTCAGTGGCGGAAGCCAACGGTGGCTAGATTTGGGCATCATACGCCTCCAGCCCTCCGAACTCATGAAACTCTTTATAGTCCTCGCCCTGGCCCGCTTCTTTGACATGCTGCCATCGGGGGAAATCCGCCGCTGGAATGCGATTTGGCTGCCTGGCGTCCTGATTGGGCTGCCGGCCGCTCTCGTTATGTTGCAGCCCGACCTTGGCACGGCCTTGATGATCGTTGCTGGCGGCGTGACCGTCATGTTTCTGGCGGGCCTTCCGCTCCGCCTTTTCATCGCTGCAGGTGCAGCAATTGCCGCAATCGCGCCACTTGCCTATTTCTTTGTGCTGAGAGACTACCAGCGCAACCGCGTCTTGATTTTTCTCGATCCGGAGAGCGATCCGCTTGGCGCGGGTTATCACATAACGCAGTCCAAGATTGCCATTGGATCAGGCGGCATTTTCGGAAAGGGCTTTCTCAACGGCACGCAAAGCCATCTGGACTATCTGCCCGAAGGCCATACGGACTTTGTATTCGCGACCATGTCAGAGGAATGGGGTCTGGCAGGAGGACTTTTTGTCATTGGCGCATTTCTCATGCTTTTCCGCTGGGGAATGGGTGTGGCTGCAAAGGCGCCCACGCGATTTGGCAGGCTCGCTGCGGCGGGATTGACCAGCACCATCTTCTATTATTTCACGATCAACCTGATGATGGTGATGGGCATGGCACCGGTCGTGGGAATCCCTCTCCCGCTTGTGTCCTTTGGCGGGACAGCCATGCTAACCGTCATGATCTGCATTGGTATGCTCATGTCGATTGAACGCAGCAGCCAGCCGCGCACTTCCTTCAGTTAAGGGCTTTGCAAAAGGCAAACAGCATGCTAGCGGGCCGCCTTCCGCAGAGACCAATTCGGTCGCTTCACCGGAATGGACGCATAGCTCAGTTGGTAGAGCAGCTGACTCTTAATCAGCGGGTCCTAGGTTCGAGCCCTAGTGCGTCCACCAAACAATCAATAAAAACAGATACTTATACAGACAGTGTTTCACGTCAAGCTGACGCGATACTTGCTAGGTAACGAGTAAGGTAACAATCGCAAAAAAGGGCAGGCTTCCCAGCCGACCGTCGGCCCTGCAAATTCGCCTAGGCATGATCTCATTGCAAAGGTCGATCCGTTCGAAAAGCGGGTCCTCAACATTTCGAAGGCTCAAGGTAAAGCGAACATAAATCATCACGGCTAGGCGGATGATCTCGGACAACGAGTTGAAATGGCGAAACGGACTATCCCGCTTGTGGGGTCTCGGCATCGCACAGCCACCCTCACCAGCTCGCGATGCAATCAGGTGCGTTTGCTTTGACAGTACCAACTTCATGTTTGCGAACACGCATGATTATCAGGCCATGCTTGGAAACTGCAATCTGAGTTCGCGTTGCTCTGGTGCCGTTTCTAATACGCCTCCGTGAGCGCGCATGATCTGGTCGACAATCGAAAGACCTAGACCAGCACCAGATCGACTTGCGTTCTCTGCCCGGGCATGACGGTGGACCAGATTATCGAGTTGTTGGCACGACAGCCCCGGGCCACCGTCGCGCACCCGCAGGCAACACCCGGGGCCAGCCAAGACATTGACTGTACCGCCTGCAGGAGTCACTCGCAGAGCGTTTTCGATTAGATTTCGTACCCCGGCCTGGATCGCTTCGCGCCAACCTGTGACCATTGCCAAGCCATCCGCGCCTTCGAATTCGAGTTCTTTGCCAGCTAGGATCGCGGTTGGCGCAAGTGCCGCCACGCACTCCCGTCCGATGACCGCAAGGTCCTGCGACTTGCGCGGTATATCGATCACATCCGCGGCCTTGACCTGGGCCAATAGCAGGAGCTGATCGATTAGGCGCTGCATCGACTGAAGGTCGCCTGACAGTCGCGCTTTGGCCTCACCACCAAGTTCAGCAAGTTCGAGGCGTGCCAGTGCCAATGGGGTGCGCAATTCATGGGCGACGTCTGCGGCAAATGACTCCTGCTGAGCCGACGATCTCTCGGTTCGTTCAAGCAGATCATTGAGCGCTTTGACAAAGGGCGTGACCTCGTCGGGAAAAGTCTCGACATCGAGCCTAAAACCTCGCTCCTTGCCCCTGGCGCCCTCTATTTCTTTTGCGGCGTTCTCAAGTGGCTGCAGCGCATGGCGAACGACGACGACAACTGCGAGCCCAATCGGAACGACAAATAGCAAGGCAGGCAGCACGACGTGTTCAAAGACTTCGTGCCAAGCCTTTCGAGCGGCTTCGGCAGTCGCAAGATCGCTGTAGCCGAGGTGGTAGTCGATAAAGACAGCTCCAAGGAGGATGAGGCTGCTCAAGAGTCCAATCCCGGCTAGCCCGAAAAGCAACCGTTTGTAGATAGAGCGGCCTCGGTTCATGCCGACGCAACTGCCAGCATGTAGCCGACGCCCCGAACAGTATGGAGCCTGCCTACCTGCCCATTCTCTTCAAGCTTGCGACGCAGGCGCGAGATCACCGCTTCAATAGCATTTGGAGTTACTGGATCATTGAAGCTGTAGAGCGCTTCCTCGATCACCCCGCGCTGGATCACACTGCCTTCACGGCGCATCAATAGTTCAAGCAGGTCTGCCTCTCGGCGAGAAAGTTCGAGTGAAGCACCCTTGATTGTAGCGGAGCGCGAAGCCGTATCAAAAGCGATGGCACCGCTCGTCATAACAGTGGGCGCCCGGTTCCCGGGGCGACGCAGCAGAGCTCGCAGGCGCGCTGCAATCTCATCAATCTCTGCGGGCTTCACCAGATAATCATCTGCGCCAGCGTCAAGCCCAGCAATACGGTCGCCCAACGCCCCTCGCGCCGTTAGAATGAGCGCTGGCACCATGCGGCCATTGCGCCGCGCGCTCGCCAGCCACTTGAGACCGTCTCCATCGGGCATGCCGAGGTCAAGAATGATGGCATCATAGTCGGCTGAGGCAAAACAATCATCGGCTTCGGCTAGTGCAGTCGCCCGGTCACAGGAATAGCCCTGCCGGTCAAGCCCATTGGCAATAAGGCCTGCCAGTCGTTCGTTATCTTCAATGATCAGCAAGCGCATATCGGACCAGCATCAAGATGGTGACAGAAGCTGACATTAGCGACATATCGGCAAAGGGCCAATTCGGTCGACCTAATCGCGATCGCCTTTTCCTTCGTGCTCGCCAGCCTCGCCCTGCCTGAGAGATCTGGCGCCTTCGACACCTTCGCGTTCAATGCCCTCGCGCTGCTGCAGGCTGAATGCCTGCGGATCGACCGTCTGGATTCCGGCGACAGCAGCACCCGATGCCGCAAGAGCGAACAGGAATGCAGCCGGGCTTGCCGGTCGAACGCTGAGCACATCGGGGTGGTCAGCCGCCTTTTTGCACCCAGTCACCATGGCGCGGACAAGATTTTCGCGCGACAGGATCGAAGTTGCGACCACCGCAGCAATATGAATGCCGATGAGGCCGAGCAGAAACCAGGCGATCCCTTCGTGGATGTCTTCCTCACCGCCTTGCAGCGCAATCCAGCCGGTCGCCACCACCGCGGCTATGGTGCCGATCAGCAAAAGGACCGCAATGCCGCCCGCAGGATTGTGGCCCACCGTGCGTTCGGCCTTGCCCAATGCAAGTCCCTTAAGGTGGGCAAAGGCATGCGTAGGACGGATGAAGTTGGCGAAGCGCGCATGCTCACCCCCGACAATGCCCCATACAAGTCGAAACACGATCAGGACGGCAGCGACCCAGCCTGCAGCTATGTGCCACTGAGCAATGACGCTGTCTTCCTCCGAGGACAGGAAGCCAATCGCAATCGAAGCAACCAGCAGCCAGTGGAAAAGCCGGACAGGAAGATCCCATACGGTAAAGGTGGTGCACGGGGGCTGAGGCTTCATGATAAACATCCTTGAAAGTAGTCGGGGGCGGACTGCGGGGAAATTAGCCCGCCCCCGAGGAACCGGTTACCGTCAGTCGACGGGCCGGGTAGATGTTCCGGTTACCGGGGGAAGGGCCGGAACAACAATTTTGGGCTGCTCGCCGGTCAGGGACTTCAGGAACGTGACGATGTCCGAGACTTCCTGCTGCGGCAGCGTCTTGCCAAGCTGGGTATTGGCCATGATAGCGACCGCTTCATTGAGATCCCAAACCTTGCCAGTGTGAAAATAGGGAGCGGTCAGGGCGATGTTACGCAAGGTCGGAACCTTGTACGAGTATCGATCTGCCTCATTCTTTGTAATCGCGAAGCGGCCCAGATCGCCCGGAGGCAGAAGCTCCGCCGGAGGTGGCGAGGCGACGCCGAACTTTGCGTACATGCCACCTCCTAAGTTCATGCCGCTGTGGCAGGCAGCGCAACCGTTATCAATGAATGACTTGAGGCCACGACGCTCTGCCTGTTTGAGCGCCTGAGCATCGCCTTTGAGGAAGTGGTCAAACGGGGCATTGGGCGTGACCAGCGTAGCCTCGTAGGCGGCAATCGCCGCCTGGACATTCGCCATGCGGATCGGATCCTTGCCGCTCGGGAAAGCCCTGGCGAACAGGCCTGCATAGCCGGGAATGCTCTTCAGCATTGGGATGACCTGTTCAGAAGGCATCGCCATCTCGATTGGATTCGAGATCGGACCACCGGCCTGCTCGGTCAGGTCCTTGGCTCTGCCATCCCAGAACTGTGCGGTGTTATAGACCGCGTTGAGCACTGTCGGCGCATTACGTCCGCCATGTTGCCACCGGTGGCCCAGCGAGGTGGGTCGCGCGTCAGCGCCGCCAAGTCCCATGCTGTGGCAGGCCGCGCAAGCAATGCTGTGGCTCGCAGACAGGCGGGGATCAGAGTACAGCATGCTGCCCAACTCGACCAGTTCCGGAGTCGCCTTGATGCCCGCCACGTTGCCAGGCCCGTCAGGTATTGGCTTGAACTGTTCACGCGCTGCAAGGATCAGCGCGTCATTGGTCGAGGCAAGTGCGCCGCTCTCGTCTTCGGGGCTCGGCGACTGGCAGCTCGCCAGAGCCAAGGCCGACATTGAAACTATTGTGAGAGCAATCTTGTTCATCGCATTTCCCCGTTGGACACGCAGGGGAGCTAAGCGTTCTTCCTGACCAGTTTCTGACGGCACGACTATGTCAAAATCGATAGCGTTGGATAATCCCTGTGTGCTTCGTTCCAGCCTGTGCGGTCGTTGCTGTGCAGAGGCAGGTCATGAGCGGGTTCGGCGAAACAGTTTGGGGAAGGCTATGCCGGAATGCAAAATTGGCCGACTGATTGCAGGATATTTGTTGCTTCCGGATCGGTTGCGATCATCCGCTATTGCGGTTCCCCGATGAGAGTAAAGGGCGCCCAAAACGCCGGATGAGCCGCATCGAGTTTAGGGTCGTCAATGATGTCGAGCATCGCGTGGCGCAGGGCCTGTGCTTTCGAGGTACCGGGATGCCGGCGCTGGTATTGGAAAGTGGATGGAACCAACCGCGCGGCGATTTCGTCATCAAGGCGCCAATGGGATACGAGCAGGGAGTTGGCGCCAGCGAAGAAAAAGGCGCGCGCAAATCCCGAGAGACCATCAGCGACACCGGCATCCGGGCTTGCCGTATTGCAGCCGGAAAGAATGACCCATTCTGCATTGAGGTTCAAGCCGGCGGCATCCGAGGCCCTTAGCACCCAGTCCTCAGGGCGCGCAGCTGCTGACAAAACCAGCATGGGCTCCGCTGCCCCATCGCCCTGGCCGGCGGCGAACCCGTGCGTCGCAAACGCGATGACCCGAACATGGGCCAGAGCGCCGGATAGATTGCGGGTCATGAGTGCGTCCTTACTGGCAGCTCTACCAAAAAGGACAGAGCCCGTGGCCGCGCCCAGCACCGACTTGAGCGCCGTGCCTTCCTCTTTAGCGTGAGCAAGGTGTGGCAATGTGCGAAGGAACGCCACATCCGGCAGGCCATCGCGAAAAATGGTCGCGAAAGCTCGCGTAGGGGATGCCTGGACCGAGCTAGCCGCTGCAGTCTCGGAAAAGCTTGGGTCCACCAGCGCAATCAGCGGATCGGTGGCAACTCGCCTTTCGTGGGCAAGAATTTGTCGGACAGTTCGTAGTGAAGAGATAGAGGGTAGCAGTGTCAGCGCCTTGCTGCGAACCAGCCAGGGCGAGCGTCGCAAAGCCTCGGTGTCAAAATCGCCTTCTGTTCCGGCTTCAGGGGGAGCGGTAAGGAGCAGGCTCGGCGGCAGCGTCGTAAGTGGTCCGGAAGGAACGATGATCCAGTTGGGCTTTGCAGCGATCACTGACTGGATCGCTTTGTCACCGAACAGCCCGTGATAGAGTTTCCAGGCGAGAGAGCGTTCGAAGCCGCGTTGGCCAATGCCGACATCGACAGACTTGGCTCCAAGGCCATAGGCCCGTGGATCAATCTGCGCGCGCAGTGCATTGATCATCGAGACCAACTCAGCGCGATCAAAAGGCAGCCTTGCCCATGCTGCTGCGTCTTTGGAAACCGCAAAAACGAGACCTTGTCTGCCATCACTTGGAATCATGAAGCTGATTACCGTTTCGTCAGGCCGCAAAAGGTTCGCATCGGGCCCCGAGCGAGCCCGTATTGCCGCGATACTGAGAGGCTGCGGGAAGCGGAGATCCCAGAAACGCGGGGCGGCCGTCGACAACTGACCGGACAGAACGGCAATGCGTGCATTCAATTGGTCAAGTCTGGACTGCTGTTCGGCTGGGAAAGGAACGTAGAGCGCATTCAACCAATCCTCGGGAGGCGCCGCACCAAGACGATCGCGTTCTGCAATTGCCTGATCATATTCAATCAGCTGCGCACCAACACCCGAACGACTGGCAACCGCCCTCGCGCCCGCTTTTGCAAGCGCCTGCGCAGATGGGTCGGAGCGTGCAAGTTGAGCCGCCATGAAGGCCTCATCACGAAGCGCATCGGGCGTGTCCGAACTCGCCTCTCCTCCTCCTGCTTGCGCCCAATCCCAATCTGCCAACGCCTGTCGAATAGCGCAGTCGCGCAGCGCTTCATCGCTATGTGTGGCTGTAAAGGTCGCTCTACTCCCGCGTGCCGCCTGCGCGGCTTGCTCAGCAGATGCCCTGCAGACCGTGCGATAGTCTGCCATGCCGCGCGCATAGGCGCTTTGCTTGAGCGCAAGGAAACCGGCAAAAATCTGCACCTGCTCTCGTGTGGCAGGAGGCAAGCCAGAAATGCTCAGGCTATCGCGATAGGCGGCTTCGGATTCTTCCAGACGGCCTTGCGCAAAGAGGTTCGCTGCAAGGTCAAGTTTAAGCCAAGGATTACGGTCCTGATAGCGAAGCGACAGTGCACGTCGAAGCAATGGCTCGGCAGCTGCAGCGGTTCCCCCCGCCTCCAATGCCCTAGCCTGAACGGAGAGAGCGGCTGCAAGCTGGTTGCTGGTGTCCTCACCCTTCATTGCAATGGTTTCGGCTCGGCCTCCAAGTGTCCGCGCTTCGACATGATTGCCTAGATCGAGCGCGGCTTGTGCAATGCGCACAAGATCATAGCCAATCTGTTCGCCAGCAGGACCATGGCGCAATTCATCAAAGTCGAGGACAGCCTTCCAGGCTTCGTAGTAACCGGGTTTGTCCATCGCCTTGGCTGCTTTTTGGACCTGTGCCATCAGTTGCTGGCGCTTTACGGCTTCGGTATCGTTAAGCCTCACGCGGGAATTTGTCCCCAGATCCAGATTTGTCGCAATACCGCCAAGCGACCCGATGCCGACGACCTCTGCTTCAGGACTATCGCTCGGTACTGGTCGAAGCGCGGCGGGGATGATGGATTGATACTGCGCCGCTTCGCGCAAGCGTCCCTGCGACCGAAGGTTTTCCAGCAATTGAATCTCGAAATAGCGCGCCCAATCCAATGCCAGCTTGCTCATGTCAGACCGGTGTCGAAGGCGCGGATGGGGCGCGAGCTGCTTAGTCAACCACGACAGGCCGTCACGAAACTCTCCTTCTGCCTCCGTTTTGCGGCCACTCGCATTCAGTGTAACGCCAAGCATGAACCTTGCTTCCAGTATGGCAAAGACATCTCGCGGCCTATTGCGTTGCACAATCGCAAGCCTCGCTCGCGCCAACCTTTCGGCCGCTACTTGGTCGCCTGAAGCATAGGCCGACTGCCATGCCAGAACCGCTGCATCGTTGGCATAGGGCGGGTTGTAATCCTCAATATCCGGACCGATCGGCTTGGATGGCGCAGCAAATGCGGACTGAAGTGCCAGACAGGCCCACAACACCAAGATGGCAGCAAGCGAGGTGAATTGGCGCAGCAACATGCACCCTTATGTGCCCAATCAGTTCGCTTGTGCAACGGTGCAAAACTGGCTTTGCGCGAGAGCGTCGTGCGTCTTTTCCAGTCGATACCCCATTCCGCGGATCGTAGAAATTGCCGAATTTCCGATCTTGCGACGCAGTCGGCCGACATGAACTTCAACCGTATTGAGATTTCGAAACGTCGAAGACGGGTAGAGATTGTCGAGGATCTCGTCATGTGCAAGGATTTGGCCTGCACGCAACAGAAAGAGGTTGAGCAATCTGTATTCGGTTGGGGTGAGGTCGAGCGGGACATTGTCCAAGAAGGCCTGCTGCGTGGATGGAATTGATGTCATTGCTCCGACTTGAATAATCGCGCCTGTGAAACCGCAGGCGCGCCGAACCAGCGCAAGTAAGCGGGCCACAATCTCTTCGGGCTGAATTGAACCCGCGACAAAATTGTCCACGCCAGAACCATATGCATCGACCGCATTCGCGCCACCATTAAAGCCACTTTTGGCAAGTATCGGATACTTCAGTCCACACGAACGCCAATGGCGAACAAGGTCGAGGCCATCCAGCTGCGGAGCGTCGAGATCAACGAAGATGGCGGAAAATTTGTCTGTTTTTGGCCAAGCGCGGACAAGCTCCGCCTCGCATTCCCGTTCAACGACAAATCCGGCGCGCGACAGTAAAAGATCCAATCTCCGAAAATATGGGTGGACCTCGCACACAATCAATATCCGCATCGTATCTCTCCAAAGTGCCTTACCCTTCGATGCGACAGCTACCCAAAGGCTGGGTGAAACTTCGCCAACACGTTCAAGAGATAAGACGTCGAGATACCCACTCCACCCCATATCCAACTCAAAGATTTGTCCAATTGAGGTCCAAGAGGGGGCAGTGGTCGCAGGCAAATTAATCGGATTTTTATTCCACTTAAATATCAGCTTTTCTCAGTTGGCGAACATTTTGGAGCACGTTACGTGGAGCAAGAGATGTCGAACCAAAATCCTGAGCGTCGCAATGCCAAGCGACGTTGCTTGGGTGCTACTGCCACAATACGCAACAGCAGCCAAACCCGAATTGGGGGCATAATCGTCAATATATCCGAACACGGCTGTCAGATTGAACTGGACTTTGGCTCAGTAAGTCTCGGTCAATACGTCACGATCAAGCTCGATGGGATGGAGGTCTGGCCAGGTCGCGCGCAATGGTCTCGAGACACAACCGTTGGAATCCAATTTGAGCGAGCCTTGCATTCTGCAATTGTAGACCATCTCACGCGAACACGCGCGGTCGTCGAATTGGCCTAGTCGTTCGCATTAGGTTCAAGCAACGCCGGTCCAGACGCTTGCTGGAAGTTGAGATCATTGGAACAAAGGTAAAGGCCTTCGTCCGCTTTCAAAAATTTCAGGCTTTGAGTTGCCGTTACTGTCAAACCGACTTTTCAGTAGTTTGAGGACTGAAATTAAACGTCTGCTTTGGGGTGGTTAGCCGACTTGGCCGCTTACTGCAGCGGCGCGTCCTCGGGTCGTGTGGTTATGACGCGCACGTTCGGCGCATAAAGTGCTGCCACGTCGAAGGTGGCCTCGTTGCAGACGATTACCCAATGCCGCAGACGGCGACTTGGGTCTTTCTCAAAATCACCTCCAATGGTGGCCACGTATTCGGGCTCGGCACGAGACTGGCTCTCCACCCAAGGCAAAAACGCGCTGCCGTCTGGCGCTTCTTTGATGGTGGCGCGAAGTCCACTCTCTTTCGGGAAGGGATCACCACGAACTGCAAAACACACGACTACCTCCCAAATGATCTCGTAGCTACAGTCGCTATTTTGGCGAATGATGTCTCGCCCTTCCAATCCAAGCCCATCGGCATCCTGTTGCAAGGGACCACGGCCAGTCCTGTCCTCAAGCACAATGCGTAATCCGCGATCTTGCAGTACCTCCACGGAAACGAGGAACGCTGGAAATGCTATTGTCGGTGGCGAGTTCATCCGCACAGTCCTAACGCAGCGCAGATGCTGCCGCTAGCGTCCGCTTTGGGGTAACTCTTAGCCAGACCGCTTCGGCGCTTTTGTTGTGGATAGCTGACATTCGGCTGACTTCATCGGGACGGCGGTTTGACCTTGTCTAGCGCGAGATCACATTTTCGACAGAGATGGGAAGCGGGAACCGTTTTATGCTGTCGCTATGGGGTAGGGCTGCAGAACATGCGGCAATCACAAAGAGGGTCGGATTTGCTTTTGCTCTTGCGTTCATTTGGTTGAGGTATAGGCCTCGATCCCGGTCCAAGGAGGGCGATATCTATGAATTCCTTTAAGTTGGTATCGCTCGCAGCATGTTTGCTCGCTGCGCCACATGCGTTTGCCAAAAGCTCGCACAAGCACTCGGCTTACTCAGTGGTCCACGGCTGGCCGATACTCCCGGATGGTTTGGTGCTTGGTGCGGCCGCTGGTGTGGGAGTGGATTCCAAAGGCAATGTCTGGGTATTCCAGCGGGGTGACAGGCAATGGACGGAGCCGCTTTCAACTGACGCGATCAAGTATCCCGCTGTCGTTCAGTTCGAGGGAAAATCAGGCAAGCTATTGCAAGCTTGGGGCGCCGGTACATTCGCCATGCCTCATGGTTTAACAATCGATGGCCAAGATAATGTCTGGCTGACCGATGTCGCGTTGCACCAGATCTATAAATACAGTCCAGCTGGGAAGCTCCTGCTTACTCTCGGGGAGCGAGGTGTTCCTGGCGCCGATGCTATGCATTTCAATCGTCCAACTGACGTGGCAGTGCTACCCGACGGATCATTCTACGTGAGCGATGGCTACCGCAACACGCGAGTCATGAAATTTGGTGCGGACGGGCGCTTCGAGTTCCAATGGGGCAAGCCTGGCAGTGGACCAGGTGAGTTCAACACACCACATGGTATTACAGTGGATGGATCAGGCCGCGTATATGTAGCCGACCGAGAAAATGATCGCGTTCAAATATTTGATGCCAAAGGCAGGTTTCTAGAACAGTGGAAATCGGCAGCGATTGGGCGGCCTTATTCACTCGCCCTTCTTCTTCGAGATCAAGCGGCGGTGGTCGATGGCGGTGTGCAGCCAAATGCGCCCCCTGACCGATCCGGTGTTGCTATCGTGAAGCGGGACGGTTCGCTCATTGAGCGCTTTGGCCGATTTGGCAATTATGACGGGCAGTTCCGAATGGGTCACGACATTTCAAGTGACCCTCGAGGCAATATCTATGTGGTCGATATTACCGGGCAGCGTGTTCAAAAGTTCTCTAAAGCGCCCTGAGTTTATAGCCAGCCAATCGGGCGTAGCGCGTGGGCGTGTGAGCAGAATATCCCATTTTATCTCAAAAGCAGGATTAGCTGACAGTCCGCTTTCGGTGAAACGCCGGAAACGGCCGGACGTCCGCAATAGGGTCGTTCTCCGACTAGCCGCAGCGGCAAGATGGGGGTGATTACTGGACGTTGACAGCGTGTAGTGCGACGACGGCAAACGCAAACAAAGCGGTTGTTCGCGTGCTTCAATGGCCCGCCGAAAGCTGCCCTAATTCATACGCACCCAAACGCGGAAAATGGACAGATTATTGACCGTCCGGTTTTTGTCGCTACCGCAAGCAATCAGCCATTCGAGCGAAGGCGCTGTGCTCACTGACCCTGCGCCGGCGCTATAGCGTGATACATACCTTGCCCATATGCGCCCCGGACTGGAGATATTTGAAGGCAGCCGCACTGTCTTCGAGCGGAAAAACACGGTCGACGGTTGGCACGACGCCCCTTTTCTCGATCCATTCAATCATCGCCTCGAGCATGGAACGTGATCCCGTCTCAATGCCGTCGAGGCGCAGATTTTTTTGGAAGATCTCGGCGAGGTTGATCGTTGCGTCAAGGCCATCCACTAGACCTACAATGCTGACGGTCCCGTTCATTGCCGTCGCGCGAATTGAGTTGTCCAGGCTCGACGCACCCCCAATATCGATGGAAAGATCCACTCCCTTTTGGTCAGTAAGCGCAAGCACGGCATCTGCCCAGTCTGGCGTATCACGATAGTTGATAACCGACGACGCCCCCATTGTGCGCAACTTATCGAATTTTGCGTTGCTGCCCGATGTCGCAATAACCCGTGCCCCAGCCGCAACCGCGAGCTGCAGCGCAAATAGCGAAACACCGCCAGTGCCCTCGACCAATATGGTCGCGTCGGATCGCAAGGCGCCGGCACGCGTCAGTGCATGCCATGCAGTCAATCCCGCCGTCGGAAGGGTCGCTGCGTGCACATCGTCAAGATGGCGCGGCGCGCGGACAAGACCTTCGGCGCTTAATAGAACAAGTTCGGCAAGAATGCCGTCAGCAGCCGGACCGCCCAGTCCTCCATTTCTTTTCGCCTCGGTCAACGGTCCGCGGATCCAATTTGGCAGGATTGTGGTCAGGACGCTGTCGCCGACATCGAACCGGGTTACACCCTGTCCGACTGCCAAAACCCGCCCGACACCGTCTGATCCCGGTACGCGGCCAACTGGCGGGCGCCACCTGTCGTGGCCGGTGGCCACCATGATATCCCTGAAATTCAGTGAGACCGCGCTCATTCGCACCAGGACCTGACCGGGCCCAGGCATTGGTGGCTCTTCCTTCTCGGCGAGATGCAGGTCATCGAGGTTGTAGTTTGCCGAAATCATGAGCTGACGCATGTCATCCTCCAGAAAATTTGTGCGAGCTATTATCGTAGGCAAATGAACTAAGGTCCATGCCCTTAAGAAGGCGACTTGTAATTAGTGGACAAGAAAGTTAGGTATATGCCATATGTTCCCTTGTAATATGAGGTTTCATTGGATCGTCTCGACCAAAAGATAATTGCGGCGCTGGCGAGTCACGCCAGAATCTCACTCAAAGATCTGGCCGCGGCAGTCGGACTGGCTTCACCGAGCGCTGCAGAGCGTCTGAAACGGCTTGAAGAGCGCGGTGTGATTACCGGTTACACCGTGGTCGCTGCACCGGACCTGCTGGGTTTTCCATTGCAGGCAATCGTTCGGATCAACCCGTTGCCGGGTCTGTTGAAGGAGGTGGAGCGTCTCGTCGAGGCGACGCCGCAGATCGTGGAATGTGACCGCGTTACCGGAGAGGACTGTTTTGTCGCTCGGGTGTTCTGCAAATCGATGGACGACCTGGATCTCGTCCTTGAGCCATTCCACGACCGAGCTCGCACCAACACTTCGATCGTAAAAGGGCAGTCCGTCAAGCGGCGTTTGCCTCCTTTCGCCTGAAGAACGATTGCGGATTCCGTAAAACTGTCTTCATTCATTTATTGGCTCTTCAAGGGCCCTTTTTCGAGTAACGGCCACAAGCCGCTAAGCGTTCGTGCTCAGGTCCGCTGTTGACAGTAGCAAACCGAATAGAACTAAAATGCACCCTATCACTCCATTCACCGTTTGCTGATGGGTCATGACCAACTTCCTGATCGCTGGTCGAGAGAGAAAAATGGAGACGCCTCCGAACCAAATCAGGTGCGAGATAGAGATCGCAAAACCATAGCCCAGCTTTGTGCTGACTGGCGTGTTTGGGCCCATTGCCTGAGCATATAGACTCACAACGAATATAGATGTCTTTGGGTTAAGTGCGTTTGTGAGTATTCCGCGAAATAGAGTTCCAGCCTGACCGCCACCCGCCTCTAAGGTATCCGCGCTCAATGTCAGGGGGGGTGCAATGGCTGTACTGACCCCAAGATAGATTAGGTAACCCGCGCCAGCGATTTTGATGAAATCGAGGAAGTTTGGAATCCAATGCTCGACCATTGCCAGGCCGAAAACGGCGTAGGCAATATGAAACCAACAAGCGATTGCAATGCCAAATGCAACGATTATGCCCGCGCGACGCCCTTGTATGGAGCTAACGCGCGAGACCAACGCAAAGTCGGCTCCAGGACTAATTACTGCAAGCCAGATTATCCCCAGAATTATGAAAAACTGTTCCATGGCAGTGCGCTCGACCAATTGAAGGTGCGCCGCCCTCTCGTCGGTTGTGACCTCTTTGAAAAACGAAAAATCATCTGCTAAATCGTGAGAAAAATTCACAGGTTATGGTATGCCTTCAAAGCGTTTACCCAATCTTGGTTCGCTCCGCGTCTTCGAGGCAGCCGCGCGAAAGAGGAGTTTTGTCGCCGCTGCGGTTGAACTAAATGTGACGCATGGTGCGATTTCCAAACAAGTCCAAGCGCTAGAGCGCGAGCTTGGCACCAAACTGTTTGAGCGCCGTAATCGCGGCATTTTTCTGACACCCCAAGGACATTGGTTAGCGGGGCGGTTGGCCATTGTGTTTGGCGAACTTAGTCGAACTATGGACACATTCCTCGCCAACGCATCGACTGCTGCACCGCTAACGGTGTCCTGCGAGTCAACTCTGTGCCTTCGATTTTTGATACCCGCATTGACGTCCCTCAAGCACGAAACAGACTTGGATATCCGAGTATTTGCTGCAGGGGGTCCAATTGATTTTCGTCCGGGATATGTCGACGTAGCCGTAAGACGGGACGACTTCGAAATTCCGCCCGGGGTTCGGGCGACATGGTTGGCCGATGAATGGATGGGGCCCGTTATGAACCCATTGATTGTGAACAAAGGTGTGCAAACTATTCCCCGCCTGCACAGCGAAAGCAGACCGAATGCCTGGGGTAACTGGGAATTGACCACAGGAATCAAATATGCGGGCACTGATATTCTGTATGAACATTTCTTTCTTGCGATCCAGGCCGCCGAAGCCGGACAGGGTATAGCTTTGGCCTCTATCCATATGGTAGCCAATGAGCTGGAAGCAGGCAGGCTAATTGCACCAAACGGATTTACACGCGATGGCAGCAATTATGTTGCATTACGACCGGCTGGTACTGACGATGAAAGAGTGGATGCGTTTTTGGACTGGTTTCAATTGCGCTTGGGTTCGAATGTCAAAGATGGACTATGTCATAGCAACTCCACCACGCCTTAAGAGGGGCCGGTAGTCGCTCAAGTTCATGCAATTGCATCAGAGGGGCGGTGGTGCACGGAACCGGATTATAGCGCTTGGCGAGCATTTCACATAATGCATGGCGCATCATGTGAACGAGCCCAAGTCAGGTTGACCCATGGTTTCAGGCTGACCAATACAATGATGCCCCCGAAAAAGGTTCGTAGGATCATAGCGCTTTTTGGCCGCGAGTAGCCGAGGAAAATTTCCACCCCAATATGCTGCCTGCCAGTGTGATCCGAAATAGTCGGCCTCCGAAACATAGCTTCCAGCATTGGGCACGAGGTTTTTGATCGGAGCCATTGCCGCAGAAACGCGCTCCGCTTCTACGCGACCTGTGCCTAGATCTGGCTCATGGCCGGGAATTCCTGGCCAAGCGGGCGGACCTTCCGCAGCACAGATGAGAAGTGCAAACGCATCGAGCACTTCCGGATTTGTCGCTGTCTGGCGCGCCAACCTGAGTGCCTCGGCAGTTCCGCCGGCTAGGCCTTTGTTTGTGTGCAGGCCAACCGACCATTTTGATGACGCCTCGACAAGAGCCTCGACAAGCGCACTTCGGCGATCCGATCTCAATAGTCTCGATGGCAACCAGCATGACTGATAAGCATGAATAATCTGCCCAGCTTCGCCCTGATTTGTCGCCCAGAACAGATTGTCCTGTGGCGCACCTGGCCGGTCGTCGTTCAGGACAATGCCGGGCATAGATTTGAGGAATGACGGGTCCCAGAAGCGACGCGCTGGCACAGACAGCACGAAGGGCTCGCCCCCTAGCTCATAATCTCCTGAACGATCAGCAATCCATGAAATGAAAGGAGCCCATACCACCTTGATCTGTTCGGCTGTCAGCCCGTGGCAAAGCATCGAGATGGTCAACTTGCGACCCGGGCGGAAGTTCAGCTGTTCGCCCCATTCGGGAACAAACAAGGCCTCGGCGTAAAAATCGATAGTTCTTGCAACCAGCGCAGACCAGGCCGCATCTGACTTTGCCTGGACTGAAAACAAAATGGCACTAATCGAGTCTGGCAATGGGTAGGTCTTGAGTGTCAGGCGCGTCACAATACCAAAGGTTCCGCCGCCGCCCCCTTTTAGGGCATAGAACAACTCCGGCTCGCTATGAGCGTTTGCGATTCTTATTTTTCCGTCAGCGGTGACGACTTCCGCTTCGAGCAGATTCGCGGCTCCGGTGCCGAAAGTTTTTGAAAAACTGCCAAAGCCTCCGCCCTGAACGAAGCCTGCGACCCCGACGGTCAGGCATCCACCGCCTTGAACATATCTGCCGCCCTCAGCCGCGACCTTCCGGTAAACATCTCCCCAAATTGCCCCAGCGCCTATCGAGACCGCTTCAACGCCTTTGGAAGGCAGCGATGCCCCAAAGGGAACAAAATGATCGTGCATGACGACAGAGCGCATGCCCCGGGTCCAGATCAGCAGAGATCCTTCGGCATTCGAATTGCCAAAATAGCTGTGCCCACCGCCTTTGACGACAGGACGAATGCCATGACGCCGGGCAAAATTCACGGCTGCCGCCACGTCTGAAGCGGTTTCGGCGGCAACAGCATATTCGCTGGCCCGGCTGGTCCATCCATCGATCCAACCAAGAGTCTGGGTCAGTGCAGGCTCATCCCCCAAAAAATAGGGATTCTTTAAACGTCGAAACAGTTCGGCAGCACCTTTGCCGTTGGCTCGCGCGCACGCTTCGAGCGGCGACTCAACTTTCAACAATCGCGGACCGACTTTCGCTTGAAGAGCACTCCAATCAAGACCAGGCTTCGATTTGAATGGAGTCGCAAAACCTTGCAACGGCAGAGCATTGGAGACCGTTGCACCGCCCAACAATTTCAGCAACAATCTTCGGTTCACAACAGCTCCATTATGGAATCGATCTAACTTATCTTGTCAGTTCTTCGACCCCCTCTCAAGGGGGAAGAAGTCTACTTGCCGCACCGCCTTTGAACCGGTCGCCCGCAATCATGAGCACAAAACCTCTTGAGTGTGCGGCAGATGCGACGGGCCCAAGAAGGCACTTCCAGTTCAATCTCAGACCACAGGTTCAGTGCTAGGAGATAGGCAGCGTTCGACGACGCAAAGAGCGAATTTTCAAATTCAAACGTCCGCTTTGGGGTCAATTGCAACAGCGCCAGAACGGCGGCTTTGGGGTGGAAAACGGACATCTGGGTGAATGATCGGTTTAGTCCCTCAAATCGTGTTCTTTCTCGCAGTCGCCCCATAATTGCATGCCTTCGCCCTCAAATTGAAGCGAACCCGAAGATGTAAAATCCCAGACTGCCATCCATAGGTGCGCGTTTCGCTTTTCACCGAACCACTCGAGGGAACCGCTGCCACCGTATCCATTGTTTGTGGCCTGAGTGAACCTGACTCTACCCGCCAGATTCTTTGGAAACCGTATCTCCATAATGTCGCCCGTTCTGGGGCGCCGTCCTACGGGAGAGACAAGATAGATTGTCATCACAGGTGCTATCGAGTGGCCATCTGAACCGAACAAATTACCCTTTTGTGCTACCGGATACATTTTACATGCATCGGTTGCACCCAGATGAGCCAGGTTTTGTCGAATTGAATGCGTGGAAACGTAAAGGGCGTCGTATTTCATGAGCAATAGATACCCGCTGAGCAACACGACGACTGCCAGAGCGAGGAGCAGACTCATTCTACGAAGGCCGCGGACACTAATCACTGTGACATCCTACGTGCCCAGCGAACTTCTGCAATGCGGTCGTTCACGACCCAGCCGAAGTGACGGATTTGGGTGGAAACCGGACATTGAGGAAGGGATGCCCGCCGAGGCAGCTGCCGCGCTAAAGGCGGTCATTGTCGGACCAATGCTGGGACCTTGGAACCTGCCGTGCATTAAGATTGCGGTTCATCGGAAGGCTGCACGATTCCGGCCCAACTGCCTTCGGGCGCGGGCCGGCAAATTGGGCCCATTCAATTTCCGCCCTTATCGTGGTTATCCGATTGAGATCGATCGAGGCGGCGCGGAGCCGCTGCTGGCGAAGTAATAGCGCAGCGGCGACGCATCGTGGCGAGGCGTTCGACGGTAAGGCCGCCATTCTGGCTTGCGCAAATCCGCCCCTGCAGGTCGAACACCACCGCGAAGGGTAATCCCGAGGCGCGGTTGGACCAGGCAGCAAGCATTGAGACCGAAGAGCCTCGCCCATGATGAACGCGATCAGCGGGCAGAGCTTTCAGCAGGGCACGCGACTGTTCGATCGGGGTATCGAGCGCAACGACATGGACCGGCAACGGACCGGCAGCACGTTGAAGGTCGGGCCAGACGGCAATTTCTGCACGGCATGGCGCACACCAGGCCGCCCAGAACATAACGACAGAAGGCATGGGGATCGCTAGACCGGCGAGTGGACCGGAGACTTCGGCGCTGCGACCGCTCGACGGCGCGGCAGTCAGCAAAAAAACCAGCAAGAAGAAGCGCCAAACCATATCCGGCGATGATATTTGACAAGCCGTTGTTGCGAAAGCGCAAAGTCGATTGACAATTTAAGGGTTGCGAGGTGCAATATGAACATAGCCTTTGGGGACAAGCATGAACGCGGCACTTTTAGGAGTCTTGGCGACTGCACTGACCCCGGTAACTCCCCCCGCAGCCCAACCTCAGTCGCTGCAGGCACAATTTGATGCAGCAACCAAAGCCATGGCGAGTGAAGACTGCAAGGCTGCGATCGCCCTGTTCGCAACGCTTGAAGCAAGACCGACGGTGACGCGGAATGCGCCAGTGCTCGCGACGGTGCGGGCAAGGCGCGGCCGTTGTCTCCTAAAGCTCGGGCGCGATGAAGAAGCGCGGCCGCTGCTGGTTGCGGCAATCGAAAAGCTACCCGCCGACCAGCCCAATTACCGGCTCGACCGTTACCAGGCGAACATGGCGCTGGGCCTCATCGACTATCAGCGACTCGATTATGGCGCAGCACGGACCTCGCTGGAGGCAGGATTGGCCCTTGCCGACGATCCCGGCGACAAGATGAATGCCGAACTTTGGCTCGGTCGTGTGCTGATGTTCGATGATCCGACGGCGGCGTTGAATTATGCGCAGGGCGCGATGGCAATCCTGGCGTCGCAACCGAAGCTGGAGGGCAAGACTCAAGCCGGTTTGCGCACCGTCTATGCGCGCGTTCTGCTTAACCGAGGCGACATCAAAGGTGCGTTGTCCGAATTGCGGCGATCAGTGAGTCAGCAAGGCGGGCTCGATACCCGAGTTGTGCTGAGCGAAGTCGTGACGCGTTCAGATTATGCGATCGCCGCGCTGCTCAACAAGGATGCCGACACGGCGCGCGAGATGATGGCGTACACAGGCGCGGGCCGCTTCGCTAAAGCCCCATTTGCGACCGCTCGCGCGATCGACCTGCCGTCATGCGGCGAGGATGGCATTGGGCCCGAGGATTCGGCCATTGTAGAGTTTGCGCTGAACGACAATGGGGTCGTAGTCTCGGCGCAACCAGTCTGGGCGTCCCGGCCCGGTCCGATGGCGCGTGTTTTTGCGCGGGCGGTGCGCGGCTGGTCGTGGAAGCCTGAAGACGCCAAGCAAATCCCTGCATTCTTTCGTGTTGTCACTCGCGTGGAGCTGCGCTGCACCAATACGACGTCACGGCCGGGGGTCCTGGACGCGCTCTGGGACTCAGTTGCAAACTGGATGGCGACGCAAAAGCTAGTGTCGGTCACATGGAATGGAAGCGCAGCAGCAGCGTTACCTGGACTACTCGTCAAGCTGGCCAATGCAAAAGCAAGTGGGCCGCCGGTTGCGCGCGTGCCGGTCTCCGACGCCATCGCAAAGAACGCTGCGGCGAGCAACGAGCAACGGCTCGCGGCGGCCGAAGACGCCTATGCCGTACTGACCGAAGCCAAGGCACCAGCACCGGTTCTTGTCTATTACGCGATCACGGCATTTCAAGCAGCGAGCCTAGAAAAGCGTGGTGCGGCAGCCGAAAGGTTGCTGATGTCGCGGCTAGCGGATACCCACATCGCTTCGGACCAAATCGCCAATGCAGCGGCCCAACTATTCCTGTCTGATATTGGCGCGCTCCCAACGGACGGATTGCTGACCCGACTCGGCACGATAACTGCCGAAGGGTACCTGCCCGATAAGGACCCGCTGCGCATCGCTGCGTTGGTCAGGATCGCCGATCTGCAGGCACGCAAAGGTGCTTTCGACGCCGCTCAAGCGGCCTATGACAAGACAGGGCTCGACGCGGCTCAATGTGCGCTGATTGGGCCGCCTCCCAGAATGACGAGTACGGGCGCGAGCTCAAGCGATTTCCCAATGGAAGCCATGCGCTGGGGTTTTGAAGGGTGGGTTCGATTTGAAACCGACATCGACGCGAAGGGACGAACTCTCAACCAGCGCGCCGTCATCGCCTACCCGCCATTCGTGTTTCGCGAGGCGGCACTGGGGGTCGCCAAAGGGATACGCTACACACAAAGTTATCGCCCTGCCGGCGAAAAGGCGTGCACGGGCATGCAGCAAGTGGTCAATTTCCGCATTCCGTGAGGAATCTGTCTGAAGCTGCCGCCGATGTTCAGGCTGCTTATGCCCGAATGACACCGCCGATAATCCCGACGTTCTGCCTTTCCAATTCTGGGCGAAATAGATGTCACCTTTCGGGAGCATCTATTTTGCTCCTAAATGGCCGCAATGGGGCCGTTCGCTGACCGACCGCTACGTCTCATTTGGGGTGGGAAGTTGAAAAAAACGGTTTAGGATTGCTTATGGCTGGACCCCGGAGTTTCGCGGAAGGACCTCGCGTCTACG
Organism: Aquisediminimonas profunda; assembly: GCF_019443285.1. Classification (GTDB taxonomy): domain Bacteria; phylum Pseudomonadota; class Alphaproteobacteria; order Sphingomonadales; family Sphingomonadaceae; genus Aquisediminimonas; species Aquisediminimonas profunda. The sequence goes on from NZ_CP080327.1 coordinate 2,927,908, forward strand.
TAGCTGTTATAGCTACGCTAAGTTATGTGATCGCCTTTTTGCCACTATTATTTCTTGGTGCGGAAGGTTGGTGGCTAATTAAGATTTTGGCGATGGCGTCTGCCCCACTTATTGTGGTTGCGAGTATCGTGGCAGTTGTCTTCGCCAACTCAGTGCTTCGTCATCCATTTAGGTGGGCGAGTGCCGGTGCATTGGCGGCGATTACAATCAGCAGCTTTGCGCTGTGGCAATTTACGGGAACGAGCATCGGTCTGCTTTCTTTGCCGGTCGCCCTGCCAGCCGCGTTGCTTTTTTACGCATTTGCGCGCGTGCGCCAAAAAGCATCCAATTCCTGACAATGTCGAATAAGCTGCTAAAGCGCCTACTGCAGCCATTCCAGCCGCCAATGTCCGCAATGGGGTCGCGTGCCGACCGGCCGCTTCGGCTGCTTTGGAGTGGAACGCGGGCGTAGGGTCAATCCATGCTAGTTGCGGATCGAGCCATCAAACCAATCACTATCATTTATCAGGTCAGGCCGCTCTTCGACGATCACTAAACTGGGGTCCGGAGAAACCGGCGCGTCATCTTCATGCCTGAGGCATAGAATAGCTTGACCATCATAGCCAAATGTCGCGCACCTGCATGTTGCCATAGACCTTACGTCACCTCCACCAACCTGATTAGGATCGACCGACTTGCGGAGCCAATCGCGCAATGCTTCGTCATTCGATAGATCGAAGACGTGAGGCAGAGCAATATCCTCATGAAAAGTTCCACCAAGCTCCATACCCGGATCTGCCCATACGACAGCGCGTTGGAAAGTGTCCCCGCCTCTTCGCAGGCAGTCAGCAACAAGGTCAGCGATAAGTCCAATGGTTGCCGATGTTTGATCGTCCTCGCGGCCATACATCTCAAATGTTGGAAAGATATAGAACGCTCTCATTCGGCTATTGTGAAGTTGTAACCTCCGGTCCGCAATGGGCTTGGCAATGGTCATCAATCTCGGACGTGTTTGGGGTGTTTAGCGATCCTCAGATTCGCTATGGCAGATGCATGGCGGTGAGACTGTCCGAAGCACAAAAGCGCGTCTCGTTAGGCGCCCTCTTACTTCTGCAAATGGTCGTCCTTTGGGCAAGTGTGGCAGGAGAGTGGGATCAATTATCGCCATTCTGCACTGTGGCTCAGTCGCCAGTTTGGAAATGGGTCGGCTACGTTCATTGGCTTTTTCTGGCGCTTCTATTCGTCGGTGTCGCGTCCTTCATTTGGACCCGCGCGCGCATTTGGTACGTGATGCTGCTCTGCTTAGCTTTAAGCGTTTTGCCGCTACAGGTGTGGCTTGTTGAGCAAGGCAGTCTGAGTTGTGACGGCCCCTAACTAATGACCGCTTTGGGGCAGTTCGCTGACTTACCGCCACGCCTCATTTGGGGTGGACTCCAGACGTCGAACCCTCAGGCTATATGAGATTGCACCCGCCGCTGCCTCCACTTTAGAGCCAAAAAGGCAATCGTAGCTGCCGACAGGACTGCCAGACACATCCAAAGTGAGCTCGTATCGCGGCCGAATAACAGTGTCACAAGCAATAAGGCAGGATATGAAAGCCCTGCAACGAGCCACCAGCCTAAGTCGCCGTCGTATTGCCAGTTCATCTCATAATTTAGGACAAGCGCGCCCACGACGGCCCAAAGATAAGTAAGCGTGCAAGCAACAACGCGCTCGATTGCTTTGTACCAAGTTTGCATAAGGCAGTTTTACCGTCAGCGAAGAATGTCTTCAATGGGTCGTTCGCCTCCTGTCCGCTTAGTCGTCTTTGGGGTGGTAAGCAGACATCCCATCAAGTTCGACAAACAGCCCTGCGGACGGCCAAGGGCACCCGAATGACGGCCAGCAGAATGTTCATGCCATAGAGCCACACGAAAGCGCCGATGGCAAATTTCGCGCCGACAATTATACCGCCGACCAGCAGGCCAAAAAGACAGGCGATTGAAGCAAGAAATAGACACCACACCAACCCGTGCAGGCTGCGCAGATCATAACGCAACCTCCGCTCATTCAGCCGCTCCTCGATCCAGAATCGACCACTGTCGTAGATAACCATGGCACGCCAGTTGCCACCCGCCAGGTCGCGCCAAAGTGGATTGTCAAATGCGAGAATTGAATAGGTGTGCTCAACCACAGTTTTCTGCTGTTGCGCCAGCAGCCGCTCAAGACGCATTAGCACCACATCATTTGTGTGAGCACTATCCAGTCGTATCGAGCCGCGTAAGTGCCAAACAAATTTGGGCATGCGGTTTGCTACGACAACAGCTAGTTGTCCGCAATCATGTCACCCATTGACCAGTCGCAGCGTCGAGATTGGGGTCGCAAGCAGACATGGGATAATTCTCGATGCGGAATGGCCGGAAGTGGGTGGAAAGTGGACGCCTAATATTTCGTCTGGAGCCTGTGCTAAGGTGTGCAGCGCACTTGGTGCGCTTTCGCATATGGCACCGCAAGCCTATCCAAATCGCCAACGTAAAGCGGCGGGAATTCGCCTTTTATTGTTCCCCATGCTTTTACTCCTCCCGGCGTACAGATCACGCGCAGATAGTCGCCTGCTGCACCGACAGTGAAGTTCCATTGAGGCACCAGCCCCTTGTTTGCTCGATCCCATAGCTGGAAGGCTGCCCAGCCGTGCTCTCGCATCAAATAAAGGAAGCGAAGCTGGTCGGCGTCATCGAGCTGCTTTCCAGTCATTCCAGCTACGAACAAAGCCGCCGTATCGCGATTGGCGTAGATCGAGCTTCGGAAGGCAGACCATTGAGATTGCGTAGAGTTTGCCTCCTCTCGCAGCGCCACAGTATTACTGTCGTGCAATTGGATGCCGACAAATACTAGAGATATTACGACCGCCAGCGCACTGACGATCTGCGAAGCGAATGCCCAATATTCCATGCGTGCACGATGAAAGAAATGCCGGCGAGGTGCAGGTGCTTCAGGTTCCAGTTCGTCCGCCACGCCGATCTCCCCATCCACTTAGTTCGCTCCGTGCATTTGGACGGATTAGTGAATGTCCGCAATCGGTTCGTTCACCGGCCAGGATCAGCGACAAATTTGGGGTGGTTAGCAGACAGTCCGCTTATTTTCAGTGACTCGCTAGTGCGCAGCACTGCGAACGTTTGCGGCGATTTCTTTCAGGTGCTTGTCCCAAGTTCCACAGCAGCCACCGAAGATGTCGAGATGAGGATAACGCTGCGCTAGTGACCCCATGCGCCGCCCCAGATCAACCGGATCGCCCTCCTCGAGATGGCCGATCTTGCACAAATCCATCTTGTCTCTGGCGCTGGCGTTGGGACGCAAACTGCGAAGTCGCAGAATCCAATCGCCGGGCGTGAGCGCGGGCTCGAACTCGAGTGGATGCGAGCAGTTAATGCCGTAAAAGTCCGGCATGGCGTCGCCAGTTTCTGCATCCACGGCTTCCACCGCTTCGCAAAGGCTTGGACCCGATTTGAGTCGATTGTTGCTGTCGAGCACAAAGCCGAGGCTGAGGGGCAGTCCAACCCGAGCTGCAGCCCGGCTGACGCCGATTGCTTCGGGTACATTGTTGAACGTCATGGCGCCCGCAAAATCCACGCCAACGCGCTTCAAGACCTCCAGCTGGAAGCTGTGATAATCTTCGGCTTCATCCGCCGTGATCGTGCGGTTGAGGGAGTAGGCGTCGCCGCGCGGGCCAACAGCGCCACCGATCAGGATTTGATCGATCTGATCTTGATAGGGCCTAGCCACCTCGCGCAAAAAGGCAATCGACGCTTCGAGCGCATCAGCTAGACCGCTGCGAGAGTAGCCGAGCTTTTCGCCCCAATCGGGGCTTGCGCGATAGTCAAGGCCGCTGATCATTGCGATAAAACCATACTCGGCGGCGATGTCGAGCACGCGGGAATACATAGCCTTCAAGTCGGCAACCGCAGCCGGATTGTCGAGCAGCGGATACATTGCAAACTCGGGCAATTCGTGCCCGTGGCGATACATGATTTCGGTTTCCTGCCCACCTTCGGTTAGGTAGAAGGTCCCATTCCGTTGCAGAGGGAATCCAGCCATGGTCGTTCTCCTTGGTTGAAAAAATCTAACTCTACCTAATCTTGACGGCAAGAAGGAGTGTATCCGGGCTAAGGTCGCTGGCTTGGTGTCTCGAGATCAAGATGTTCGACCGCTCATGAGGCCGTCGTACCTTATGCGCGAATGAAAGGCCGGAATCGCGCCAGAATCCGGTGGATTAATCGACAGCTTTGTTGGCGCTTGCTGATCGACCGCTTCGTCGCAAAGGGGGTGGTTAGTCGCCGCCCTCCAATGTAGCTTGTGCGCATGTCTTCTCACCCCCCAGTGAAGCTGTCAGTTATCCGCGACATTGCTTGGAAGGAGTGGGACCCGATCGGCTTGGCCAGCATGGAAGGGGGCTTGGAAAGCAGCGGCGTAGCCGACGAATACGACGGCTACCTGCTTCATGTCGCCGCGCGCTTGCAAAATGGCGAACCTGATAGAGCCGTGGTAGATTATCTCGTTGGCGTAGAACTCGATCATATGGGACTGAGCAGAACTGCATCCACTCAGACCCGAGCGGCTGCAACTGTGGCTGCGCTTCGGACCTATGTTGAAAGCCTCACCTAACGTCTGCTTTGTGGTCGAAGGTTGCCGCCGCACATCGTCGCATTTGGGGTGATGGGGTGGACGCCCCCCGACGGCATTGATGTGCCATAGTGGAGGTGTTGAACACCGCTAGAGGAGGCGCCCGTGTCAGAAGTTACCACAATCGGTCTGGATATTGCGAAGACTGTTTTTCACGCCCATGGCGCGGATGCGAGCGGGCGAGCTCAGTTCAGTCGGAAGATCAGTCGCGGTAAATTGCTTCAGTTCTTTGCGATGCAACCCCGTTGCACAGTTGCGCTGGAGGCCTGCGGAGGCGCGCATCACTGGGCGCGCGAGCTCACGCGGCTGGGGCATGAGGCAAAGCTGATCCCGCCTGCCTATGTGAAGCCGTTCGTGAAGCGGAACAAGAACGATGCAGCCGATGCCGAGGCGATCTGCGAGGCAGCCCAGCGCCCGAGCATGCGGTTTGTTGCGATCAAGAGCGAGGAGCAACAGGCATCGGGTCTCGTGTTCCGGACCCGCGACCTTCTCGTGCGGCAGCGTACCCAGTTAATCAACGCGATCCGGGGACATCTCACCGAGTATGGCTGGGTGGCGCCCAAGGGCCCCTCACATGTGGCGATGCTCGGTGCTTTACTCGAAGACGAACTGGGCGCGTCGATCCCGCCAGCAGCCAAGACGATGTTCCGCACCCTGCTCGACCTGCTGGAGGTGCTCAATGACAGGATCGGCGATCTCGACAAGGAGATCGCGCGTCGGGCACGCGAGGATGAGACCGCAAGGCGGCTGATGACGATCCCGGGCGTGGGGCCAATAACCGCAACCGCGATCTCCGCGCTGGCGCCGCCGGCCGAGACCTTTGCCAAAGGCCGCGGCTTTGCGGCCTGGCTCGGCCTGGCCCCGCGGCAGCACTCGACCGGCGGGAAGCAGAAGTTGGGCTCGATCTCGAAAATGGGTGAGCGCACGCTTCGGCACCTGCTGATCATCGGCAGCAGTGCGGTCGTCCTTCAAGCGAGCAAGCGAGGTGCGCCACAGGGTTCATGGCTCGAGCAGATGATGGCCAGGAAACCGCGCATGCTGGTGACGGTCGCGCTCGCCAACAAGACGGCGCGGATCATCTGGGCGCTGCTTGTCAGGCATGAGGATTACAAGGCTCCGGTCGCAGCGGCGGCGTAAGCCAAGGCGGACCTGAGGTCGTCGGAAGACACAGTCGGTCGAAGGAGGGTATGGCACAACAGTCGGCGAGACGGGGCCGGATAAACCAGGGCTTTCCACCGTGCCACGAGCACGCTGTGGGTGATGTGGTTCCGGTCCGCGAACTCCCATACGGGCCAGCAGCCTCTGGTGCTGCATCAAAAGGCCGGACAGATGGCAGCATCCGACTACGCGCCTGACCTAAAAATACCGCTTGCGTCTTTCGGGGCGTCCACAGATGGAAAGCGGACAAACATGATCATGACCAGGCGGATGTGCTCGGGCGATGAGTTGAAATAACGAAATGGGCCGGCTGGTTTGAAAGGTCTGGGCATTGCCCATCTCACCCTCACCGGCTCACTTTTCAATGAGGCGCTTTAGTTTCGAAAGTACCATTTGATGGTGCAGTCTCTATTTTGAGGCCCGAGCGTGGATTGCGCGGCGAACGAGGCAAAGGCCGGCGTGAATAGAATTGCCGAAAGATGGCGCTTCTAGGATTGACGTCGCCCTTGAACTTGGCTGGGTTGAGCAAGCACCTGCCCCTCATCTGGCAGAATTCAATGCCGCACACAAAAGGCGCGGTCCACTGTTGCCGCTGGGATCGGTTCGGCCGTCATCCGGTTTTGCATGAACAACAAGGGCAGACCCGTCACTATCGAGCAACTGGTCCAAGGTGCTCATGACCATGAACCGCGCGCGGCCCTTTCCGTTCGCGCCGACATTGAGCTGCGGCAAATCGCCCAAATGCGCGCCCATCGGATTGTCCAGACCATGCTGCTTGCCCTGCGGATTCCAGTGTCCCCCGGCATCGGCAAAGCCGTCTCCGCTGCACCGTCCTGCCGCGTGAATATGCAGGCCATGCAACCCGGGCTCCAGATTGGTCGCCTTCACGTCGCCGATCAGCATGCCTCCCTTTTCGCGAATCCGGACGCTTCCGTGCTCTGCACCGGACGCATCAAGCAGCGGCGCGGTGACCGAAGCGGGGTTGGCGAAGGCGTTCGCGCCAGGGCAGGCGAAAGCCAGGAGCAGGGGAACAGTGTAGGCGCGCATGACATTCTCCACTCATGTTAACAGGCTGAGACGTCGCGGCGAGGGCGACACCTCAGCCCGCGAAGCAGCTTCACGGAAATTTTTTCCTGATGCCGATCCGGATCCCGCGCGGACGCATGGGTGTCCGCTGCGGGGCAAGAGCCAGCGAAAAGGGATTGCCATAACCAAAGGTATCCGCATGCGACCCAAGGGAGTTGCTGACAGCCGCATCGAGAGTCCAGGCTCCAAGCTCATAGCTCGCATCCAGGTCCAGCCGACTATGCGGCGCGATCTTCCGGTTGAGCGCTGGATCGAGGCTCAGCCGCGAAGCGCCGGTCCAGTTCAGTCGTCCACCCAGACTGAGCTGGCCCGGCCCAAGGATGAGGGTGCGGTGCCAAGTGAAATGGGCCTTGGCTTTCGGAACAACAGGCAGGCTGTTGTCTGCCGGCATGGCAAGCCCGGGTTCGGGGCTTTCCAGGCGCGCATGCTGGACATCGACGCCGGCTTCGAGATGCCAATGCCTCGAATTCCAGCCGGCCTGGGCTTCGATGCCATAGATTCTCCCGGTTCCGCTATTGCGCGTTCCAATAAGCCCGTTGGGCAAGAGATAATCGGACTGGATATGATTCCAGTTTGCAAAATAGGCCGTGGCGTTCAGGCTCATATGCCCGTCCGCACTGCGCAGCCGTGTGCCTGCTTCAAAGGACTTGAGTTCGTCCGATTCAAATTCGGCCTGTGCCGTTGGCCCGAACGGCGTCAGACCGGCGGGACGAAAGGCGCTCGCATAGTGCAGGAAGAAGAACTGCCGCGCATTGGGTTGCCAGCTGAGGGCAAAATTTGGAATGGTGCCTGTATGGCGAATGTTGCGGGCCCGCGGGGCGCCTCCGTCCCGGCGCTCATCATCCGAGGATGCCCGAAACAGGCGCGCACCGGCATCAACGCGCCAGCCATGGCCAAGCGACATCGACAGATCCGCAAAGGCGGCCAGCTCCGCATTGGTCTCGTTTAGGTCACCCACAACAGAGGGCGCGCCGGTGACCGGCTGAACCTCTGCCAGCAGCCGGGTCGTCGCTGACAGGTAGGAAACACCGGCAAGCCAGCGGAGCCGATCGCCGCCCGATAGCCGGACTTCCTGGTTGAAGACATGGTAGGTGCGATCATCCTCGAACCGGAGCGGCCCGCTGACCCCGAAGAGGGGTGCTGCCTCGCTTGCGTCGAGGGTCGAATCGACTTCATGCACAGTCCAGCTGGTTACGGAGACCAGCTTCGCACCGGCGATATCGCCCCGAATCGTGAGCTGCCCGTTGTGAATGTCATTGTCGTGCGGTTCGGCAATCGCTCCAACGCGGTGATAGACGCTCCCGGATCCATTGGCATATTGGCTATCCGCCACATGGAGAAGCTGGACCAGCCCTGAAAGTTCGGCTGACCAGTCAGGCGCAAGAGACCAGTGTACCGCCAGACGGGCGCCTCGCGTTCGGCTTGCATTGCTGTTGCTGCCGGACGGCGCGTCCGTATCGATCCAGCCTGGCTCCCTTGAGGCATAACCAACTACCCGCAATGCGAGCCTGTCCTGCTTGAGGGGCAGGTTTGCCATTGCGCTGCCTGTCACGCCGGTGCCACCTCCGGACAGTCCTTCGAATGCCAGCGCTGCCTCTCCCTGGAACACATCCGTCCTCGGTGACGCAGGCACAATCCGGTAAACTCCGCCGAGAGCGCCGGTGCCATGCAGGGGACCTTGTGGCCCCTTGAGCAGCTCGATCCGCTCCACATCAACCAGCCGCAGATCGGGGTCCGGCGCGTTGAAGGTGATCCGGCCTTCGCCAAGCTCGACCGCAACCGTGGCCTGTGTCGACCCGTTGAACGGGCTGTCGCCCACACCTCTGAGGAAACTCCTGTTTCGGCCCGGGCCGATATTGGACGTTATCATGGCGTCACTGAGCGCCGCCACGGCTGACGTGCCCGGAGCGGCCCCAGACGGCAACAGATCCAGCCCGGTCACGATCTGGGCCGACAGAGCGGCCGTCTGGTAATTGTCCGCGCGTTTTGTTGCCGTCACGATGATCTCTGCTGGCGGACCATCTGCAACCGGGGGGACCTGCGATGCCTTGCCGCCCGAGCCGCCCTTTGTGTCACGCTGCCGCTCGGGCCGCCGGGCGCTGATCCTCCAGGCCAGGGGCCCGGTTTGTTCGGCAGCCAGATTTGTATCTCTCAGCAATCGCCGCAAGGCCTGAGTAAGCGTCATCCTGCCCCTGAAGGCCTGAACCCTCAGCTGCGGCAATGCGCCGGGATAGCCGATCGAAACGCCTGTCTGTGCTGCCAGAGAAAGCAAGGCTGCATCAAGCGGTCCGCTGGCAATGACGATGCTGTGCTGTGCTTCCGCTGCAGCAGCAGGTGGGTTCATGACGGCGCTAAGGGCGATCGCTGATCCGCACAGAGCCGCCTTCCTGGACGCGCCGAAGGCCCATGAAATCAGCCAGATTTTTGTCGAGCGCACGTCCATCGCCAATTGTCAAAACCCCGGAGAAATGCCGCCCGGCTATCGCAGGATCGACCAATACTGGTTGTGGGGTATAGCGACTAATCTCCCGCACCACCTGGGACAAGGGTGCATCGCGATAAGAAAGCTGGCCGCGTCGCCAAAGCGCAACCGTATTCGCGTCAATCGGCTCTATCCGAACGTTACCAGCATCGACCAGAGCCCGCTGGCCAGCCTGAACGGTCCAGCTGCCACCTTTTTCGAGCTGAATCGAAACTATGCCCTGGGCAACCGAAACGCCCGTCTGCGTGCCGTTCCGTTCCACTGCGAATCGGGTGCCAATGTCGACAATGGTCACATCACCCGATTGCACCGAAAAACGCCTGCTCGGGTCGTGGTCTACTTCGAACTGGGCTGAGCCGCTGGCGAGTTCGATCTTGCTTGTGTCGTCCTTGGCGTGGCGAAGGACACTGTTTCGGTCCAGCGCAATCCGGGTCCGCGCGTCGAGTGCAAATTCGGTCGGTGCGTTGCCTGACCGGATATCGACGTTGCGATCCAGAGTGGCAAACCAGAGGGCGCCAGGGACGGCAATGAGCGCAGCAAGAACGGCCGCAATGCCGCGACGGCGGAATACTGGCGCATGATCGCCGCTCTGGTCATTGGCCGGCATGGCGGCCGCAACTGCCGGCTTGTGCGCCTCGACCGAATCGTCGAGGCCCATGGCAATGTCATAGGCCGCAACGTGATCAGCCGATGTCTCGAGCCATAGGGTGAAGCCCTCCCAGTCAGGATCGTCGCCAGCAAGAGCCGCCTGCCAGTCGCAGGCCTCTTCAAGCAGCTTGGGATCAATCGCCATTGCCGCATTCCATTGTTTGATGCCCCACTTTCAAGGCATAGACGCCGCGGGTCGCCTGGCACCTCATATGCCCTCTCCTTCCCGTCTGGCGCGAAGCAGGTGTTTCATCGCCGTTGCCATATTCTTTTCGACCGCGCTTTTCGAAATGCCGAGTTCTCGGGCCACCTCGCCATGGCTGAGGCCGTCTATCCTGTGACGGCGGAAGACAAGTTGCGCCTTGTCCGGCAGGCTCCGAATCGTCGCCAGCAACGCTGCAAGTTCCATCCGATCCGAAAGCTGCCGCTCGGGCGAAGGCGAGGGATCAATGGCCACCGTGTCGGCCTCTGCGATCATGTGGTCGCTCCAGCTCGATTCCCGCTTCCGGCGGCGCACGCGTTCGCGCACCAGATCGTTGGCCAGATTGAGCGCCATTTTGTGGAGATAGGCTTTGGGGTTTGCCACGGGCCCCGAATGGACATCGGCGAGCCTGATCCATAGCTCCTGCAGCAGGTCGTCTGCGTCGTCCTGGCTGCCAAGACGGGCAGCGATCATCCGCCGCATCGAGCCAGAATGTTCGGCGAAATGCGCCTGCAGGCCCTCGGCGTGCCGCTCCTGTGTCAAATCACCATCCATCGCGCGGATCGATGTATCAGGCCGCGCGACGAATGCCATCTTCTATTGAATTCGCGGTTGCCGTGGCCACGATACCTGAAACACCTGCCGGAAGTTTCACTGTATCAACTGCAATGCCAGTCGGCGCAAAGCCGGCCTGAACAAGCATGCCGCGAAGGTCTTCAGGGCTGAAAAGCCGGTGGGTTCCCGCCCTGGCGATCTTCCATCGACGCATGGTCTCGGCATCGGTCACATAAATGGACAAGCGTCCGCCGGGCTTCAGCACGCGGCGCACTTCTCCCAGGACTTCGCCGGCATCATGCCAGAAATAGGCCACATTGGACGCCAGAATTCGGTCGAAACTTGCGTCGGGATAAGGCAGTCTTTCGAACGCGCCAAGATCCAGACGGGCGCGACCGCTGCCAATCGCGGCGCGGTTTGCCCGCTGCGCCTGTCCGATCATGGTAGAGGATTGATCGATCCCGGACACACAGCCCGGGAAGGCAAGGGGCAGCATCTGCGCGATCGCCTGACCTGGCCCGCAGCCGAGATCGAGCACATTCTGTCCGGGGAGAATTCCCAAGGCATCAATCGCCAAACGTGTGGGAAGGCGGTTGGCACGCGTCATCAGCATGCCAACCACTTTTCCCATCAACCCGTTCGGGTTCGACAGTTGATGCGCGACGCGGCGCCACATGGATTGATCAGCCAATCTTGGCCAGCAGACTGCGCACTTCGCCTCGACGCCCAGAGTCCCAGACCGAACGATCCGGATCGGCCGGGGCCCGAAGTGCCTTTTGCAGGAAGGTCTTCGCGGCGGCCTTTTGCCCTTGGGCATAGAGATAGTCGCCATAGAACCAGTTGGCATCGAGGCCGTTGGGATCTGCAGCCAGCGACGCCTGCAAGAAGCCCTTGGCCTTGCCGGTGTCGCCAAAGGCAATCGGCCATCCGGGAACCTTGTAGTAGAGAACTCCAAGGCTCATTGCGACACCGCCGCGGGATGCGTGAGGATCAATCGCATAGGCTCGTTGCAGCGTCGCGCGCGCGGATTTTGCAAGGCCGAGCTGTTCGAACATGCCAGCGACGGCGGCTTCTTCACTCGTCACAATGCCCAACCAGAGAAGCGGTTCGGCCTTGCCGGGATACTTTGCCGCAACAACCGATGCCTGCTTCTGGAGTGCGGCAAGTTGCGCATATTGCGCACTCTTGCCGCGGACTTGGTACTTGATGCGCGCCCATTCGTCGTTGATGTGCTGGACTTGCGCATCCATCTGCGGATCGCTCGACGCCTGCACGGCCGAACCAAAGGCAAGGGCGCTTGAAAGCAACGCAATTCTGAAAATCAGTTTCATGAGAATGTCCTTTCCGGGAGTTATTGAAAAAGATGGCGGGCCTTTGCCGCCTGTGGCGAGATGCCCATGTCGATCAGGCGCGGCACAAGCGCGTTGAGCCGCATGAACAGACGCTCCTGAAAGCCGATGAAGACCTCCTTCCTCCGTTCGAGGATGGCAGCAACGATCCGGTCGGCGACGAATTCGGGCTCGTCTGTCTTCATCTTGTTGAGTTCCATGAACCGCATCACGGCCGGAGAGTTGAAAGCCGTCCGTGCGGCACGTGGCGCGATATAGGTTACCGCAATACCACCCGCCCCAATTTCGCGGCGCAGCCCCTCGCTCAGCCCCTGAAGTCCGGCCTTTGCACTCGAATAGGAAGCGAAGAAGGGGTATTTGACGGCGCCGAGCATCGACCCGATGTTGACGACTTGCCCATCGCCACGCTGCTGCATCTGCGGCAGGACGGCCCGGATCAACGCGGCCGGGGCAACAAGGTTGACCGCATAACCGCGCCAGAGATTGTCCAGCGGTTGATCCTCGAACGGTCCGAAATATTGCATCCCGGCAATGTTCACGAGCAGATCGACGTGCATTCCGGCAAGCGTCGCGGAGATTTCAGCAAGACCGGCCTCACTCGACAGATCAGCCAGGATCGAGTCATGGCATTTCGGGCAGCCGATGCGATCGATCCCGATCACGTGAGCGCCTCTTTCTGCGAGCCGTTCGGCAACGAGCGAGCCAATGCCGCCCGCAGCGCCGGTAATGACGACGTGTTTTCCATCAAGCCGCTTCATCGAATTGCTCCATCGGGATTGAGGCAAACATGCCGCCAAAAAGGCCGAACATGGCTTTGGCCATTGCGAGGATGGCTTCCTGGTCTGCGGGATCGTCGACGCTGTTCATCAGCCGTGCGAAAAACTTCATATGCTCGATATCGAGCGCCCCATGGGACTGAAGGTAACTGAAAGCCTCCGGCGGCAAGCCAAGCGATGACTGCACAGCCGATGCGCCATTGGAGGCGAGAGCAATGCTTGTGCCTTCCAATACATAGACCATGCCAAAGAAGCCGGCGGCATTGCCGTTTTCGACCACGTTATAGGCATGGGCAACCATGGCTGCAGTCGCCGGGTTGGGCGGGCTGGCCGCAGCGGCCTGCGCGTCCCCGCCAGCCGCCGCAATGTCCGCGAGGATCCAGTGCTCATGGCCGGTTTCTTCCTCGATATAGTCGTCGAGCGCGCGGGCATAGAGCGGCTTGTCCGCCAGCCGGGATCTCGCCGCCTTGAGCAGCGGCACGGTGTGGCGGACATGGTGATAGGCCTGGGTGAGATAGGCAATATAGGTCGCCCGGTCGATCTGCCCGGCAAGTCCCGCCTGCAATTGCGGCACAGCGGCAAGGCTCTTTTGCTCCGCGACGGTTTCAGCCACGAGCCGGTCAAAAAAAGGCAAGGCGCGCTCGCCCGTCACATAGGCCTGGAAGATGGCCTGCCGCTTCAAACGGCCGTTCCCTGTCAGCATGCCGTTCATGGGCGTGAAGGGCGCCACATGCCGAAAATGACCGATCCGGGCATAGGCCGGCAGTCTCGCATTGGCGGCGGCGACCGCGCCGTCCAGATCGGACATCGCACCTGACGGGACAATCAGCGCGCCAAGCTCTGCCAGGCCGTCTCCAAAAACCATTGCCTGGAGGATGCCCGGCTGATTGGTCAATTCGCTTTCAACCCATTCCGGAGAGATGTTGCGACCGTGCGACGTGATGATCAGGTTTGACTTGCGGCCTTCGATCCACAGATTGCCTTCAGCATCGATGCGACCAATGTCGCCGGTACGATAGGGGCCGGGAGTCGATGGAGAGCCAATCGCCCCAAGGCATAGCGGACCGTCGATGACGATCTCGCCATCTTCTGCCAGCGAAATGGCATTAAGGCCAAGACTGCGCCCTACGCTCCCGCGCTCACGCGGCTTGGGGCCTTCAAGAGCCACAACCGAAGCACATTCCGTCAGGCCGTAACCCTGCCGCACCGGCAGGCCCCTTGCACTCGCCCGATCTATGAGGTCGCGGGACACCCGCGCGCCGCCAACGGCAACCAGGGTCAGATCGGGAAGGCGCCGTCCCGTTGCTTCGAGCGCCGATGTCAGCCCATTCAGATATTCGGGCACAAGAATAAGCGACGTGATCCGACGCTGCTGGATGCAATCCAGCAGCCTCAGGAAATCGGGCTGAAAGGGATTGGCCAGACCGATATCGGCTTGAGGAAGAGCGACATAGGTCCCTCCTGCGAGCATCACCGCATAAAAGCCCGCGACATTTTCCAGCAAGATGCCGGGCGGGAGCACCGCCAGATGCCGACCGGCATGCGATTGACCGACCGCGTTGACCACGGCCTGCGCGACACCAAGAAGGTGGTCCGCAGATAGACAGATGCCTTTCGGATTTCCTGTCGAGCCTGATGTGAAGCTGATCTTCGCGGTGCCAACAGGAAGATCGACCGGCTGTTGTTCAAGGGCTTGGAAGCGGGCCGGATCGTCATCACTCCCAAACAATGCCGCAACGCCCGCCGAAGCGATCGCATGCTGACGTTGCTCGATTGTGAAAAATGCCGGCAAGGGCAGCGCAGGAACGCCAGCCTCCAGAAGGGCAATGTCAGTGACGCAGGCGCTAGGACCGTGATCCTGCGCAAGAGCGACTGCCCGCCCTAACCGTCCAGGCAATCCATTCAAGGCGGGGCGGCATGACTTTACAGCCTCCGCAAGGGCCCGCCAGGTCAGCCTGCTGTCTTTGCCTTCAATGGCAACAGCATCGCACTTGGCCATGGCGTAGCGCTCAATCGCCTCGAAAAGCGCCGTCATGCCGCTTGCCTTTCGATGCGCGCTGCAAAGCGGGCGAGCCGGGCCTGCCCTTCGGCGACCAGGCCCGCGCAGACAACCGGATCATTCTCATAATAGCTGCCCCAGATTGCGCGTTCCGGTCCCAGACGCGCCGGATCCGCCTTGGCAAGAGCAACAAGATTGACCCCAAGCCGCTGGAACATGCACCTCAAAGGGGCGGTCAGGACGGCAACGGCAATTTCCGCATCGCCCCCCAGATCATTGGCGGTTCTCGACCAGAGTGCGATCATCGCAACTGCGTTGCACGATGCGAGGCTACCAATTTCCACGACATCGTTGCGCGTCACGTCTCTCCCGAGGACAGCCGCAAGGCATTGCTCAACAGGTTGATCGAGATAGCGTTCCAGAAACAGTGTTTCCCTGTGGGCGCGGCGATAGCCCAATGTTGCGCAGAGCTTGCCGCCACGCTCCTCACCGCGCAGGTCCGAAAAATGCGCCGAAGGAAAAGCGCGGTGCACCTCGGCAAAGCGCTGCTGCATCAATTCCAACTCTGGGCTACGATCCATCTGGCGTCCTTTTCGGTTTCAAGCCAAAGACGCCGTCGATCAAGGGTCACCTCAGATAGAGGGCGAAAAAAGTTTTGATTGGCTCGCAAAGGTTCAGTCGATGCTAACTCGTCTCAGCGGGGGAGCCAGCCGGTCGTCTCCTAGTCTCCGGTTGCGCCCGCCCAGAAACTTTACCTACCGTTGGCGAGGGTTGGACGAGGTGCCATCATGCCAATTTGAACTTGTGTCCGATAGACGCGAACGAAAGATTCAGAAGGTCAAATCACGACAACAGCTCAAGGCTTGCTCGATCTGCCTGGCAGGAGCGGAAGGAATTCAATACATCGATACGGATTGGGCAAACGTCCGTTCCGCAAGGATGGTTGCTTGTAAGCCGACTTCCCGGGCTGTCCAACTGCTCAGAATTTTAAGGACGCAAATTGAATGTCTGTTTTGGGGTCGGTTCCGGACTGTCAGCTTTTGGAAGGCAAACTTGGGAAAGCCGACATTCGCAAAATCGCAGACGCGCATGGGAGCAACCGCTGACGAGTGCAGCTTGAACCACTGTGGGCGACTACGGCCCAAGCAACCTGTCGTTCAACGGATTTGACGCCTCGATCGCCTTGGCAATATCGGAGCGCCTCCTGATGTTCCTCATATCACCACCTCGCGCCCGCGCGTGAAGCGCCAGCGAGCGACGCAAGGACAGGATTTCGCTCGTCAGGCGCTTCACGACACGACTTCGAGGATTCTCAACTTTAGTACCGTTGCGTCGTTTGACGATAAACCCTTCCAGCCTGACCAAGTGCTGCTCGCGTTCGAGGTCGGCCATCGAACGGGCAAGCATGGCCGCCAACTCAAGACTGTGATCGGTCCATTGGCTCCGGGCGAACTCGGACACGACGGAGTGCCAGAACGGCCAGTCCTCATCGGTCATGCGGACATGGCCGGGAACAGCGATCTCCCGCATTCCCGCCTTCATCACTTCGACAGCCTGGCTTGCGCTATCGATCCTCGGGTGTCTGGTCATGGCATGTTCCTCACGATTTTGGGTTTAGCAATAACTTTGGAGGATGGCAGCGGTGTCCCCCTGACCGGGTGCAGGGATGTAACCACCCCCTCCCGCCAACCTGCGCCACGCTCGCCACCAAAGCCAAATTGAGGGCATTTATGGCCGGCATGCGGAGCGGAGGTGTCCAGAGCCGGCGGCGGCAGGATATGACATGCCCCCCTCACGCCGCACCTGTGAAGAATGCGTCTGTTGGATCCGGATGCCTGGGATTGGTGACCACGTTCGTCGCTGCGACAGGTGCGATGAGAGGTATTACCCCCCTGTCACTCCGTTCACATTGTTCACTCTCCACCGAAACTGAGTGAACGGAGTGAACAGAGTGAATGGGGGTTACGAGCGAATAGCGTCCCTTGGCGTGCTTCTGGACCAGCGTCTCCTGCATCAGGCGAGCCAGCAGATGGCTGACATTGGAACGTGTCTTACCAAGCGCGTCGGCAATCTCGCTCGGCGACATCGGCTCGACGGCGCGGCCAAGCAACTCGGTGATCGCGCGCCGCTCATGGGTCTTGGCGATCTCACCGGCTTCACCCAGGATGCTCCAGCGCCCCGTGTCGCGGTCGAACTCGAGTGCCGTCTCGACTTCTTCGAGGTCGCGGCCGCGTCCATAAAGCACTGTACGCTGGCTTGCCACGTCGCGCGTCAGAACCAGGACACTGTCCGCGGCCCCAGTCAGCCCCCTGGTCCCGCTCACTGCGTCAAATGGGTCGTCCGCTTCCTGCTTGCGGGTATGATGCACGAGGACGATGGCTAGGCCGGTGTCGATGGCCAAGCGCTGGAGCATCGCGGCGAACTTGTAATCTGCCTCATACTGGGTCTCGCGTCCGCTGTTGATGCCGCGAACCTTTGCGAACACGTCGATGATGACAAGGCGAGGTCTGGACACACTGTCTATCCATGCCTGGAGCCGCCCAAGACAGTCACCGTCCATGTCCGGCCATTCGGTATGGAAGGTGAGCCGTTCGGAAGGATTGTTCACCCGCATGTGCCTGAGTCGACCTTGAAGGCGACGCGGGTTGTCCTCCAACGCCAGATACAGGACATCGCCCTGTTCGCAAGCCAAGGAGCCGAATGCCAGGGCCCCTGCCGAGACCGAATGGGCCCAGTCGAGAGCCAGCCACGACTTCCCCAGCTTGGGCGCTCCCGCAAAGACCGTAAGACCTTCGACAACATAGCAAGGCACGACATGCCTGAGCGGCGCGAACTGCATCTGCATGAGCCTGCTCGCCGATATCCCGCCTGGGTGCACAAGTGGTTCGTCCCAGGGATCAGCCATGGGATAGATCCAGGCGATCAAGGCATGAGGTCGTAATCGCCAAACGGCGGCAAACCGCGACGGCATCCAGTATCTTGTCGGTGTCGAGATGCGCGTACATCCACCGACTCGTAATCCTCAGGATGACTTGGTGGACGGACAAGGCGTCGTCACTGTGCGCGCAAGGGTTGCTGACTGCGAATAATGACCAATCGCGGGCTTTGGCAAGTGCCTTACGCGCCTGGCGGACGTCTGGCGGATCACCTCGCCCAATGAAGGTGTCAAAGCGGGCGTCCATGTCATCGCGCTGGAACAGTGCCGTCTCGGTCTTCATCAGCGCGTTCATGCAGCACCCTCCCGCCACCAATGGCGACGCAAGATCGGGCCAAGCTCCGGTTGCTGATAAGGGCGGATTCTGTTAAGAGGCTCTTGATCCCGCGAAAGATCATCGGAGCCTTTGCCACCTGTGTGGCGGGGCTTCGTTTTCATCAGGCGGCCTCCATCCTGGCCGCCGCGCGTTCAGCTATCCACTGGTCAACTTCGCTTTCGAGATGGCCAACGGCGCGGCCTTTGCCGCTCGGGTTCAAGGGAAAGCGTTTTGGGAAAAGGCCTTGGGCTTCAAGGTCGCGAAGCTGGCGGTCGCAATAGCCCGTCTTCTCTTCGGTTTGGTAGGTTCTGAGAACTTTCATTTCGTGGCTCCGATTGTTTCCGGAACCTTCCTATTAAGGGCATAATTTGCTCGTCCTAGAACCTATAATTCGGGTCAATTATTGGTCAGAGTTTTGCTTAAAGCTTTTCTCGACCTTGGCATAAGACCGCTTAATTTGCCTGGGCTCGCCCTGCGCAGGTGTATGCTTGAGGCTATCCGATGCACGCTGAAATGCCGCCTCCTTTGAGCCTCCAATGATCCCATATTGCCGCATCGCCAATTCACGGTCCGCAGCCCTGTGGCGCCACCTGTCTATGCGATCCCGCTTAGCTTTCGCCCTCAGACTTCCCGTCTTTCCTCTTCCCGGTGCTCCCCCATTTTCGGTGTAATAGAATTCGATGGCCTTCAAAGCATGCTCAGATGCCCAATCGGGAACGGGTAGCGACCACATAATTGCATGGCGCATGGCCTGGATAAGCCCAAGAGGATCTCCCCGCTCATATTGCTGGCGATACTGCAGCATCATCGGAGCTGCGATGCGCTCGGCCTCTTCTCTAGTCATCGCGCAGTCGCCAGCTGAACAACATTGCAATCGTCGTTTTCCAATATCCGCTCAACGAGGCTTGCCAGCGCCTTGAGTGCTTCGGCCTTCTCGTCGGCATAGGAATAACGATCATACGTGCCTTCAACGCCAGTTATGACGTGGCCAAGCGTCCGCTCCGATATATCGGGCCTCACCCCTGCCCTTGCCATTAATGACTTCGCGGTGCGCCTCAAATCATGCGTAACCCATGGCGCAATCGGGGCCTTTGCGTGCAAGTCCTCCTTGCCGTCCGAAAAGCTGTTGAAGGCAAGTTTGCCGCGACCCGTAAAAACAAACGGATTATCCTTCACTTTGGGTTGAGCCTCGATGATGTCGATTGCCGCATCCGGCAGCTTGAGCGAACCAGCGTTCACCTTCTCCCGAGCCTCTGAAGGGATTGTCCACACGCGATCAACAACATCCTCGTGCCGCATGGCCGCAACCTTTGCCCTTCGCTGCCCTGTCAGGAGCGCCATACGAACGAACGCGCCGAAGGTTCCGATCTCGCCACATGCAGCCCAGATTGTCCGGATTTCATCGTCAGTCAGGATGCGCTTGCGGGCGCGAGATATATGGCTGCCTGACCTCTTCATCTCTGGAATGATTGGCGAGACATATTCCTCATCATATTGCCGGAACCAGTTGAAGAGTTTTGCGAGTGTCGCCAGCACGCGATCAGCTTGCACCGCGCCATGATTATCGACCAGCTCATCCATAAGCGCAGTCACAACGCCGCGCCGGATTTCGAGAAATGGCCTGTCTCCCCATTTCGGATAGATATACTTTTTGAGTTGACGCTCGATTTCGCGCTTCGAGCGCAGCGGCACACCGTCCTGCTTCTTGCCGCCTTTATCAACCCATCGTGTAATAAAGCGCTCCGCAACCACTTTGAACGTCTCAGGCGGCGCCTTGGGCTTCTCATCTGGAAACACTTCGGTCTCACCGGCCTTGATCCTGTCGACGCCGATGCGGGCCTTCTCGCGGGCTTGCGCAACGGTCATTTTGCCCGGCTCACCGATGCTCTTCCAAACCTGCTTCCCTTTCGGATCGCGCGCGACAATGGAAAAGCTCTTTTTGCCCTTTGGCGACACGATCAGCGCGAGCCCGGTTGTCGCTCCATCAAATATGACCTGGCGCTTAGCGGGATTTGCGCGGGTGGTTTCGACGGCCTTTTCAAACCCCTTCAAGAGTGACGCTGGCTTCGGCATGGGCATAGCCTGTCTAACATCTGTCTAACTGATCGCCTTCCCGTTGAGTTAGCTAGGCTCCAGTCAATTCCAGATAAATGGCAGTATTTCTGCCCTTCATCAATCCTCCCCTCCTGATAATTCCCCTACATTCCGACTATCATCTCTCACTCTTAATCAGCGGTTCCTAGGTTCGAGCCCTAGTGCGTCCACCACCTAAATTATTGAAATTTAATTATTTTTTCTGATTTTCCAGCAGCTTGGAAGCGCTGCTGATAAATTCGCAATCACCGAGGCATCACACCTGAATCGGCCATGCATGCCATTCCAAGCCAGCGACCGCGTTCAGGATGCCAGTTTGGCTGCAGCGCATTATTCAGCCGTTTGCAGGCATGGACCGGCTAATCGAAAGCTGCCATCCGTTCAGCTAGATTGTGTACTTGGCTGATGGCTGCTTTCAGAATTTAGTTTTGGGGGCTCAATGTCTTCAATGGGGTGGAAGGCGAACATTGGCAACGAGACAGTTTGCGCCAGCAAGCGCTACTTCACATATCTCAACGATCAGTCGGTCCCCGGGCGAGCCCTGGTGGATGCGACCCTTGGTTACAGGTTCGATATTGCCGGCCTGCGGAAGGCCGAACTTCAACTCAACGTGACAAACCTGTTCGACAAGGCATATGTGTCCACGATTGGCTCCAACGGCTTTGGAAACAGCGGTGACAACCAGACGCTTCTGGCAGGCGCACCGCAGCAGTTCCTTGCCACAGTGAAGGTCGGCTTTTGATGAACAAGGCCCTGTTGCCCGGCGTGATGTTGCTTCTGAGCCTCGCGCCGGGTGCGGCTCAGGCCGAACCGGTTCTGATGATCTCGGTCGATGGCCTGCGCCCGGGAGACGTGCTGGATGCCGAGAAGCGGGGACTGAAAATCCCGAACCTGCGGCGGTTCCTTGTGGAGGGCAGCTATGCAAGCGGCGTGGTGGGCGTCTTGCCGACAGTCACCTACCCCAGCCACACGACACTCATCACGGGCGTAAGTCCGGACCAGCACGGCGTGGTCAACAACACGACATTTGATCCCAAGGGGATAAACCAGACCGGCTGGTATTGGTATGCACGAGACATAAAGGTGCCCACATTGTGGGACGCAGCCGCAAAGGCCGGCCGTTCGGTCGCCAATGTCTTCTGGCCTGTAAGCGTTGGCGCGTCATCGATTCGATGGAATCTGCCGCAATATTGGCGGACGGGCCATCCCGACGATCTGAACCTCATGAAGGCGCTCGCAACGCCCGGGCTTGTAGATCGCCTCGAAACGGAAGTTGGCAAACCTTATGTGCAAGGCATCGATGAGTCTGTTGAGGCAGACGAGAACCGCGGTGCCTTTGCGGTGCAATTGATCAAGGACCAGAAGCCGGACTTTGCGACGGTCTATCTGACCGGACTTGACCATCAGCAGCATGAGTCCGGGCCAGGTACGCCCGAAGCGCATGCCGTGCTCGAACGAATTGACACCATAGTCGGAACGTTGATCGCGACCGAGCGCGCTGTGCACCAGGACGCCGTTATCGCGCTGGTGAGCGACCATGGCTTTGCACCGACCACCGTCGAGATCGATTTCTTTCGCGCCTTCATTGATGAAAAGCTCATTACCCTCGACGAGAACGGCAAGGTCGCCGACTGGCTGGCTATGCCCTGGCCTTCCGGAGGCTCGGTGGCCATAGTCCTCGCAAAACCCGATGACAGTGCCGTTCGTGAACGTGTCAGCGCGCTGCTTGATCGCCTCAAGGTCGATCCCAACATGCAAATCGCGTCGATCATTCGAGGACCAGAGATCGCCGCGATGCACGGAAATCCTGAAGCCAGCTTCTATGTCGATATGGCTCCCGGCGCGATGAGCGGCGGCTTCAAAGGCCCGACGGCCGATATGGTCCGGCCATCACGCTCCAAGGGCATGCACGGCTATTTTCCGGCTTCTGCAGCCATGCGCTCCACCTTCATGATCATGGGGCCGAAGGTCGCCAAAGGACATGACTTCGGAGAGATCGACATCCGTGCCATTGCCCCGACAATTGCACGGATCATGAATGTCCCGTTTCCAAGTGCAGCGGTCCCCGCCTTGAAATAGTGCCGTCAAAATCGGGCCGTCGGGCAAGCACTTTTGGCGTTTGCTGCGCAGTTCTTATGACAATCGTTTATCGACTTCGCTTTAACTGCAATTCGTCACCGTAATTCGCTTACGACCTCAACCGCGTCGCCAAGGCTGATCGCGCCGCCGCGTACGACATTCGCGTAAACGCTGAGGTTATGGTTCAGCTCGCGCACCAAGGTTCGCATGATCGAGCTCGCCTTCTCGTAACCTGGCTGGGCTCGCGTCGTCATGACACATCGCGGGCATTCCATGGCGATGTCGAACTGCGCTCCTCCTACTGATACTTTTTTGCCGACCCAATCAAACTCTGCCGTGTCGCAGCACTGCTGATCGTCGCCCACTAGGATGTTGGGCCGGAAGCGCTCCCTGCCGACTTTCACGCCCGGCATCAGTTGCGCCATCCGGCGCAGCGAAGCTTCGGTGAGGAAGTTCATCGGAAATGCATCGAAATAGGTCCCGCGCGGCGAAGAATAGACCGACAATTCCTCGAGGACCTCCGGCGGAAACTTGCCCAGGTCGGGCAGCCCTTCATCCGGATTGAGCGCGAAGATTTCACGCAGCTCCTTTTCCAAATCGAAATCGGGATCCCGCCTGGTGCGGTAAT
The DNA here is from genome assembly GCF_019443285.1 of Aquisediminimonas profunda. Taxonomy (GTDB): domain Bacteria; phylum Pseudomonadota; class Alphaproteobacteria; order Sphingomonadales; family Sphingomonadaceae; genus Aquisediminimonas; species Aquisediminimonas profunda. The sequence goes on from NZ_CP080327.1 coordinate 2,950,853, forward strand.
GCTCCGCATCTTCCTTTGGCTGTAGCGGCCAAAGCGTCACGTCCCGGTCAAGGAATTCCGAAAGGCTGTTGTTGGCACCAGGATCGTCAGACCGGATCGTTTTGCCACCCGGCAGGCTTATCTCGACATGGGGGATCGAATTGTCGTTGCGGTGATCGACGTAACGGGCCGAACATTCGAGCAATTCACCGACACGCTTTGCGCTCAGGATATTGCCGTTTTCTTCATCCCTCAGTGCCCAGCCCCGATCCAGTGCCAGGCCGCCCGTGCCGACCACTACCCGATCGAGCGCTTCCCCCTGCATTGATTTGACCGGATAGCGATAGATGCCCGTCACTGAAAAATTCAAGTCACGATCTCCCCCGAATTCGTTCGCATCCCAAGCTAATCACCAATTTGGCAGAAGTCGAGCAATCTGAATTGGCGGCAGCATCGGTTGCAGCGCAAGCCGTTTCAGGGCAGCACTCCTGGTAGGGGATCTCCAGCATCCCGTCATGCACCTTGTCATCTGGTCAAACAACCATCTCGAAGGAGCGAGACGCTACCTCTGACTGGTAACTATCAGGGGGCCATGTCATGACACGCCAACTCATTTCTTCGGATGTCTGCTATCCCATACAGCGCTCTTGAAAGGTGCCGTTCCGGATCGGCCAACACAGCGGACAATATCAATTCGTCGCAGCGCAATCTTGGCAAAATTAACCGGGCAGTTTCCAGCACCAAAAGTAAGGTGAAATCCAAGTGTCCTGATCTCAAAATGTGTAGCATGATCGAAGCAAGCGCTAATCTCGCTCAATACTTCCGAACGGCGATGCGAAGCATGGCAAGTTCCGTACATCTGATAATGACCGGCGAGAATGAAGAACGGGCGGGCATGACGGCAACTGCCGTAACCTCCCTGAGTTTCGATCCTTTGTCGCTGCTGGTTTGCATAAACAGGTCGGCCACAATCTTCGATGTAGTGGAATTGAGCGGCCGCTTTTCAGTCAACGTGCTAAGCGAAGAAGATGTCGCAATTGCGAATGTTTTCGGCCAGTCCAGCAAGCGGGACGAGAGATTCACAAGAGGTGATTGGTCGGAAATTGGCGGCGTTCCAATTTTGAAATCTGCCGTTTCATCCATAGTCTGCAAACAGGCAAACTTCCTCGATCACGGCACACATCGCATCATTATTGGACAAGTTATTGCTGTGCGATTGAACTACTCCGCACGGCCGCTGCTCTATGTTGATGGCACATTTGCCTCGGCAAAGCCCTTTTCAAGCTGACGGCCTTCAATTTAGGGGCGCGCGCCCGTCCTTTAGCATATCGAGGGCGACATCCACTATCATGTCCTCTTGCCCGCCGACCATTTTTCGGCGGCCCAGTTCAACCAGTATCGCGCGTGTATCCAGACCATAGTCTGATGCGGCTTTTTCGGCGTGGCGAAGGAAGCTTGAATAGACACCGGCATAGCCAAGCGCGAGAGTTTCTCTGTCAACGCGAACCGGCCTGTCCTGTAGAGGCCGCACCAGATCTTCGGCGGCATCCATCAGCGCCATGACATTGCAACCATGGTTCCAGCCTTTGCGATCAGCAGCGGCGATGAACACTTCAAGCGGGGCGTTGCCCGCCCCCGCCCCCATACCGGCCAAGCTGGCGTCGATACGAACTGCCCCTTCCTGTGCAGCAACGATCGAATTCGCCGTCCCCAGGCTCAAATTATGATGGGCATGAATTCCGCGTTGTGTTCCCGAATTGAGCACGCGGTCATAGGCGCGCAGGCGATCCCGAACCCCATCCATGTCCAGGGCGCCACCGCTGTCGGTCACATAGACGCAGTGGGCGCCATAGCTTTCCATCAGCTTGGCCTGCTGAGCGAGGGCTTCTGGCTCAATCATATGGCTCATCATCAAGAAGCCCGCGACATCCATCCCAAGATCGCGTGCTATACCGATATGCTGCTTTGACACATCGGCCTCGGTGCAGTGGGTCGCAACGCGCACGGATCGAACGCCCAGATCATAAGCGCGCCTCAGTTCCTCGACTGTGCCAACCCCGGGAAGGATCAGCGTGGTCAGGATCGAGTGCGTCAGGACATCGGCCACGGCCTCAAGCCATTCCCAGTCGGTATGCGCGCCAAAGCCGTAATTGAAGCTTGCCCCGCTCAACCCGTCACCATGCGCAACCTCGATCGCATCGACCCCGGCCTCGTCGAGCGCTTTTGCAATGGCTCGAACATGGTCAATCCCGTACATATGCTTTATCGCGTGCATTCCGTCGCGCAGCGTCACGTCCTGGATGTAGAGCTTGTCGCGGGTTACATCGAATGTCATGCAACCATCCTTCGCGCTGCCAGAAGTTCGCCTGTCGCCTTGGCTGCTGCCGTCATGATGTCGAGGTTTCCCGAATAGCTCGGCAGGTAGTCGCCTGCTCCTTCGACTTCCAGAAAGATGCTGGTCTTGATCCCGGTAAAGTCGCCCATTCCTGGAATGTGCAGCCGGTTGTTGTCACCATAGCGCTCAAACTGGACTTCCTGTTTAAGTCGGTATCCTGGAACATAGGCCTGAACCTTGGCGACCATCGCCTTGACTGAAGCCCGGATTTCATCCTCATCACCACCTTCGGACAGGGTGAATACTGTATCACGCATGATCATTGGGGGTTCGGCCGGATTGAGGATAATGATCGCTTTGCCCTTGGCTGCGCCACCAACCACTTCGATTGCGCGAGCCGTGGTCCGGGTGAACTCGTCGATATTGGCACGCGTGCCGGGGCCAGCCGAACGAGACGAGACTGAAGCCACGATCTCAGCATAATGGACCTTGGCCACTTGACTGACGGCTGCCACCATCGGGATCGTTGCCTGGCCGCCGCATGTCACCATGTTCACATTGGGCTGGTCGAGATGGGCTTCCATGTTGACGGGTGGAACCGTGAATGGACCGATCGCCGCTGGAGTGAGGTCGACCACCTGGATCCCGTCGGCGCGCAGTGCTGCATCATGGACCTTGTGGGCATAGGCAGAGGTCGCATCGAAAGCGATGCCGATCTCAGGATAATTGGCCATCCGCTTCAGCCCCTCGATCCCCTCATGTGTCGTCGCGATGCCGTGCGCGCGGGCCATCGCCAACCCTTCCGACGCCGCATCGATGCCAACGACGGCCACCAAATCCATGTTCTGCGGATATTTGATCATCTTCATCATCAGGTCTGTGCCAATATTGCCCGAACCGATGATCACTGCCTTGATCCGTCCCACACAAATTCCCTTCAAACAAAACGCGCAACACAATTCCCGATGCCGTGGAGCTGCATCTCGAAAACATCGCCCTTTACTGCAGGTGCCAATGGAACGAGCGAGCCGGACAGGATTATGTCGCCCGCATCGAGAGAAACTCCGAAACCGCCCAGTGTATTTGCGAGCCAGGCGACTGCTTCGGCCGGCGAGCCTTGGACAGCCGCCCCAAAGCCCTCGCTTAGCGGCTCACCGTTCTTGTGGACTGATACCTTCAAGCTGGGCAGGTCAAAATTGTGCGGATCGGCCCGCGCTTCCCCCAGAATGAAAACACCACACGAGGCGTTGTCAGCCACCGTATCGATGATGCCTATCCGCCAATCATGGATGCGACTGTCTACAATCTCGAAACATGGTGCGATTGCTTCGGTTGCGGAGAGTACATCACTCGCGGAAACCCCAGGGCCCTTCAGCCCGCGTTTGAGAATGAAGGCAATTTCAGCTTCGGCGCGCGGCGCGATGAGTGCTTTGTCGTCGATGGAAATATCGCCTTCGACAGCCATCCAGTCTGTCAGGAAGCCAAAGTCCGGTTGATGGACGCCCAGCATGTCCTGAACGGCTCTGGACGTCACGCCAATCTTCTTGCCGACAACCTTTTCACCATCAGCGCAACGACGCGCCAGAAATTCGAGGGAGATTTCGTAGGCATCCTCAATGGTAAGTGTGGGATCGCGTTCAGCGATCGGAAGAATGGTCTTGCGATTGCGCAAGGCAGAATAAAGTTCTTCGCCAAAGCGGCGAATCGCCGGATTCAGTTTATCAAGTTCAGCCATCTATCCCTGACACACCCATTTGCGCCAAACGCCACCTAACCTTTGGTTGGATGGGCAGAGAAGATTGCCCGGCCAAAAGTTAGGTGTTGCCGATTGCCCATATGGCTTAGATAACACGTGCGTCGGTCGTTCAAAGAAATAACAAGGCCGAACATTGCGCGTCAGGAGTCTGGAGATGGGCGGCATGTTGCGAGGAGCCTCGAACGGTCCATTGACCGTTCTGATTGAAAAGTCTGCGCTGGATGGTCGCGGACGCGGCTTGCTGTTTCAAGACGCCACAAGGATTAGCGCAGATCACGTAAACTTCATGGCGAGATACGGACGTGGCCTGATCGGTGCCGCCATGACCCCTGAACGCGCCTATGGGCTTGGGTTGGCGCCAATGAACGACAACAGGACCAATGCCGACGCACCGCGCTATCTTGCAAGTGTGGAAGCGAAGGCTTGCACCGAAACGGGCATATCCGCCTCGGAACGTGCGCTTACCCTGCGCACTCTGGCAGAACCAACGGCTGTTGGCGAGGATCTTGTTTCACCCGGCCACATCATGCCCGCAATTGTCCCGAACAGGACGTCTAAAGACTCAAGGCTTGAAGCGCTCGCCTTTCATCACGCATCCCGCTTCAACGATGCGCTTGCCATCGCGTGGTGCGATATCCTTGATGAGCAAGGGAATGTCGCGAGCTGGACCTATTGTGAAGCTCTTGCTCAGGCCCATGCGCTCCCGCTGTTGGTCCGCATGGGCGAAGCTGCGGTCGATGCCCTAGCCTTGGCGAACAGTGCACTGGAGCCATCGATTAGCGTCGGTGCTGGCGGCCTTGACCGTGAACAATTCGCTTAAGGCCGTCCGCAATAGGCCCTTGATTCCCGCCTCCGAGATCCAGGCGGGCCTTTCTGGCCTTATTCTAGCGACAAAATTGAGTCCGCCGAGACTTCGTAAATCGGCGTTGATCGCGCGCCAATCCCTTATGGATAAATTGAACCGCGCGCTCGATGTAGCCTTGACCATTGTTGCCGCACCTGCCGGATATGGAAAATCAACGGCCTTGGGAGAATGGTATTTGGGATTGGACCGCGGTTTGGTCGATGCCGCCTGGCTCACCGTGGACGAGTCCGATGATGATCCCATTCTATTCGCAAATCATCTCATCTCGGCGATAGACCACGGTATAGGCGAATTGAACGGCACATTACGGGCATCAATCGATTTCAAGCTTGATATCGATTTGCGGGCGACCGCAACTTCGATCATCAATGCTACGGAAAAGACCAATCGCCATGTCGTACTCCTGATCGATGATTTGCATGCAGTTTCAAATCCGGATGTACTCAGCCTGATTGGGCTGCTTGCGAATTCAGGCTCGCAAAAGCTGCATCTTTTGCTGAGCTCTCGCACCCAGCCAAACATTCGCCTCGCGAAGCTACGTGCATTGGGAGAAGTGCTGGAGCTGGGCTTGCGAGACTTGCGCTTTGACCGGGATGAAAGTCGAAACTTTCTGGTACTCAGCGCTCCTGACGCTGTATCGGATGAAGTTGCCGATCAGGTGTTTGCCCACACCGAAGGCTGGCCAGTCGGACTCAAGCTTGCAGCCTTGTCGTTTTCCCATGACAATCGTCCTGCCCTTGCACAGCTCTTGCCCGCAACCGGTCTGGGTGTTGCGGAATTCTTGCGCGACGAGGTTCTCGTCAGACTGCCGGCACGTATTGCCGAGTTTGTCCTTGATGCTGGCGTCATAGGAGAGTTTTCAGCGGAACTCTGTGACACCGTGCTTGATCGCAATGACAGCGCAGCGCTGATCGAAGAGCTTGAATCGTTGCAAATGTTTATTTCAAGAGTGGGCCAGCCGGGCTGGTTCCGCTTCCACCAATTGTTTTCAGATGCTGTGGCGGCCATGGCCGCGCGTTCAGCGCCGGAGCGTAAGTCTGATTTGCACCGGCGAGCGGCAAATTGGTTTGAAGAGCGCGGCTACCCAGGACGGGCACTTCGACATGCGTTCCTCGCGGGCAATCCTGTAGATTCTGCCGAAGTCTTGAATCGCGTTTCGCATCAACTGGTTCAATCAGGCCGCGACGGCACGTTGATGCGCTATGCTTCCGCACTGCCACAGGAGCTACTTCTCGACTATCCCGAAATTCAGCTTGATCGCGTATATGCTTTGACCCTTACTTGGCAGTTCAGCGAAGCAAACCGGATCCTGCGCGATGTCCGTTCAACGCTGATGAATGCGCAGCGTACGGCAAAATGGATTGAATCAGGGCGCGATCTACCGCGCATATTGCGCAAACAGATTTACTGTGAAATGCAACTGGCGATCCTCAGGGATGAGATGGTCCGCGCAGAAGCGCTTGCTCGCCAATGGCTGGCCATGGACGGTGGATATTCATTTTATGATGATGCCGTTTCTCAAACGTCTCTGATTTATGCTCAACGCGAGCAATTCAATTGTCAGGCAATTGCGGCATCTGGCCGAGCGCGCGAAATTTTTGTCAACAATGGCAATCGCTGGGGAACGATTTGGCACGATTGCATCATTGGGGCGGGCTATTCGCAGATTGGCCAACTGGATCGCGCGCGGATCATCTATGAGGGATCGCTTGAGACAGCATTGGAGGTCATTGGCCGCGAAAATCCGGTGACCGCAATCCCCGCACTGCATTTGGCAGAATTGCTCTACGAGCAAAACGAAGTTGAGAGAGCGAGAGAACTTGTAGAGGAGTTTCTGCCACTTTCCACACGGATCGGCCTGGTCGACCAACTAGTCGCCGGTTATCAGACGAAGGTGCGATTGGCCGCACTGGAATCCACCAACGCAGCCCTGCGTGCTCTAGATGAGGGGTTGGAGATTTCTGTAGCGCGCGAGTTTGATCGTCTAAACGCGTTTCTTGTCGCTGACCGTATCAGGATCCTGGCCGCTGCGGGCGAAACCGCCGAGGTTCGGCGTATCGGAATAGTCAATAACCTGTCTGCAGGACTTGAGACATTTTATCCGGCGAAAGGGCAGACAACTGCAGCAGCGGCGCGCGCGTTCGCAGCGGCTCACCTGGCTCTCGTCGATAACAATCTGGGCGGTGCAGAGATGCTGCTCCGCCGTTGGCTTCGGTTCTTAGACGATAACGGCTGTACCCGTTTTGGTATCCGATTTGGCCTTTTGCTGGCACATGTGCAGATTGTCATGGGCGAAGCCAAGCCGGCTCATCGCACTTTGCGCACAGCCCTTCAGCTTGGCGCCAAGGGCCGGTTTGTAAGATCCTTTGTCGACGCCAATCCTGCTGTCAAAGTTCAAATCGAGCAGATGGCTTTGAGTTCGGCAGGTGCCGATTTGGATCTCCTCACCTATCACAACCAAGTCGTGACGGCATTTGGCAGCAAAGCCGCGAAGGCTCCAAACAGTACCATCGATATTGATGAACTTGGCGGCCAATATGATGCCTTGAATGACAGAGAATCCGAAATTCTCCTCATGATTTCGACCGGCATGATGAACAGCCAGATTGCGGAAGAAGCTGGACTGACGCTCGGAACAGTCAAATGGTATTTGCAGCAGATCTATGGCAAATTAGGGGTCAATCGACGATCCGAAGCCGTATTCAAGGCGCGTCAGCTGGGCCTGATTGCTTGACGCGATTAGCGTCGCAAAAAACGCACGCCATTTGCGCAGCAAGCGCCGGTTCGGAAAAATCGAACAGGGCATCGTTACCCGAAACCCACTGAAATTGATGGGACAGGCGAACGATCTTCCACTCACCAGCCAGTTTCTGGAAGCTATTTTCGTACCAGCCGTATTGTGTATTTGTGGAGCCGCCGCGGTCGGTTGCCTTGAAATGCCTGGCGACCATATAGGTGATTGCCGTCGCCCGCTCGCCTTCCAATTTTGCCGCAAAATTTGAATATTGATGGTGTCTTCGCACTTGTCCCAATGCGAGTTCTGCAAAACGCGTCCAGGCATCGGCATCGACTTCAATCTCCGGAAATCCAGTCAGGCGCTCGAAATCGACCCTGATCCTGTCGGCGAAGCATTTGCGATAAAGCGGCCAATCTCCAAGATCGAGGGCACGTCCAAAGTCGAGCATGACGGTTTCGATTTGGGCCCTTTCCCAGAGCATTGCGATCTTTTCCTCGGGCGTCATGTCGAAATTGCTCTGGGATAATCGCTATAGCCGATCTCGACAGGCAGACCCGGAACGCCATAGACCTTCGTAAAATCCGGAATGGCAAGCGCTGCGCCGCGTGCAAACCTCTCTGGCAGGTCGGGATTGGCGATGAACAACTGTCCAAATGAAACGAGATCTGCCTCGCCCGCTGCGAGTGCAGCTTCCGCCGATTCTGCCGCGAAGCCTCCGTTAGCGATCAAGACACCTCGATAATGTTGACGCGCAAAGGCACGTGTGTTGACGATTGTCGGGTTCATCGCCTGATCATCGGGTAGCGGCTCCATCATATGGACATAAGCAAGATCGGCATCGTTGAGTTGATCAAGGAGAAAGCCGAAAAGTGCAGCAGGATCTGAGTCAGACATGCCATGTGCCCTGCTTGATGGGGAGAGTTTCAGGCCAACATTGGCACCAAATGCCTGCTGAACTGCGCCAACGATGCCCAGCAGAAAGCGCACCCGGTTTTCAATCGATCCGCCATAGTCATCATTGCGGCGATTACTGCCATCCTGAAGAAATTGATCTATCAGATATCCAAAGGCACCGTGGATTTCGACACCGTCGAATCCAGCACGCGACGCACGTTCCGCGGCTTTGCCAAAGGCCTTGGTCAAACCCCTGATTTCATCGACCGACATCGCACGTGGAACGGACATTGGGTGCTTGCCAGAGAAAGTATGAAGCTCGCCTGCCCCCGCAATCGGGCTCGGTGCAAGAGGGGCGACCTCTCCGGGCATCATGGACATATGGGCAACACGCCCGCAATGCCAAAGTTGCATGAAGATGCGCCCGTTTTTCTCATGCACAGCGTCCGTTACAGCGCGCCAGCCAGAGATGAACCGATCATCGAAGATGCCCGGCGCGTTGATATATGCAGCACTTGTGTCTGCAACCATTGTGCATTCCGTAACAATCAGGCCTGCATCGGCGCGTTGACCATAATAGTCCGCCATTGCGGAATTGGGCAGGCCGCCCAAAGCGCGCAGACGCGTCATTGGCGCCATGACTATTCGATTGGGCAGTTCAAGTGTGCCGAGTGAGGCTGGCGAGAAAAGTGTCGGATGGTTCATTCGGCGATTCTCCATTGGCCCTAAAAGGCTTGGCGTCGGGAGACATGTGCTTCACCATCCAAAAGTAAGGTTCGGCGCAAAGCAGGCGATCTATCCTCGTGGCCGACAGTCCAACAGGAGGCCGAACCATGAATAGTAACCTTGTGTGCGCAGCATTGTTGATGGTCTTGCTGTTTGGCCTAGGCTTCGCGGTGTCGCTCGAGCGTGCCAATTCCAGCAAACTGGGCGGCATACCAACGGATGAAACGAGCCGCTTGTTCAAGCTCATCCGTGCGCACGGCAATGCGTCGGAATATGTTCCGACGGGAATCGCTTTGGCCCTCTATTTTTCCGTTACGGCGAGTTCCCTGGTCATTTCTGCACTCATTACGGCATTCACGGTTGCGCGTTATGCTCATGCAATGGCACTCATCGTTGGCGGAAGCATGAACCAATTCAGCCTCCTTCGTTTTGTTGGAGGGATGGGCACATATATTTCGGGGATCGGGTTGGCTTTCAGTCTGCTTTCAGCCGCGCTGGGGTAAGGTCAGAAAGCGGCATAGCCTCCATCGACTGAAACGTTCGCGCCCAACATGAACTTTGAGCGGTCGGACAGCATCCATGCGGCAGCTTCTGCAAGTTCTTCGGGCGCGCCGAGGCGGCCGATTGGATGACGAGCAAGCAGCATCCCTCGCAGATCCGGATAAGAATTCATCTGACTGGTCATCATCGGCGTTTCAACGACGCCGGGCGAAAGGGCGTTCACGCGGACCCCTTGCGCTCCATAGTCAAGCGCTGCAGCCCGCGTCAGGCCAAGAACCCCGGCCTTTGATGCGCAATAACCGACCATACCGAACTGCCCAACCTCGCTCAGCGCTGAGGCGTTGTTGACGATAGCTCCACCACCGGTTGCGAGCATGGCCGGGATCTGGAAACGCATACAGTTCCAAATTCCCTTCAAATTGATTGCGATAACTTCATCAAACGCGGCTTCAGGGTAATCTGCCGCAGGAGCAATTGGGCCATCGATCCCGGCATTATTAAAAGCGCCATCAAGGCGTCCAAAGCTCTTGACCGCTGTTTCGACCATAAGGCCGCAATCTGCGCCAACCGCCACATCGACACGAAGGCCGATGCATTTGCCGCCCGCTTTGCGGATTTCGTCCGCAACCTCGGCGACTGTCTCATCGGTGCGGCCAGTCGCAACCACAGATGCACCTTCCAGGGCGAACAGCAGAGCGGACGCCTTGCCAATGCCTCCTCCGGCGCCAGTGACGATGATGACCTTACCCGCCAACAGGCCGTTCATGACATATCTCCCAATTCAATCCGGCGAGATAGTCGTCTTTTTCGCGACCGGCCACCTATCTTTCAGAGGGTGGATCTTGCGGTTCGGACATCCAATAGACTTCAACCAAAACGATAGGAGATCATCAAATGTCAGACGTTCGGGTCATCGCAACTGGCTTGAAGTTTCCCGAGGGGCCAGTCGTCATGGCGGATGGCACCGTGCTCGTTGTCGAGATTGCACGGGGGACTTTAAGCCGAGTTCATCCGGACGGACAGGTGGACGTGGTCGCGGATGTCGGAGCCGGGCCGAATGGCGCAGCCGTCGGCCCTGACGGAAAGATCTATATTTGCAACAACGGCGGATTTGAATGGCACGAAATAGATGGCATGCTCCTGCCGGGGCTCACTCCAGCAGACTATGCAGGCGGCAGTATCCAGCGCGTCGATCTGGGAACAGGTAAAGTCGAGACGCTGTACACGCATTGCGATGGAGAGCCGTTAAAGGGACCAAATGATCTGGTTTTTGATGCAGAGGGCGGCTTCTGGTTTACGGACAATGGCAAGCGCTACGCACGCAGCGAAGACGTAGGAGCAGTCTATTATGCAAGGTGCGATGGTAGTTTCATCGCTGAGCGTGTGTATCCGCGCAGCCACCCCAATGGCATAGCACTCTCACCGGATGGCCAGACACTCTATGTAGCTGAAACAATGGCAGGGCGAGTTTGGCAATACCCCGTTACCGCGCCTGGCGTCGTCGATGTTCCGCCCGGCCTTCTCAATGCAACCGCGCTCCTTTATGGTGCTCCGGGCTTCGAACTCTATGACTCAATGGCCGTCGAAGCGAACGGGAATGTGTGCGTTGCAGCCCTTGCGCGAGGCGGAATAACGGTGATTTCGCCGCTGGGAAAAGAGATCGAGCATATACCGATGCCGGACCCTGCGCCCACCAATATCGCTTTTGGCGGGCCAGAGATGCGGACAGCCTACATCACGCTTGCCGCGACGGGCCAGCTTGTGGCCAAGGATTGGCCGCGACCTGGGCTGGTTCTGAACTTCAACGCTTGACGAGGCTTGCGACGAGATCACCAATGGCAAGCGAGGCCGTGAGGCCAGGCGATTCAATGCCGAAGAGATTGATCAATCCGGTCACCCCGTGAACCCGAACGTCGTCAACGCGAAAATCGGCCGCGGGCATACCTGGCCCTGATAATTTGGGCCGGATACCGGTGTAGTCTGCGGTGAGGCGTTCCGCGTCCAATGCCGGATAATATCTGCGGATGGCAGCGACAAAGGCCTCACGTTGGCTATCATCGAAGGCGTAGTCGACAGTGTCTATCCAACGCACATCCGGTCCAAACTTTGCCTGGCCTCCAAGATCCAGAGTGAGATGAACCCCCAACCCACCGTCCTCGGGTACCGGATAGACAAGATGGCTAAAAGGCGTGCGACCACCCATGCGGTAATAATGCCCGATCGCATAATGGAGCGGCGGTATAGTAGCAGCAGGCACGCCACTGATGGACAAGGCTACGGATTGCGCCTTAAGTCCTGCTGCATTGATTACAGTTCGCGCATGAAGGGTCATAGGCTCGTTGCCACCGATTCTGAGCACAAGCCCTCGGTCATTAACGGCGCCGCCAACGACCGGCGCCGCCAGCACGACCATTCCACCCATCGTTGAAAGGTCGCCTTCCAGTGCGAGCATCAAGGCATGACTGTCGACAATGCCGGTGGACGGTGAAAACAACGCTGCATGTCCTTGGATGAGCGGTTCCATCTGCGCAATGTCATTCGCCGATATCCATTCAAGATTGTGAACCGAATTGGCTTGCGCTGCAGCATCAATATCACGCAACTTCGCTTCCTGCGCTTTGCTCTCTGCAACGATCAATTTTCCCAGACGGCGATGAGGGATGCTGCGGTCAGCACAATAGGCATAGAGACGGTCGCGACCAGAACGGCAAAGCCGCGCCTTCAGAGATCCCGCATCATAATAGATGCCTGCATGTATAACCTCGGAATTGCGGCTGCTCGTTTCGCCGCCGATGCACTTCGCGGCTTCCAGCACAAGCACCTCATGCCCCGCTGCGGCCAAGGCAGCACCGCAGGCCAAGCCAACAACGCCTGCGCCAATGATCACGCAATCTACGTTTTCGGTCATCTGTCAGTCGAAAAGCGCGAGCCGCAGCCAACTGGCAACGTGCGCGACGCAGCGATTGCCTTCATCCATTGCGCCACCAAAAGAGAAGAACCCGTGGACTTGACCTTCGTAGCAGAAATAGGAAACACACACCCCAGCCGCCCTTAGCCGGTGCGCATAGGCGCGCCCCTCATCAATGAGCGGGTCGGTATCGACAGTTATAATTAGAGTTTGAGGAATGCCGCTCAGATCTGGCGCACGAAGTGGTGAGGCACGTGGATCGAGAACCTTATCGCCAAAGTGCAAGGCAATTGTGGCGAGCAGTCCTTCATGGGTCACGAATGCCTCACGATCAAAGCGACTGGGGGCTGCGCCTGCCATATCAAGCATAGGATAAAGCAAGGCCTGGGCAACAGGTGTGGGAGTGCCTTCCCTAATCGCATCCTGGACAACGGCAGCAGCAAGATAGCCTCCCGCGCTATCTCCGGTGACTGCAATCCGCGTTGGGTCACCACCCCATGAGCCGACATTGACCGCCAGCCAGCGATGAACTGCCAGACAATCATCCAGCGGCTGAGGGAAAGGATGTTCCGGCGCCAATCGATAGCGCGGAACAACGACAAGTGCACCAATCTGGTCAGCCAACATGCGGCTCGTCGCGTCGAAGTCTTCGGGCGAGAGCATGACGCCACCGCCGCCATGCAAGAACAGAACCACCGGAAGGCTGTCGCCGGAATGTGCCGGGCGATAGACCAGACAATCCACGGCGTGGTCGCCACAATCGACTTGATGTTGGCGCACCAAAACGGACCCAGGCGCTTGCGGCGCCATACTCCGCCACAGAGCACTAAAGCCTTGGCGTTGAGCTTCCAGACTTGCAGGAGGTGGCGGACTCGCAGCAAGTAAGTCCAGAAAAGTCTTTGCTTGCGGATCGAGAAAACTCATGCAGCAGTCCTCATTTCATTGGACTTTGAAGCGGCATGAACGATTGCAAATCCAGTGATCCAACTTGGCAGCGGGCGATAGAATTCATGCTCAACGCTGTAGTGGCCGCCATAAGCCCGGAGAGCAGCGAATGCGGCAAGCCAGTTGCGGATCTCGCTTGCCCCACGTCCCCCGGCCTCAACAATTTCCAAGTCGTCCTGCGCAGCAACCGCCTCGAGATCCGCTGTGCCAAAGTAAGCCAGCATTTCACGATCCCATTCCGGGTTGAGTGGACGAAGTGCGCCTTCTCCCCTTCCATGTTCCCGTCCAGCCTCTGTCACTCTTTCGGTGCGTTCACGAAGGCTCGAATCCGTCCATTCGACACCCTCAATCATACGCTGCTGAACGCTGGGCGAGGATTTCTCGAATTCCGGCAAAGGCGGATCATGCGAAAGACCGCCAGAGCCGACAAACAGCACATTGAGATGGGAAAACTGGGAAGCACAGAATTGCCCGATCGCCGTTCCCAATGCCAATGATCGATGGAGCGGGGGACGAAGATCGCCACCGCAATTTGTAAAAACAGGTATGACCGGGGGATGCTCCCTGTCACCAAACAATTTGTCTAGCGCCATTGTAAAGCCGTGATCAAACAGCGCATCGTAGGATGTAGCGACATCGATACCTTCAGCATGCAGATGGCGAACCAATTGTCGCGCCAAGACCTCATCGATTGCCAATACCTTCTGTGAAGTGTCGAAATCCCCGAGCGTCCGCGCTCTCAGGGCGACCAGAAAAGGCGGCATCAGCTTCAACGAGAACCCGCTATTGTGATCGTTTCCAAATTGGATGATCAGATCCGGCACAAATCCGTGGACCGCGGCTCGTGCCTGACCAATTTCGTCCTTCACGGCTGCAAGCTCGTCAGGCGTCAGCAGCGCCTCGACATTCATCAGGCCGCCATGACCCATGCAGATAAGTTCTGCAGGCATCAGGCTGCAATCCGCTCCCGATCCCGCAACAGGAACCCAAGAGACAGGCGATTATACTCCTCAGGCTGCTCATATTGTGGCCAATGGCCGCAATTCTGCATGACTGCGAATTCGGATCCGGGGATCCAGCTCGCAATTTCAGCCCCTGTTTCGGTTGATGCGGTCGGATCCTTGCTCGTCCAAATCACAAGGGTTGGTGCCTTTATCTGTGACATGTTCTCCTGTGTCATCAAGTTGCGACGGCGTGGCTCCTCCACCTGCAGGCAGAGAATCTTGAGCATCGCTTCCTTCATGCCGGGCTGAGCATAAATTCGTTCCCGGCATGCAACCAGATCATCAGTGACCATCGACGGATCCGCCATCAGCCATTCGAGGCGTGGACGTGTATGCGTGTATGGATCTTCGACAGCGGCAAGAGTCTTGTCGTAAACCGTCTTCATGACTTGTGCATTCATCGTCGCACCGCCCATGGTATTGAGCACCAGCCGCTCGACACGGTCCGCATGATGGATCGCAAACCAAGCAGCGATCCACCCACCCATCGATTCGCCGCAAATGGATGCCGATCTAAAGCCCAGGGCATCCATTGTTGCAGCGAGATGGGCGCAATATTGCGGCATTTCATAGGGAACGTCAGGCTTGTCAGTCCAGCCATGTCCGAGATAGTCGATCAGGACCGTATCGAAATGCGCAGCATGGGCGTCAAGGTTGCGCAGAAAGGCCTCCGCATGCCCACCTGTTCCATGGAGAAAAATGAGCTTCGGCGCGGCACGGTTTCCAGCGCGGATATATCGCGTCCGCACGCCATCAGCGTCGATATAGCCCTGCTCGAACGCTGAGCGATGAATGTCACCCCAAAGGCTTTGATACGGCATTCCTCTGCTCCCTTTGCTTATGCAGCTTGGCGCCGAACCGATGGACCTATCCGGTCAGTGAAATTCGGAAAGACCTTGGTCGACATCAGCTCGAGATTTCGCATCATCTTGGGCTGGGCGAGGAGTTCGTTTGCGGTAAAGAGCCAGAGATAATCGACCGGCATGACCTTGAGCGCCGCCTCTAGCTGGCGATTGACCGTGTCCGGGCTCCCGCAATAGAGAATTCCGCGACGGATGAATTCATCCACTGCTGCTGGGATCGTATTGTAGTCCTCACCCTTCCTCGCCATGACGGCATTGAAGCCAAACTGCGCAAAGAAGTAGCTCCATTCGAACATCGCTTCTTCAGCCCATTCGCGAGCCTGTTCATCGGTATCAGCCACAACCATGTACCTTGCAAAACCGAGATTCTGCCCGGGTTTGGTGTCTACACCTGCCGCAGCCCAGCCCCGCTGCGCTGCGATGACCTGTTCAGCGACAATCTCAGGATCACACATGATGCCAATCGGGATCAGCCCATTTGCAGCAGCCGTCTCAATCGACTTCTCGCTGACGGAAAATGGTTCGAACATGGTTGGGCGCTTGCGGTTGTACATGGCCGGCGCGATGCCGATCTCAACCAGATTGCCGTCCGCATCCATGCCTCGCCCACCCATGTCCCGGCTCATTTTCTGCGCTGGCCAGGCCGTTTTCGGTGATGGCAGAGTCCAGAATTCGCCTTTGTGGGAGAAGGTGTCGTTGTCCCATGCCTTCAGAATGATTTCCAGATTTTCATAGTAGAGCTTGCGCCGATCATCGTCATACTGCTGCGGGTTCGTAATATTGTCGGCGAGGCTAAGCCTATGCTGAGCCATGCTGTTGATCCAGCGGGTCTGCACTCCCCGAGCAAAGCCGGCAAATGCCCGCCCTTGCGTCATCTGGTCGAGCATGGCGATCTCGGCCGCTACCCGGAGCGGATCATGTACTGGCAAGACATGGCCAAGCGCCCCGAATTTCAAACTCTTTGTATAGTGCGACAAATGCAGCCCAAGCATCTGCGGACTGATGGAACATGTCATTCCCTCTACAGAAAGATGGTGTTCGGTAAACCCGATGCCATAATAGCCCAGTTCGTCGACATATTGCGCGATTTCGATCAGGTGCGTCAGCATGGTTTGATAAAGGTCGGTACGCCGACCCGCCAAACCCTTCATCAACTCTTCTTTAGGCCCGACAGTTGGGGCGATAAATAGTGCAACTTCCATGACAGCCTCCGCGTCCATCCTTAACAATGCGTGCGATGTTCCGACTTGGAGTGCTCTATCATTGGCAAAGCCTCAGCAGAGTCTCGGGAGCATCTTGGGGCCAAAGGACAGCAGCGGCGCAATCGACACACCTATCTTTTGGACGAAACCAATCGCCTCAAAATTCCGCTGATTTTTGGACCGTATGCGAAGCCCACGACGCGATGCAGGATCGCAAAAAGGCGAATGGCCTGTCCAAAAGATAGGCGCTTGCAAGTTAGGTCCTAGGCATCAGCGCGCCATAAACACGCTACTTAGGGGAGAACAGGTCATGATTCGCCAATGGGATTCAAGTTCGTCAAAGCGCCGTACCGCAGCACATCAGTCCACAGGTCTTGCGCTTGTATTCCTGGCTCTTCTGCCTTCTCCTGCTCTTGCGCAGGATGCCAACGCAACTTCGCCCGAGGCAGAACAGGGCGGTGTTCAAGACATCATTGTCACCGCGCGCAAGCGGTCTGAAAGCATTCAACAGGTTCCAATTGCGATCTCGGCTCTGTCAAGTGCCCAGCTTGAGCAGCGCGACGTGGGAAGCGTTATGGATTTGTCATCCGTAGTTCCCAATTTTCAGGCGCCAAAAAACACGGTGTCGTTCTCCGCTCCACAATTCTACCTGCGTGGTGCGGGACGCGCCAACAACAACTGGAATGCCGAGAATGCCGTCGCGGTCTTCGTCGACGATATTTACCTCCAGTCTACTGCCGCCGCATATATCGACATGATCGATTTTGAACGTGTGGAAGTCCTGCGTGGCCCCCAGGGAACGCTCTATGGCCGCAACGCTACAGTGGGCGCGATCAAGTTTGTGCCGCGCAAGCCCGATCTCGAAAAGATTACTGCGGCCGGGGCCGTGACTTTTGGCAGCCACAACCGGATCGATATCAAGGGCAATGTCAGCATCCCGCTTATCGAGGACAAGCTCGCGATCAAGCTTGACGCCTATCGCACAGCCAATGACGGCTTTGTGACACTGGTCAACAATGCCAACCAGCCTATCAGCAACAAAATTGCCAAGACAGAACACTATGGCGCGCGCTTTTCCTCACTGTTCAGGCCGAGCGAAGGTCTTGAATTCGAGCTCAATTTCGACGCGTTCAAGCAGAATGACGGTACAAATCTGATGACCCCGATTGTGCCTGCAAACCCAACGTCGCTCGCAGAGTTGCTTTCGAAGAACGGCTCATCCGTTTTCCGACCGCTATACGGCGTCAATCGCGGATCGCTCGAGCCTTTGACTGCCCAGGGCGGCTTCAACCGGAAACCAGGTTACAAATTCGACGGCTTCGGCATCGTGTTCAAGGGCTCCGCGGAAACCGGCCTGGGCACCTTCAAGTCAATCAGTGGCTACCGCAAGTATAATGGCGGCTATGTATCGCAGCTCAGTTCGCAAGGAGGCCGTTCGACAATTTTCGGCATTACCTTGGGCAGCACTGTAGACTCACAAGAGGACTACAAGCAATTTACGCAGGAATTCCAGCTGACAGGCACCATCGCCAGCACCTTCAAATATACTTTGGGCGCCTATTATTTCAGCAACCAATGGGGTCAGCTGCAATATGGGTCGACCATCGGTGTACCGGTGGAATTCTCGCCAGTCAGCCATCCCGGGTACACTGAGCGCTTTGGCGGCTCCTACCAGGACACTTTCCTCAACGCCAAGAGCTATGCATTGTATCTCGACACAAGCTGGGAGATTTTCAAGGATGTCTCACTTCTGGGTGGCATCCGCCAAACCTGGGATCGCAAGAAAATTCGTTATAATTCCTTGTTTGAAGACCAGCTCACCCCCTATCCCGGATTTCCAGTCAATCCGAAAAAGAGCTTTAGTCGGCTGACGCCGCGCGTCGGCATCAACTGGCAGGCCACTCGCGACGTCCTCGTCTATGCGACGTACACAACGGGCTACAAGGCGGGCAATCTTGAAGGCGACCGTGCGACCAGCCCGGGTCCTGCTTCAAACTATTTGTCGCCTGAAACGGTGAAGACGTTCGAGACTGGCATCAAGGCGGAGTGGTTTGACCGGCTTCTTCGCACCAATATCACGGCGTTTTTTAGCAAGTTCAGGAATCACGCCGATCTTATTTCTCCCCAAACGGTGGCTCTATCGGACCAGCGGATCAACGGCGTTGAACTTGAAGTCACTCTTGTCCCATCTCGCCACTTCCAGATGTATGGAAATTTGGGTTTGCTGGACGCAAAATACACGCGCGCTGATGCCTCGCATCCAATCTTTGCGCCAGACTTCACCGGCTTCGCGCCAGGGTTGTCCGCGAAACCTGTCTCAGCGCCGAAATACAGTTTCAGCGTCGGCGCAAATTACAGGCTTGATATCGCCAGCGCGGGCGAACTTGTCTTTGACGCTTCAATCGATGGTGTCGGCAAGCATTTCAACGGGTTAGGCGTAGCCAATCTCGATTCCGAACGTGTCGCGGCCTATTCCGTAGCCAATGGCAGTGTCACCTTCCGCACGGCAGACGGACATATTTCCGTGACTGGTGGTGTCGATAATCTGTTCGACAAGACCTATTGGACGACTGGCTTCTTCGGATCTGTTCCTGAGTATGCAGGACGCGCTTATGCCGACGGTCGTTCCTGGTATGTTAAGCTGGGATACCGCTTCTAGACCGTCATGTTGCGCTTTTCGGGCAAGACGGTGATTATCACAGGCAGCGGCGGCAGCATTGGTCGCGCCGCTTGCCTCAGGTTCGCGCGCGAAGGGGCAACGATAATCGGTTGTGACATCGACCCGGTTCGCGCGGAGGAAACGGAGCTGCAGGTGCGGGCTGCGGGCGGAGAAATCCATTCCCTGCAGCCCTGCGACCTTACCGACCCGCATTCGGCCGACCAACTGATTGCCTTCGCCCTGACAAAAGTCGAAAAGGTTGACGTCCTCTACAACAATGCAGCGCTTGCTCATTTTGCCTGGTTTGCCGACATGACATTCGACATGTTCAGCCAGACCTTGCGCGACGAACTCGATCTGGTTTTTCACCTGTGCAAGGCAATTTGGCCCCAATTCATCACGCAGGGCCACGGCGTTATTGTCAACACGGCATCGGTTTCGGGCATGATCGGTTATGAAGTGGTGCCCGGACTTGCGCATGCAACGGCAAAGTCCGGCATTCTTGGCATGACGCGCCACCTTGCAATGGAGGGCGCCAAAAACAACATTCGCGTAAATGCAATCTCGCCGGGCCTGATCCGCACCAACCAGTCAGAGGCGCTCCTTGCCGACCCCCAATGGGCTGAGAGGATGCAGGCGAAAGTCATGCTCCCTCGCCTGGGAAATCCTGAAGATGTTGCAGGTGCGGCTGCGTTTCTGGCGTCTGATGACGCAAGTTGGATTACAGGAACAAACCTGATCGTAGATGGAGGGACGACCGCATGGTAACTGCGATGGCAGACCCACTTTCCAGGACGGTCATCGTGACGGGTGCAGCGCGGGGCATCGGCGCGGCCATTGCGCACATGTTTCTGCAAAAGGGCTTTCGCGTCGCTTGCGCCGACATATCGTTTTCAGATTTCGAAGCTCGCGGCACAAACCAATTCTTTGGGCACTGCGATGTTGCAGACCCCGTGAGCGTCCGCGATTTCGTCAGTCGGGTCGATGGTGCACTTGGGCCTGCCCACATACTCGTTAACAATGCCGGCATTTATCCGATGCAGCCATTTACAGCAATTACGACGGATGACTGGCGGCGAGTCATGGCAACCAATGTCGATTCGGTCTTCTATTTCAGCCAAGCTGTCCTGCCAACCATGCGGTCGGGAAAATGGGGTCGGATCATCAACATTGCTTCAAACACCTTTTTCATGGGCCTTCCAAACATGGCCCATTATATTGCCAGCAAAGGTGCTGTTATCGGCCTGTCACGCTCGTTGGCTGCCGAAGTCGGTATCGATGGGGTTACGGTAAATTGCATTGCACCAAATTTCACTCGGACAGAAGGAACGGCGATCGTCGAACGCGAAGCCCCCGAAGTCGTTGCCCAAACGATCGCATCGCAGGCCGTACCGCGCATTGCACTCCCAAGGGATATTCTGGGAACTGTCAGCTTCCTGGCAAGTGACGACGCGGAGTTCATGACAGGCCAAACGCTCGTAGTCGACGGCGGAACCATCAAGCATTAGTCAGCATGGCAAGAGTTCTTGCCTTGCCTGTCAGTCGGACGCGCGTTCATCTCAGGTTCGAGCAGATATCCCTTATCGCGCCAATTCTCACGCCGAAAAGTTGGACCGTTTGGCAAGGGCGCAGTACGCCCCTTTCAAACTTTGAATTCGGCCTCGCAGCAAACTGGTGCGGTTGCAATGACAGAGCCCATAGGGGCAATGCCAACCAAAGATTGGGACCCAGAAACGCCTGCTGTCCACCTCAAACTCGCCATCCCGGATTAACGATATTCACCTCATATGCGGGCATTCAAATTTCGGATCTCGCGGATTCGGGTGCGCGCAAACTTAGGGATCGACTTGGATTGCGAGATTAAGCTGTAGCTTCCACCCGGCCGCTGCGTTCCAGTTTACCCCAACCGACCCAGGGGCCGCGCATAGCGTTAATGACGGCACGGATCACTACCGTGTACATCAACTGACGGTAGATGAATCGTTGCGCAACCAGCAGCAGTGCAGGGTAGCGCTGCTCGCGTTGCTCCAGCCGGTATGCGACCCACCCGCAGATCAGATCAACACAGGTGAAGACGATCCAGTAGGCGGCCATGCGCAGCACGTCGCTTTGTGTCTGATCCCAGCCATGCTGTTGAACACGCAGCCAGGTGGATACGATGCTCACCACCAGAGCAAGATCAATCAGCGGCGACACAAGAGCAAATCCGATCTGGAACACCCAAGCTTGCGGAATGCCGATATTGGCCAGCCCCTCAGGCTTGCGAGTCCGCAGGATCGAGCGGTGCTTCCAGAGGCATTGCAGTGTGCCGAAGGCCCAGCGGAAGCGCTGTGTGGCAAGTGCCGAGAACGTCTCGGGAGCCTCGGTCCATGCTATGGCGTCAACATCGTAACCGATCCGCCAGCCCTTACGCTGGATGGCGATTGTCAAATCCTGATCTTCGGCAAGTGTGTCAGTCGGGTAATCGCCCACTTCAGCCAGCGCAGACCGACGCCAAGCCCCAACAGCGCCCGGCACAACCATGATTGCGTCGAACTGCGACAATGCCCGCCGCTCGAGATTTTGCGCGGTGACATACTCGACTGCCTGCCAGCGGGTCACCAGATTATGGCGGTTGCCAACCTTGGCATTGCCTGCGACCGCGCCGATTTCCGGATCGACAAACCACCGGGCCAATTTGGCGATGGTTTCAGCCTCGAATTGGGTGTCTGCATCAAGCGCGATGATAATCTCGCCCTTGGCCAGTTTCAGCCCTTCATTGAGCGCACGCGCCTTGCCGCCGTTCTTCAGCGTCAGGAGCCGCACGCGCGGATCGCCGCCGAAAGTGCCAGCAACAATTGCGCTCGTCTCGTCTTTCGAGCCATCGTCGATGACAATCACTTCCAGGCTGATGTTGCGGCTCTGCAAAACACGCTTCACAGACGCGGCGATCACTCGCGCTTCATTGAACGCAGGAATCAATACGGAGACAAACAGCGCGGGATCGATTGGCGGCGGGCTCGGTCGATTTTTGGGCCGATTGCTCCTCCACGCCAGACCAGCAAGCACAATCGCGCGCCCAATGCCCAACATCACCACTGCAAAAAACAACCAATTGAGCGCGTACCCAATCATGCCAAAAAAGAGGAACACGCCGACATCTGCTCGGACCGAAAGCAGATCCCGGCCCGTCACTTTCGGCATGACCGCGTCATACGACAACCCGGCAAGCCGGGATACAGGCACAAACTGGTAACCCTTTGCGCGCAGACCATCGATGATCGCTGGCAACGCCGCAACAGTCTGGGCACGGTCGCCGCCGCCGTCGTGGAGGAGGACAATCTGGCCAGCAGTTTGCGGATCATCGGTTTGTACCTGGTCGAGTGCCGTCTTGACGATTTTCGCGACACCAGGGCGCTTCCAGTCGCTCGGGTCAACATGAAGGCCAACGTTGGTATATCCGTCTTGTTGTGCCACCAAAGCCGGGATGATTTCGTTAGTCGTCGTCGGCTCAGCATCGCCGAAATAGGGCGCGCGGAACAAGCGGGTGGAACGGCCGGTATAGGCCTCCACAAGTCGGTTGGTGCTGTTGAGTTCGATACGCGTGCCCTCGGCTGACACATTCGCCAGATTGGGGTGAGTGAAACTGTGATTGCCGATCTCGCTGCCTTCAGCAACAATGCGGTTGAGGAGAAAGGGGTGCGGCATCGCGTTCTCGCCAATGACGAAGAAGGTCGCAGGCACATGCTTCGCCTTCAGAATGTCGAGAATTTGTGGCGTCCATTCGGGGTCAGGGCCATCATCGAAACTCAGTGCGACCAGACCCTTCTGGTAACCTGCGCGGCGGATGACATAGGGCGTCGGCAGCGCATGATATTGTTCGTCAATGACCAGGCCTACTTTGTCTTCGGAGAGCGTCCGACTCCCGTCGACAGGTGATTCCTCGATCCGCAAAATCTCGCCATTGCCTTCGATATCGACAGCGCCTTGCGAACGCAGGCGCCGCAGGTCAGGCAGCTTGCCGGTTTGGAATGCTGCCAGGGCCTTCCACACGTCCGGATCCTCGGTTCCCAGGCGCCACAACGCCACCCCGGCAACGCCCTCCATGTGCAACGCACGAAGTTGGTTCCAAGCACTCACCGCGTCGAGAAACCAGACAGTGTGGGTGTCGCCGTTCTCTTCATAGCTGAATGTCGGATTGCCGCTAACCTTGTCGAACAGTATTCGCGCTTCGCTGTCGTGCGCCGCCAGCCAGGCATCCTCGACAGATCCGGTGTCACCCTTGGCATTGCCAGTCCAGTCATAGGAATAGCTGCCTACACCAACGATCGCCTTGCTGCGCGGGACCGCCCTGAGGGCGGCTTTCAGATGGTCGACAAACCATTTCTGGCTGGCAATCGGGCCGGCCTCGGCATCGGTGGTGTGCTCATCATAGTCCATCAGCACCAGTCGGTCAGCGACGTTGGCATAGGCGCCAAGGTTCCAGTCGGAATTGTCGACCGGGACTGCCAACGTGATCAGCCAGTGATGCGCCGCGTAACGCTGTTTCGCCTCGTTCAGAAATTTGAGATAGTCGCGCTGTGCCGCGCCAGGCAGCTCCTCAAAGTCGAACATGACACCGATCGCGCGTCGTGCAGCCAGCTGCGGCTCGAGCCGATCGAGCAATCCGGCACGTGCTTTCGGATCGTGCAGCAGTGCAGCCATGCCAGAACCATCCCATTTGCCGTTCAGAATGTTCTGAACCATCGGCACAATCGCCGGTGGTTCGGGCGTCGCAGCCAAAAGCGCGTCGAGCCGGTGATCGGGGAACACGGTCATATGGTGATCCGCTCCGGTTACCGAAATCAAACCGGGCACCAGCCATTCCAACTCCTTTATATGTGCGATCAGCGATGCACGGCTGGCATCGTCCCACGGAACGTAAAATCCGACTTTGACCTGATTGACCTTGTGCTCTGCAACTGTGCCTCCACCTGGCAGCCACGACTTGATGCTGGCCATCGTGTTGCCGATCTTTTGCGACAATGGGCGTGGCTGGGGTCGTTCCATTGAGAGATTGAGCGCAGAGGGAATGGGGACATCGACCACTGTCGCCGCAAACACGCCCGCTGTCACGACCAGCAAGAACAGCCCAGCCAGGAATGTACGAACAACCCAGCGATTGCGGCGCCCGCTTGCATCATAAAATATCGGTCGTTCCATGAGGCGTCCCAAACCTTGCGGATGGACCTCCAGCTGCAAGTGTCGAGTAGCCCTTGAACCCGATAACCTGTCAGCAGGGTGACCCCTTCATTAAAATCCCGTAATGCGGCACCGCAAGAATGCACACCCCGCTCACACCTATGCCTCAGAGAATGCCAAAAGGAATGCGTCGGACTGGGTGATGCAGGGCCGGATTCTTCTCAAATCCATAGAAAACTGCGATGGTTCATACCTCCGACCCGCCCATCTCGCCTTTCAGCCGCGTTGCGCGTTTTGCGCGCCAGCTCACCGCGCCGACCATCAATGTTGCAGCGACTGCGCTGGCAATGGCGAAGCGTTGCGGGGTGAACCACACTCGGGCCAGATGCGCCAATTCGGGTCCAAACGTCCAACCAAGCGACACACCGACTATTGCCCAGGCAAGGGCAGTGAAGACGTTGAAGACCAGGAAGGTGCGCGGCCTGACATGGCTCAGGCCGATTGCAACCGGCCCGACAATCCTCATTCCGTAAATGAAGCGATAAAGCAGGCAGAACAACCTCGGATGGCGGTCGATCCACTTGATTGCAAGCGCGAAGGCTCGTTTGTCGGTAACCTTGTGGACCAAACCGCTATCCCGTTGGGAACGCCCTGCAAGGAAAAAGACTTGAGCCGAGAGAAATGCAGCAATCCAGGCCGCCAGTCCCACAGAAAACGGGTTCAGCTCCCCAAGGTGAGCCAAGGCTCCGCCGATGATGACGCCAAGTTCTCCCTCGATCGCCGCCGACAAGAACACGCCGAACACACCAAATTGCTCAATCCAGTGGTTGACGACGCCGTGCATGGCCTCGCCTATGCGCCACGGCATCGCTTCAGGCAATTGCAGGAAATTGTATTCATGCGGGGACATTGCCTTGGCGCTTCAGCGGTCGCTTAATGAATTTCAGAGCCGCAGCTTTGTCCCGCTTATTGGTGACGAACCACCAACGGATTTCCCCTGCCCTATCCCTATTGCGGCCTCACTGCCAACCTGTGCTGTTGCTTTGACAGTGCCCGCCCGTATGCTCTCACTGGATTCTGCTCGAACACTCCCAACGTCAGGAAACTGCGAGCGGCTGATTAGCAAGGAGCGATGAACTGCCTGCAAGGCAGTTGCCAGCGCTACGGCGCAGCAATCTCGGCGGTTCGCCGAACACCTGTTTGTGCCAACGGCTGAAGGCAGCGATTGAGCCATAGCCCAGCATCTCGGCGATATCGGTGATCCGCAGCCGCGGATTGCCTAAATACTGGACGCAGAGTTGCTTCCGCGCCGCGTTCAGCAGATCGCTGAATACCGCGCCCTCCTGGTCGAGGCGGCGCTGCAGCGTGCGTACAGTCAGCCCCAGCGAAGCCGCACAATTCTGGATCGTTGCCCGGCCGACGGGCAGCAGCAACTGGATCGACCACTCAACCTGCTCGCGCGTGCTGCGTGCCGCGCCGCGTCCAGCGG
Source organism: Aquisediminimonas profunda (assembly GCF_019443285.1). Taxonomy (GTDB): domain Bacteria; phylum Pseudomonadota; class Alphaproteobacteria; order Sphingomonadales; family Sphingomonadaceae; genus Aquisediminimonas; species Aquisediminimonas profunda. Next base: position 2,976,876 of record NZ_CP080327.1, read on the forward strand.
CATCGAGCAGACTGCGAGCATGGGCCGCCATGCCGGGATCGGCCAGCACGCCAGACCGGTCGAGGTCGCTGGCGGGAAAGATCAGCGCGTTGAATTCGGCATCGAATTGCAGATCGCACCGCAGCAGGCGGCGGAAAGGTGCCAGTTCGTGACCGGCGGGTGCTGGGCTGGTCAGGCAAACCAGCCGCGGCGACCAGCCATCGCCCAGCACGGCGCGGCACAGCCGGACCAGCACGCCGAGTCCCAACTCATGTGCCTGCACCGCAGGCTCGGGCACAGCCAGTATAAGATCCTCGCGCAGCACGGCTTCGCCATGTTGCTCGTCAAGCGTCAGCACCAGTGTGGAATTGATCCGGCCGCGAAATTCACGCAACGCCTCCAACGAGTGCCTGAGCGAGGGCTGGTGCAGGATCAGCAGGCTGGCGCTGCCCAGATTTGCCAACAGTCGCCCTTCTGCCATCCGCAGGCCCAGCGACCGGCAGCCGCTGGCTATGGCACTGTGCTCCAGCAGCCGGACCACTGCCTGCGCCGGGATCAGATGTTCCGGGTTTGCGAGCAGTTGGCGGCTCAGGCCCTGCTCACGCAGCAGCGGGACCGGATCCGTGTTCAGCGCGGCCATGCACTCCAGATAACCACCCAGCGATGCCGCCCGGACGATCTGTGCCATGTGTTCCCCCCTGTAACTCACGTGTCATCAAATATCAAAACTATGTCATGAAATGTGAAAACTGCAAGCCACACTCGCGCTATCGGGTCAAATAACGAAAATTAGGAGAAACAGCCGATGGCCCAGGCCGTCCGATTCCACCAGACCGGCGGACCCGAAGTCCTCGCGCTTGAACAGGTTGCTGTTGGCGAGCCGGGTCCGGGCGAAGTCCGCCTCCGCCACCATGCCGTCGGCTGCAATTTCGCCGATACCTATTTTCGTACCGGCTATTACCCGGTCCAGCCGCCCTGCGGGATCGGTGTCGAGGCTGCAGGTGAAGTGGTGACCGTGGGCGAAGGCGTGACCAACGTCTCACCTGGTGACCGAGTGAGCTACAACGGCGGTCCGCTCGGCGCCTATTCGACTGAGAGGGTCATGCCCGCCGCGCCCTTGCTGAAGCTACCCGACAATGTCTCCTATGAGACGGCTGCTGCATCTACGATGCGAGGCCTGACGGCCTCCTATTGGATGATGAAGACCGACCCGCGGCTCAAGGCGGGCGACACCATACTGCTGCACGCCGCCGCCGGGGGTGTCGGTCTGCTCGCGGTTCAGGTCGCCAAGCTGCTGGGCCTGCACGTGATCGGAACAGTCTCTAGCGAAGAAAAGGCCGCCAGTGCCCGCGCGATGGGCTGCGACGACATCATCTTCTATCGTCGAGAGGACGTCGCAGCGCGCGTCAAGGAAATGACCGGGGGAGAAGGCGTTCAGACCGTGTTCGATTCGGTTGGCGCCGATACATTCGAAGGTTCGCTGAAGTCATTGCGCAGGCGTGGCGTTCTGGTCGGCTGCGGGACTGCATCAGGCCCGTTTCCGCCGATCGATGCGCTGCGACTGGCCATGCAGGGATCGGTCTATTTCACTCGCCCCGCCTTTGTCGATTACTTCGCCGACCCGGTCGAACGTGCAGAAATTGCCGGCTTCTGGTTCGATCATCTCGCCGCAGGCCGCATCAGGGTCGAGATCGGCGCGCGCTACAGTCTGAACCAGTGTGTCGAGGCCCACCGCGACCTTGAGGCCGGGAAGACTATTGGATCATCCGTTTTCGTTCTGGAGGATTAAACCATGCACGTCGAACAACTCACTTGCGCCCTAGGCGCTCAAATCAGCGACATCAATCTGGCTGAAGCTGGCACCAATGACGATATGGCCGGCGAACTCAACGGACTGCTGCTCAAGCACAAAGTGCTGTTCTTCCGTGACCAGGACATCACGGATTCCCAGCATGCTGCGCTCGCTCGCCGGTTTGGCGATCTGGAGGACCATCCGCTGGCCGCCAGCACCCAGGGCGAGCCAGGGATCATCCAGATCTGGAAGAGCCCCGAAAGCCCCCCCGAACGCTATGAAAACGCCTGGCACAATGATGCCACCTGGCGCGAATGTCCGCCGATGGGGGCAGTGCTGCGGTGCGTGGAATGCCCGCCGGTCGGCGGCGACACGATGTGGGCCAACATGGAACTTGCCTTTGAACGCCTGCCCGAGCGGGTAAAGGAAGACATCATCGACCTGCGCGCCCGCCATTCGATGGAGGCCAGCTTCATGGCCGCGAAGCCGATTAACGAGCGGCTGGCCATGAAGGAGCGCTTCCCGGACCCCGAACACCCGGTCGTCCGCACCCACCCGGTGACGGGCAACAAGTCCTTGTTCGTCAATGCCTTCGCCACGCATTTCACCAACTACCATACCGCCAAACGGGTGCGGTTTGGGCAGGATCACACGCAGGGCACGGGCGAACTTCTGCGTTACCTGATCAGTCAGGCGCATATCCCCGAATACCAGGTGCGGTGGCGCTGGACACCGAACAGCATCGCCATGTGGGACAACCGCTGCACACAGCACTATGCGGTCATGGATTATCCGCCGTGCATCCGCCGGATGAACCGCGCGACGATCATTGGCGATAGGCCGTTCTGATCATGACTCAACACTTCGAGCATGGATTTGTGGCCACCTCGCGTGCGACGTTACACTGCGTCAGCTCAGGGCCAGTGGACGCACCTCCGCTGCTGCTGCTCCACGGCTGGCCGCAGACATGGTATATGTGGCGCGGCGTGATTCCGGCGCTGGCCGAGGCCGGCTACAGAGTGATCGCCGTCGACATGACCGGGCTTGGAGATTCGACCCGCCCGACCGATGGCTATGACAAGATGCGCGTGGCGCGTGACATGGCCGAACTGATGGCGGCGCTGGGGCACGATCGTTTCGGCGTGGTTGCACACGACTGGGGCGGACCTGTCGCTTTTGCGCTTGCGGCGCAGTTTCCGGATAATGTCAGCGCCATTGCCATTTTCGATGCTCCGGTGCTGGGCGACGGAGGGCCAATCGAGCATCACAATCGCTGGCATTTCGGCTTTCACGCGCTGGCCGGGCTGCCGGAAGCACTGACAGAGGGACGCGAGGACATCTACCTGCGCTTCATGTTCCGCGCTGCCGGCGCCAGGCCCGATGCGATTGCCGAGCAAGCACAGGCCGAATATGTCCGTGCCTACAGCCAACCCGGCGCAATGACAGCCGGGTTCAACTATTACCGCGCGGTCCCTCAGGACATCGCTGACAACAGCGCCTTTCGAGAGTCCGGCCGGACACTGGAGATGCCGATCCTTGTCTACGGTGGCGATCCTGCAACCCGCGGCCGCGGAATGACTGCGTTGGAAAGCTGGTCGCGCGTGGCTAACAATGTCAGCGGAGGGGTGGCAGAAAATTGCGGGCACTGGATCCCAGAAGAGCGGCCTGAATGGGTTGCAGAGGAAATCCTCCGCTTTCTTGGCAAAGCGGAACGGACCTAGGCCTGTGACTGCCGCCACGCGCGCGGGCTTTGCCCAAAGCGGCGACGAAACCAGGTCGTAAAGGCCGCCGCGCTGGAAAAGCCGAGCAGGTCAGCAATCTGCCCAAGGTTACGGGCGCGCCCGGCCAGATGGCGGCGGGCAACATTTTCACGGGTCAGGTCGAGCAGTTCGAGGAACCGGGTCCCTTCGCTTTCAAGCGCGCGGGTCAGCGTGCGGCGCGACAGCCCGAGCTGCGCGGCAACCTGCGCCGCGGTACACCGTCCGCTGGGAAGCAGCAGCGGCAGGACGCGCTCGACCCGTGTGGCCATCGCCTCGTTCGCACCGGGAGCAGCACTGCGCAGAAGCTGGCTGGCATAGGGACGGAACGCTGCATCCGCCAGCGGGTTGGGACGCTCGAACAGATCAGCCTGAATGACGATCCCGTCGAATTCCGCGTCGAAGCGGAGCCGCGGACCGAGCACCTGGCGGAAGCGCGAAAGATCGGTCGGTTTGGTTCGGGAAAGGCAGACTTCCTCCGGAGTCCAATGCGGACCCGCCAGCTGCTGCAGGATCCGGTGTTGCGCCGCCAAAGCCATGTCGATTGACTGGACCTTGCTGCCCGTCGCGAGGATTTCGGAGCGCAGCACTACCAGTTCGCCAAACTGCTGGCGGCTGATCACCAAGGCATCGTTGTGCAGCGGAAGATAGGCTTCGATTACGGCGAAAGCGGCGCCAACACTGGGTTCGTCGCGAGCGATCAGGCCGATCGGACCAAGGTTGGAGAGGCCGCGCAACTCGGCCAGCCGCAGCCCGAAATCATCGCGCCCTGTCGCCGCGGCGGCGAGTTCGAGCACGTGATTGACAGCTTCTACCGGGAAGCGGCGATCAGGCTGCACTTCGGCATTGGCGGGTAGTCCAGCCTGCCGCAGCAAAGGCACGGCATCGACCCCGTAGCTGCGGCACAGCGCGGCCAGCCCGGTAAGGGCGGCGGCGCGCACGGTCAGATTCCCGGTGTGGCTCATATTGGAAATAATATGGCTCAAATTGAAAAGAAATCAAATTCCCCTTGCTGCATGGTGTGCGCAACACGGGACAGGGGAGAGCGATGACCGCAACACCGATCAGCGATGCCGCTCGCGCCAGCGGCGGATGGAACAAGGCCTGGGACCAGGCCGCCGCCTTCGACGCCGAATGGATGGAGAAGTTCCTCGACATGGGCACCCATGCCCTCCGCAAGGGGGTGCTCGATCCCAAGACATATGAATTCCTGGCAATCGCGGTCGATGCCAGTTGCACCCACATGTATTCGCCGGGGGTCAAGCGCCACATCGCCAAGGCCCTCGATCTGGGTGCGACACCTGAAGAGATCTTGGCCGTGCTGCAACTTGTCGCCGTGCTGGGGATCCATTCGGTGGCGCTCGCTACCCCACTTCTGATTGATGAAATGAACGCGCGCGGAATGCCCGTGCCCGAATTGAAGGAGGAATAAGAAATGCAATTCTTCGATGACAGCCTGCTGCCCGAAACCCAGGATCCGCTGGTCATTCAGGTCGCGCCCTACGCCCCGAGCTTCCTGCCGCGCGACAGCGACGACATTCCGGTCAGCTTTGCTCAACAGGTCCAGAAAGCGGTCGACTGCTATAACGCCGGGGCGACAGTGCTGCACGTCCATGTGCGCGAGCCCGATGGCACGGGCTCGAAGGACCTCGACCGTTTCAACGAAATGCTTGATCGCCTGCGCAGCGCAGTGCCGGGGATGATCCTGCAGGTGGGCGGCTCCATAAGCTTTGCTCCCAAGGACGACGGCGAGGCAGCCAAGTGGCTATCGGATGATACCCGCCACATGCTGGCCGATCTTACCCCGGCGCCCGATCAGGTCACACTGGCGGTCAACACCAACCAGATGAATGTGATGGAACTCATCACCGAGGATGACTGCGCCGGAACCTCAATGGGCGAAACCAACTATGCCGATGCCTATACCGAAATGTATTACGAAGCCGGACCGAAGTTCATGAAGGAGCATATGAAGCGGCTGACCGCCTCAGGCATCCAGACACACTTCATGATTGCCACTGCGCGCGATCTGGAAACGGTCGAGCGACTGGTGCGCACCGGGCACTATATGGGCCCGCTGGTCTGCAACTGGGTAGCAATCGGCGGCGGAGCCGACGGTCCCAACCCGCGCAACCTGATGGAATTCGTCAACCGCTTGCCGCAGAATGCGGTGTTCACGGTCGAAGGATTGATGCGCAACGTCTATCCGCTCTGCACGATGGGGATCGCGATGGGCTTCCACGTCCGGGTGGGCCAAGAAGACAATATGTGGGGTCGCAAGGGCGAACGCGCGACCTCGGTCCAGCAGATCGAGAAGATGGTCCGCATCTCAGAAGAACTCTATCGTCCCATCGCCACCGCCGATGAGGCGCGCCGGATCTACAAGATCGGTACTTTCTATGGCAGCGTCGAGGAAACCCTGCGCGAAAATGGCTGGTTGCCCAACCGCAACACCAACTTTGGCGTCGCCAATATGCGCAGCGCGCCGCTTGGCGCACTCGTGTGAGTTCAGTGGAGGGACGGGTCTGCGTCGTCACAGGCGCAGCGCGTGGTCTGGGGCAGGCGATCGCCGCTGCGCTTGGCGCGGCTGGCGGCCGCCTCGCCCTGTGCGACGTACTCGCGACTGAGCTCGCCGAGACCGCCAGCGCACTGCGGGCCAATGGGGTCGAGGTCCTGGACGCACGGTGTGACGTCAGTGACAGCACCGCGGTCGATGACTTTTTCGCCCGAATAGAACAGGAGCTTGGCCCTGTCGAAGCGCTGGTCAACAATGCCGCGCGGGTACCCGGGGGTCCTGAGGACGAAGCTCGACGGAGCCGCCACTATGCCTATCTGACAACCCCCGAGCCGCGCCGATCACTGAAATTCACCAGTACGATGAGCGACGCGGAATGGCTCAAATACTGGGACGTCAACGTCCACGGGTTGTTCTATTGCACCCGCGCTGCGTTGCGCCAGATGGAGCCGCGCAACTATGGCAGGATCGTCAACATTGCCTCGCTTGCTGGGCACTCCAACCTCAGTGCGCACAGCCCGCACTATTCTGCCAGTAAGGGCGCGGTGATCGCCTTTACTCGTGCAGTCGGGGCAGAGGTTGCCGGGGCCAACATTTTCGTCAATGCGATCGCGCCGGGTGGCGTCGCGACCGAGATGTTCGAGGCTTATCTTGGCAAACTCGCCCCCGAAGCGCAGGCTGCCTTGTTCCAGATGATTCCGGCTGGCAGGCTCGGGACGTTGGAGGAATATGCGGGACTGGCGCTCTATCTGGCGGGGGACAATCACTACCTTGCCGGTCAGGTCATCAGTCCGAACGGGGGGATGATCTAGTTGGCTGGACCCACGGTCATATCCGATGATCCCGGACCCGAGCGGGCCAGCGCCTATGGCTGGATGGTCTTTGCCCTGAGTTTTGGCCTGCTCATGAGTGACCATATGGCGCGCCAGGTGCTCAACGCCGCCGGACCGCAGATCAAGGCAGAGTGGCACCTCAACAACGCCGAACTGGCGTCGCTTGCCAGCGTGGTTGCGCTGGCGGTGGGGCTGCTAACCCTCCCCCTTTCATACCTCGCCGACCGATTCGGGCGGGTGAAGAGCCTGGTCGCGATGGCAACCTTGTGGAGTCTGGCAACTCTGGCGGGCGGCTGGGTACAGAGCTATCCACAGATGCTGGGCACACGGCTGCTGGTTGGCGTGGGTGAAGCCGCATATGGAAGTGTCGGGATCGCGGTGGTGCTTGCGGTGTTCCCGCGACACTTGCGGGCCACACTGTCGGCTTCTTTTCTGGCGGGATCGGTCGTCGGACAAATGGTCGGGGTTGCGGCCGGGGCACAAGTGGCGGCGGCCTATGGATGGCGCACGGCCTTCGGAGCGATTGGCCTTTTCGGTCTTGTGCTTGCATTGGCCTATGCCGCTGTCGTGCGCGAACATAGGCTGGGCGTGCGGGCGGAGCGGAAACCCGGCAATTGGGGCCTGCTCGCGCGCCAACTCCTTGGGCGCAGGCTGCTGTGGCTGACCTATTTCGCTGGCGGAATACAGTTGTTCTGCACCGGCGCCCTGGCCTGGGCCATGCCACTGCTGCTCACCGAACGCTATGGCATGCCCTTGCAGCAGGCTGGACGGACGACCGCTCTGTTTTTGCTGGTCTGTGCGGTTGGGATGGTTCTCTGCGGCCTTCTGGTCGACCGGATGGCGCGACGTGATCCTGCGGTCACACCCCCGCTTTCGATCGGTTTCTCGCTACTGACCGCCGCGCTTTTTGCAGGCGCCGTCTTCTCTCCTCCCGGCCACATGCAGCTTGCCCTGATCGGCGGCGGCCTGCTTCTCGTCGGCGGGATAACCGGCGTCACCGGGGCGATGATTGCCAACTCCACCCCCCGCGAGATTCATTCGACGGCCATGGCAGCGTTGGCCCTCAGCTACAATCTGATTGGCCTCGCGCCGGGGCCCTACATCACCGGCCTTCTGGCGGACCGGTTCGATCTGCTAACTGCGCTAAAGGTCCTGCCGCTGCCCTGTCTGCTCTCCGCCCTCGCGATGATGGCAGCAAGGCGCGACTATGCAGCGGAGGTCGGAGTGCAGAAATAGCTGGCGGCGGGCTAGGTCACCTTTTAACCGAACCATGTAATTGGTCTGCCAGCGTCGAAATTTCCAACGGCAAGAATAGCCCGACTTGGGACAATGATTCCCGGCCCCGGGCATTGCAATGCCCCCACATTTCATTGTGTCACACCGCATGACGTTGTTTGCGGATCTGGCGCGGGCACTCACCAGAAGTTCGGGTCATGAACCGCGACAGCGCACTTGTTTGTGAAAACTGGAGGATCTCCGCAATCTCTGCAACGTTGAGCGACGACTCCCTCAAATAGAGCAGCGCAAGACTAGCCCGCACCCTGACGAAGAGGTCCGCAAAGCTCGTTCCATGAGCCGCAAGCTGACGTTGCAACGTGCGGCGGGACTTCCGGAGCAGTCGCGCTGCGATCGACAGGTCGATTGGGGCAAAGGGCAACATCGCGCGGATCAGTGCTTCGGCCTGCAGCACGTCCAGCCCCTCGACCGATCTTGCTGCAGTTCCATATTGTGCGGCGAGTAGCCCATGGACCGCTGGGTCGGCCCCGGCCACAGGGCGCGCAAGCAAATCCTGATCGATCAGCAACGCATTACGATCTCCATTGAACATGATGCGATCACCCAGCATGCGGTAGTGCCAGGAGAGGTCTTCGGGGGGTGAATGGCGCATCGTCACCAAGTCTGGCTTCCACATGGGATCGTGCCGACGCATCTCGCGCGCAATCACCGAAAAGCCAAGTTCGACCACTTGACGCTGCTGACTGCCAACTTCCGTGCTGAGTTCATAGGTCAGCAGCAGGCCGCCGTCGGCCGGTTCTACGCCGACGATCGTGCCCTGGGTATGCAGGGGGAAGAAATTTGCAATATCCATGATCATGCTGCGAACATTGGCCGCGCTGCCTAACAGCGGGGCCATAGGTCCGAACAGCGAAAGGCTTTGGTATGGCCCCAACCGCAAACCGAAAGCGGGTTCGCCAAGTCTCGTCGCAGCGAGTTCCATGAACGCGACAAAACGATCAACTCGCATTGGCAGATCGGGATTGGCCATTGGTGTTTCTGGAACGCCGGCTTCGCGGGCCAGAGCACGATAGTCGCCGCCCAGTTCGCCGACAAGTTCGGGCGCGCCCTCCATCACTCCGCTGCGGACCCATTTGACCATCCGAACATCAAAACATTTTGGCGCGCAAAGTCAACTTTTTGAATCGGCAAACTGGTAACACGAGGCAGGATGGTGATCTGGAGGGGATGCCCATGCAAACCGTTAAACGACCGGGTTCGGCCCGGCTGCTCGCAACTGCAATTCTGATCCTTGGCCTGTTGATTGGCTATTTGGGGCTAAGCGCCAACGGCTATCTGGTGCCCGCCGCGGTCGCGATGCTGATGGCCGCCTTGCTCTGGATAGGCAAGGCCGGACGCCTGTTCAAGGTGGTGACGTTGATCAATCTGTTCAGCGGAACCCTGCTGGTGTTGGTGCTGTCCTTTGGCGATTTTCTTGGGTCGCACAAGCTCGACGTCTCAGGTGTATCGCTCTTGGTCAATCTTGTGTGCGGCGGTCCAGCCGTGGCGCTGGTCGCACCGGCGCTGCTGCTCGGACTACGCCGAGGCAAGCCGCTCCACTCCTGGTTCAACCCCGCCACGCGCGCGGCCTGAGAGAGAGAACTCGCGATGAAAAGAACCGCTACTGTTTTCGCGGCGATTGCTACACTGGTCCAGCCGGTCGCCGCCCAAGCCGCGTCTTTCACAGGTCGGGTAACCTTGCCTGACGGTCGCCCTGCCTATGGCGCAATGGTCACCGTGTTCGACGCTGACGGCGAGCGCCGACAGACCGTCTACACAGCAGCCGACGGGTCTTATGCGATACGCACTCCGTATGCAGGCAAACTCAAGGTTCGCGGGCGCCTATCCGGATTCAAGGACGGCAAAGTTGAGCAACAGACTTCAGCCGGCGGTTCGGCAAGGCTCAACGTATCGCTCGGCACCTTCGCAAGCCTTGGCGAAATGAACGAAACACTGTCGGCCTCCGCATTCAATGCCCGCTTACCCTGGCCCGACCTCAAGCGCGACCGACCGGCCTTCGTCAGCCAGTGCAACTATTGCCACCAGGTGGGAAACGGCTGGACCCGTATCCCGCGCGATCACGATCAGTGGATTGGCGAAGTCGAAAAAATGGAAAACATGCTGGCCATGCAAAGCCAGGCACAGGGGCGGGTGATTGCGGAAACCTTGTGGAAGGGTTTCGATGGCAAGCCGTTCCAAGCCAGCCAGAGCTATGGTGCCAGCCCTGAGCTCGCTCGCGCCAAGGTGCGCGAATGGCTGGTGGGCGATGGTTATACATTTATCCATGATGCCGATGTGGCTGCCGATGGCTTGCTCTATGGCACAGACGAGGGCCACGACATCCTATGGGTGCTTGACCACGAAACCGGCAAGATCGAACAGCACAAGCTGCCGGATATTGATCTCCCGCGCGGCGGAATCTTCTCGGGAATGAAGCTGCCGATCGGACAATTTACCGGCAAGCACGGACCGCACTCGATGGCACAAACCAGTGACGGACGGATCTGGATCACCAATGCTCTGTCCAGCACGCTGATGAGCTTCGATCCCAGGACCAAAGCATTCAAGACTTACCCGGTCGGGCACGACGCGCTCTATCCGCACACCATCCGCGTCGACAAGAACGATATCGTCTGGTTCACCATCGTCGCGTCCAACCAAATTGGCCGGTTCGATCCAAAGACCGAACAAATGACCGTGATGCGGCTACCCTCAAACGGAGTGTTGCGCTGGGTCACCGACCAACTGTTTCCCACGCTGATGCGCATTGGTAGCTGGTTTCCTGACCAGGCAGAACACCTCAACCTTTCGACCCACCGCTTCTTTGGCACGCAGATCCTGGCTTTCCCCTATGGCATCGACGTCAACCCGATCGATGGGTCGATCTGGTATGCCAAGCTTTATGCCAGCAAGATCGGGCGGATTGATCCCAAGACAATGGAAGTAAAGGAATGGGACACGCCGATGCTCGGCCCGCGTCGTCCGCGCTTTGATGCCAATGGCATTTTCTGGATCCCGGCCTTTGATGCTGGCGGCCTGATGCGCTTCGATCCGAGGTCTGAGAAGTTCGAAACCTATCGCATTCCGGTTGTCGGAAAGGACGAATACGAAACACCCTATGCCCTCAATGTCGATCGCAGGACCGGCCAAGTGTGGATGGCGGCGAACAATTCGGATCGCATCATTCGCTTCGACCCCAGAACAAAGGTCTTTTTCAGCTATCCGAGCCCGACACGGGTGACAGTTTTGCGGGACTTTTCATTCACCCGGGACGGACAAGTCTGTTCGTCGAGCTCGAATATGCCGGCAGCTGCAATTGAAGATAGCCGGCCAAACTTCATCTGTATCGAACCCGAAGGCGGCGCAGCCGACCGGACGGCGTTGGGCTCCTGAGGAGAGGAGGCTTGCAGCACCGGCTCCAGATCGATGGTCTGTCGTTCAACGTCCTTGATGAGGGCGCTGGAGAGCCGGTGCTGCTCGTACACGGATTCCCGGACGATCACACTGTCTGGCGAAGTCAGGTGCCCGCGCTGGTCGCGGCCGGGTACCGGGTGATCGCGCCTGACAACCGGGGTTGCGGCGAAAGCGATATGGCGGCGCGAACCCGCGATTACGTGCTGCCAAACCTGGTGGCGGACCTTGCTGCGATCCTCGATGTTCTGGGGATCGAACGGGTCAAACTGGTTGGCCACGATTGGGGCGCAGTGATCGCCTGGGTCTTCGCGGCCCGGCATCCTGAGCGGGTTGAACGCTATGCGGCGCTTTCTGTCGGCCATGCGGCTGCTTATGCCGCAGGGCCCGTCGAGCAAAAGCTCAAGGGCTGGTATGTGCTGATGTTCCAACTCCGCGGATTTGCGGAATGGCTGATCAAGGCCAACGATTGGGCCTTCTTTCGCCGTTTCACCGATTATCATCCCGAACTGGCCGGCTGGACTGCCAAGCTGGGGCGGCCTGGTCGACTCACTGTGGCTATCAACTATTACCGCGCCAATATCGGCATCCTGTTGAAGCCCGACAAATCCAAGGTGACGGCACCGGTGCTGGGGATATACAGTGACGGCGACCGCTATCTGGCCAAGGCCCAGATGACCGACAGTATCGCCTATGTCGACGCGCCATTCCGCTTCGAACTGATCAAGGGAGCGGGACACTGGCTGCAGATTGATGAGCCAGCGCAGGTGAATGCCCTGTTGATCGACTTCTTCAAAAGGACTTGAGCCCATGAGCAGCCCCTTTTTTCTCGCGCTTTTGGCCGCTGCGCTGACATTGTTCGTGTGGTGGGCATGGCGCAAACAGGAACCGCGCCGCCCGCTCACCAAGGCCGAAATCGATCGGTACTGCGAAGTGATCGACGCCAAGTTCCCGATTTCCGATGGACTGGATCGAGCGGCATGGGTCGCCAGGTTGCGGCGTTTTGGGGAAAATGACGACGGGCGCGACATCTATATGCTCAACTTGTTGCGCTATCACGAAACGATGGCCAAGGGTCCCGCACCGGCGGGGTCATTCACGGGAACGCCGCATGAAGCCAACAAAATCTATGAAGCAAATGCCAAGCCGATTCTCATGAAGAGCGGAGCCTTCCCGATCTTTGCCGGCAAGGTGGAAGACAGCAACGTGGTCGGCGGCCCCGATCCCGCAGAAGACAACTGGACCCGGATCCTGGTGGTCCACTATCCCAGCCGCCGCCACTTTTTCGAACTGCTGACCAATCCACAATACCTGACAAAGGCCGACTTCAAGAGCTACGCCATGCACATGGCGTTGGTACCGGTAAAACGCGAACTGGTAATCCCGGATTTTCGCCAGTTGGCCCTTGCCGCGGCGCTGCTCATATTTCTGCTCGCCGGATGGGTCCTGGCTGTTGCTGGAGTTGCATAATGAAAGCTGTTGTCTGCCAGAATGGCGAGCTTCGCGTCGAGGACTTGCCCGAACCGATCCCGCAGAAGGGCCATGCCTTGCTCAAGGTCCTGCGCTGCGGGATCTGCGGATCGGACCTGCACATGCGCCACCACTGCGACGAGCTGAAGGCGGTCAACGACCGGGTCGGCTATCCGGCGCTGCCTTCGTCCAAGGACGCATTTGTGTTCGGCCACGAAATCTGCGCCGAAGTGCTCGATTACGGTCCCGGCTCCAAGCGCAAGCTCAGGTCCGGCACCCGAGTGGTCGCGCCGCCTGTGGTGCGCTGGGGAGGTGAGATTGACATGGCCGGGCTCTCGACGCGTTCGAACGGCGGCTATGCCGAACGGATGCTGCTTGACGAGTTGGTGTTGATGCCGGTGCCCAACGGGCTTTCGGCGGACATGGCGGCGCTAACCGAACCTATGGCGGTCGCCTGGCACGCGGTCCGGCGCGGTGACGTGAAGAAGAAGGACGTCGCGGTGGTAATCGGCTGCGGCCCCGTCGGGTTGGGGGTGATCGCAATCCTGAAGGCGCGAGGAGTCGGAACGGTGATCGCCAGCGATTTCTCGCCTGGTCGGCGGGCACTTGCCAAGGCCTGTGGCGCTGATGTGGTGATCAATCCGCGCGAAGGTTCGCCCTATTCCAGCTGGGAGGAATACGGCTGGATTACAACTTTTGGCGGGCTGCTCCAAATGGGGGTTGAAACCCGCGAGACGCTCGAGAAAGCCCCAATACCCTGGTGGACGGCTTGGCGTTTGGCCGAAGTGCTGGGAGCGGGGCCCAAACGTCCGGTGGTGTTCGAATGCGTAGGCGTGCCGGGTATTCTCAATCAGATCATCACTGGCGCGCCCTTGTTCTCACGTGTCGTTGTGGTGGGGGTATGCATGCAGAATGATACGATAGAGCCGGCCATTGCCATCCAGAAGGAAGTCGAATTGCGTTTCGTATTCGGCCACTCGCCACTCGAATATCGCGACGCGCTGCACATGATCGCCGATGGCAAGGTACGCTGCGAACCGATGGTCACCGGCGTGGTCGGCCTTGATGGGGTCGAAGGTGCCTTTGCCGCACTCGGAGATCCTGAAATGCACGCCAAGATCCTGATAGATCCGGCAAGGAAAGCCTCAGGGACCTGAATGATACCCTCAGTGATATCGCGACCCCTCACCGCTTGGCGCACCTCAGAGCGCGGCGTGCAGCTTATGTCTTCCTCGCCGGCCTTGCCCTATGTGCGGCGCGTCGTTCGGCCAGCTTTTCTGGCACCCGATCTTCAGCGCGCGACCCCCGGCGGCCGCCAGCCGCCTTCGCTCACGCTTAAGCGGCTGATGTACATGGACATGCCCTTCTCCTTGACCGACCAAAAGGCCAAGATCGCACGAGTCTGATGTGCGATGTTATGTCACTTGAATTGCCTGTTCAGTGCTACAAAGTTCCCTGTCTTTGCCCCTAAATTGTCCTGTTATCGCAAATGACAGAAAGTGGATTCTTGTCCGCAAAAGGCTTTGGACCAGCCTGTTATCTTAATGCGCCTTGTCGAAACGATGATTTCCGGCCTGTCTGGCAGAGAAAGCGACGCTAGAATGGACCAATTACGAAGGCGAGATCGTTCTCCAGTTCCCCTCCTCGCCGCAGAACTGCGCGGAAGCGCGCGGGTTACTCGCCCGTTTGCAAGGCGCTTTCTGATTTGACGGAATAACTGGCGGTGCTGTCAGCTGAATGCGAACTCGTCTCTGGTTGCCGTAAGCACCGCTAACTCGATCTCTCGTTAAGCCACAAGATTCTGCCGCTCAGCGAGGGCCGCTGAGCGTCTCCGCTTGCAACCCTGCCCTACCTCTCATGCGGTCTCCCTGCCAACCGGTGCATTCGCTTTGACAGTGCCGACTGCAGAAGTTTACCTGACAACACCCGCCAACGGCCTATCGCTGATAAACCACCTTGCCGCTGACGATGGTCGCCAGGATCCTGCCGGCCAGGATTTTTTCCGGCGCGGTCGCGGCAAGGGCGAAGGGATCAATATCCATGACTGTCAGATCAGCCCATCGGCCCATGGCAATGATCCCCGTCTGGTCTTCGCGGAAGGCGGCATAGGCCGCCCAGCTGGTATAGGCCCGGATCGCTTCTTCGATCGTCAGCCGTTGCTCGGGATACCATCCGCCGGGGGGCTGAAGCTGCTTGTCCTGGCGGGTGATCGCGGCATGGAGGCCATAGAAGATGCTGTGGTCGGAACCCGGATTGTCGGCATTGAAGGTCAGTCGCGCGCCGTCACGGCGCAACGTGCGCCAGGCATAGGCGCCAAGGATGCGCTGCGGGCCGAGGCGATCTTCGGCCCAGGTCTTGTCCTCCACCGCGTGAGGCGGTTCCATTGAGGCAATCACGCCCAGCCGGGCAAAGCGCGGCTGGTCTTCTGGGGAGATGACCTGGGCGTGTTCGATCCGATGGCGGTTGCGTGCGGTGTCGGGATCGGCCTTGAACTCCGCCTCAAGGAAATCGAGCACTTCGCGGTTGCCCGCATCGCCGATGGCATGAATCCCTAGCTGGAAGCCGGCCTTCATCGCCTCTCTGGCCAAATCATGGTCAAAGCCATAACCGCCACCGCTGATCCCGCGGTGGCCGGGCTTGTCGGTATAGTCGCCCAGCAGCCGCGCCCCGCGCGATCCCAGCGCGCCGTCGTAATAAGCCTTTACCGCGCGCGTGACGAGCATGCTGTCACTGTCCCGGTCCGGCCCCCTGGCGATCCACTGCCGCATCAAGGGCGGGTCGCGCAGCGAGAGCATGGCATAGACCCGGATCGGCAGGCGGTGCTGGTCCTCCAGCTGCTGGAGTGCGGCCATCGCTTGGCTGCCCGCACCGGCCTCGTGGACCGTGACATAGCCGTCGGTGGCCATCTGACCCAGGCCCTTAAGCGCATGGCGCGCGACAACCGCCTGCGGCTCCGGCGGCACCGCCGCTTCGACCATCGCCGCCGCGCGGTTCAGGAACAGGCCATTGGGCTGGCCATCCGTGCCCAGCCGCATCTCGCCCCCAACCGGAACTGGGCTGGCCTTGGTGATCTTGCCGGCATCGAGTGCGGCCTGGTTGGTCCAGATTGCAAAGCCGTGCAGACTGCGCAGCACCACCGGATGATCGGGCACCGCTGCGCTCAACTGCTGCTTGTCCGGATAGCGGTTAGCCCAGGCACCCTCGTCCCACCCGGCACCGAAGATCCATTCGCCCTTGGGGACGGACTTCGCCCGCTCGGCCACCAACGCAACCGCCTGCGCTTCGGTGGCGACATGGGTCAGGTCGACCGATTCCAGCTTGGCGCCCAGTTCGATGAAATGGGTATGGGAATCGACCAGCCCGGGGATCACGGTCGCGCCGTTGAGATCGATCACCCGGGTCCGCTTGCCGCGCAGCGCCAGCGCCCCCTTGTCGCTGCCGACATAGACGATCTTTCCGCCGCGGATCGCCACCGCTGCGGCATCGGGGTGCCACTTGCCGTTTGTGTAGGGCGCATCGGGCGCAGGCTTGCCTTCGAGCGCGGGCTCGCCCCAGCGCAGCGTATAGACCTGGGCGTCGGTCAGGATCAGATCCGCACCGCCGAAATCAGCCTTGGCCGTTGACGGGGGAGCACTGACGGAGATCAGGAAGACGCCGAGCAAGCTTGCGAACAGACCCGCCTTCATATCCGTTTACTCCCTGGCATGTTCGTCGTCAGATTATTTGAGACGGCACTGTCAAACCAACCAGAATCTGGTTCGTAGCCTCAGGTCTTAGCCGATCGAAGTGGTTTGGATCGACTGTTACATTAAGTCATTCATAGAACAAAAAGGGCCAAAATATGGAATGACGAGGGTCTTGGAATCCGACTAACCAATTTGGAAAACGGCGGTGCATTTGCTCTGACAGTGCCTGATGGCGGCATCCCGGGCGGGACACTTGGGGCAATTACGGAGGCGAGGTTGTTCTCCCGCCACCGTCCACGCCCCAGAACTGCGCAGAACCGCGCGGCTTCTAAGCCGATCCTCGAGACACTCTCTGATATCAGAGACTTAATGGCGGTGCTGTCAGTCCGATATGAACTTGTCTCTGGCAAGGTTGCGCGGGCCAAACCAAATCGATCGTCAATCACCGCGCACCGCTCAGCTGGCCATGCTGAGCGCCTCCGCTTTCACTCCGGGCAAGCTCACACGGGGTGCGACCTCCTTTGCGCAAAGCTCAAGCGAATGGAACCATTCGCCTGGATCATCGTAATAGTCGTGCGATTCAATCTGGAGCGTCCCCCACCCTCCGCATTTCGCGAACAGGTCGTTGAGCTTTTCCACCACGGTGTCTGGTGATCCGACAATGAAAACCTTGTCGACAAGGAACTCGAGGTCCGCGTCCAGAACGTCAATTCCGTGATCTTTTGCGAAGCCATCCATCATGCCGAAGCGCTTCCAGATCGGGATAAGGTAGCGGTTGAAACAATAGCCAATCGGCCCTTCCATCACGCGACGTTTCGCCTCGGCATCAGTGTCGGCGCAAAAGATCGTGTGCGAGACCGCATGGCGCTGCCGGTCTGGCGTGAAGCCCGCCTTGATGTTGGCTTCCGAATAGATTTCCCAATGCCGCTTGAGCGCATCGAGACCGGAGTAGATTGAAACAGGTTTGAAATTGCGTTCGCCAGCCAGCCGCATCGATGGCGAATTCGCGCTGAAGCCGGTGACGGCGAATTCGGGAAATGCGCCGCCCCAAGGCGAATAGTTCGCCAGCTTGTGCTGCTCATCTTCCTCGGTCACAGCCTCTTCCTCTTCGGGAAAACCGGCACTCCAGTATTTGCCTTCGAAGAAGAAGGGTTCGCGCTTCCATATCTTTTCCATGATGGAAAGAGATTCGCGGACCATGTCATTGAGGTGCTCCGTGTTCTGATCCTCCTCCTTGATGCCGTGCATATAGGAGGCCAGAGGATAGGCGCCTGCACCGATACCCATGAAATAACGGCCCTCGAGAATCTGGGAAAGCCAGCCCACGGTCATGGCGAGCTTGGTCGGATTGTGATGGGGCAGAATGTGCGCCATCGGAGCGAACTTGATGTTCTTCGTCTGCAGCGCCGCCGCCGCCATGATCAGTTCGGGGTTCGGGATATTTTCCCAGATCTGCGACGCGTGTTCCGAGATCATCATCGTCGTGAACCCGATCTTGTCGCAGGCAATCGAGCTTTGCACGCCCCATTCGAAAGTCTGACGGGCCGTCCTTCCCGGACGCATATAGGGGTGGAAAATGAGTCCTGTGTCCATCGCCATATCAAACTCTCCTGCCGAATCATTATTAAGCCAACTGGCTTAGAGATGAGCCACACACATCCTGTCGTCAACTCTTTTCAACATTGGCGTTGATAAATTGCTCAAAAGCCTGACGGGAATCATTGACCGGCGTCACAGTGTAAGCCAAATGGCTTAAATGGACACCCGCATATCGATTCCTGCCTTGAATCCAGCAGTGTCTGCAGACAGCGACCCGAAGACTGCCCTGATCCTGGCAGCGGAGATTGCCTTTGCGCGCGATGGCATCGAGGGAGCCTCGCTCAGGGAAATCGCGGCACGTTCAGGGCAACGAAATCATCACGCCGTCCAATATCATTTCGGCACACGCGAGGCCCTTGTTCAGGCGGTGTTCGACTATCGCATGGACCAAATGGAGGCCGCGCGCGCGGCAATGCTCCGTGCCGCCCGCGAGACCGGGCGGATCGACACAACTCGCGCAATCGTGGAAGCTATTTTTCTACCCCAGATCGCATTGATCGACGAATTCGGCGACCATTCCTACGCCGCTTTCCTCAACCAGTACCTGCTGCGCTATCAGGGCAAGAGGTTCGGCGAGTTTGGCGAGCGCCGTGCTCAGCATCTGGACGAAATCCTGCACTTGCTTCGGATGCGCATGCCGGATTTGCCCGACCCTGCCGCACAGCGCCGGCTGATCACCGCCTGCTTCATGTTCCTCAACATTCTCAACATCCATCTGCGCGCGAGCGACTCCGCAGAGGAAAATTTCGAGGTCGCCGTCAACGACACGATCGACCAGATCGTTCTGACGATGGAAGCCCCATACACGCCGTAACGGAACGCTGCCCTATCCGCCGAAGAATGTGTCCTTGGCGTGCTGTGTATCCATATATTCCCTCACATCACCGATCTTTCCGCCCCGGATCGTGATCAGGAAATGATATTGGCAGTCATAGACCCGGCCATCGAGCATTTCGGCAAAGCCCTGTGCCTCGACTGCGACCTTGTCCCCCTCGGCAATCATTCCGGTCGGCGTAATGCGCAGCGCTCCTGCCTTGTATCCGGCATTGGCACCCAGCAGCAACGGCGCAAGCCCGGCAGCCGTATAGGTTCCGGACATGCCCTCCAGCTTGCCCGAAACCCACCATGTGCCGTCGTCAGCCATCGCTGCGATGATTGCCGGAACATTGCCGCTCGAGAATGTTTCGAAAAACTCCGCAACCAGTGCCTTGTTCGCTTGAGCATTTGTGTCAGTCATCACTTCCCTTCCGGATCGGAATACGGCCGGTGAGCTGAAGGCCAAAACCCTCCAGCGCCGCCATCTTGCTCGTGCTTGATGTCAGCAGCGTCATTTTGCCGACGCCCAGGTCCTTCAATATCTGGGCGCCGATACCATAGTCGCGTTCGCTCGCCCGATTGGCATAGTCGCGGCGTCCGCCCATGACCCGGCGCGAGATGGAGTGCGGATCGGGATCCTGCACAAACACTGCCGCGACGGGCCCCTCGTGCGCAGAAAGCTGCCTCAGGGCCGTGTCGACATAATCGGGATGGGCGCTGCGATATCCCAAAAGATCAGCCGTCAGGTCAAACTGGTGGACGCGGACAAGCGTATCGCAATCGGCGCGGATGTCGCCGCGGACCAGCGCGACATGTTCGCCGCGGTCGAGCAGGTCACGATAGACCTTGAGAATGAACCCGCTTCCATAGTGGCTGTCGAACGGACCCGTTGCCACACATTCAACCAGCTTTTCAGACTTCCTGCGCCACTGGATAAGGTCAGCGATCGTGCCGATCTTCATGCCGTGCTTTTCGGCGAAAGGAAGCAGATCGGGAAGGCGGGCCATTGTCCCGTCCTCGTTCATCACTTCGCAGATGACGCCAGCAGGAAACAGGCCGGCGAGCCGCGAGATGTCAACGGCCGCTTCGGTATGCCCGGCGCGGAACAGCACGCCGCCCTCGCGCGCGACAAGCGGAAAGACGTGGCCGGGCGTCACAATATCGGCAGGACCGAATTGCGGATTGATCGCCACGGAAATCGTCCGCGCCCGATCATAGGCCGAAATTCCGGTTGTGACGCCCTCACGCGCCTCGATCGAAACCGTAAAGGCGGTGCCGTGACCCGAGCGGTTGTCCTGTGTCATTGGCGGCAATTTCAGCTGCTTGGCGCGATCCTCCGTGATCGCAAGACAAATGAGCCCTCGTGCATATTTCGCCATGAGCATGATGCGCTCAGGCGTGGCAAATTGTGCCGGGACGATGATATCGCCCTCATTTTCCCGATCGTCAGCGTCGACCAGAATGTAGGGTCGGCCATTGCGGGCCTCTTCAATGATCTCTTCAATTGACGCGATGCCGCTCATGCGCCCAGTTCCTGAAGACGGTGATAGGCTCCGCCGAAAAATAGCAACGGCGAATCCTGACTGGTTCTTTCCAGCGCGTCCACGGCCCCGACCACAAACCAGTGATCGCCGATCGCCTGAACGCTGGCGATAGTGCATTCGAGCCAGGCTACAACGCCCGGCAATATAGGCAGACCGGACGGGCTTTCATCATGCGCGATGTCAACAAACTTGTCTGCGGCCTTGCTCGCGAAGCGATTACAATGTCCAAGCTGGTCCGCGGCCAGAATGTTCACGCAAAAACGGCCAATTGCATTGATCTTCGGCCAACTGCTGGACGATTTGTCCGGAAAGAAACCGATCAGGGGCGGGTCGAGCGAAATGGACGTGAATGTCCCGACGACCATCGCGTGTCGGTTCATGCCGTCGCTCGACGTGATGACGCTGACGCCCGTCGGATACCCGCCCAACACATGCCTGAAATGCCTGGCGTCGAACGTCACCTTCCGGTCCACACGGGCTTGCGGCCCTCGGCAGAGGCAGCGTTGCGTTCGCGCACATCGTCGCTTTCCGCATATTGCTCGATCTCCTCGAACCGACTCATCAGGGCGACTTCGAGCGGGTAGCCAAGCCGTCCAAGCGCCGCCGCCTTGGCTGCATAATTGGCCCGCGGAGCGCATTTGGTGATCTTGCCTGCCCATTTCATCGTAGTGTCGGCGAGTGCCTGATAGGGCACGACCTCATTGACCAGGCCATATTGTGCTGCCGTTGCGGCGTCGATGCGTTCGCCCGTCAGGATCATGGCCATTGCGATATGGTGCGGCAATTGGCGAATGGCCCTGTGCACCACTCCGCACTCCCCGATAATGCCATGGCGGGTTTCGGGGAGTCCGAACTGCGCGGTATCTGCCGAAACGATGATATCCGCGCACATTGCAAGCTCAAGCCCGCCACCCACGCAGAAGCCCTGAACGGCTGCAATCAGGGGCTTTCTGAGCGCGACAAGCGGCCCGCCGATCCCGGTCAGCCCTCCGGCCAAAGCCATTCTGACCTTACGTTCCGGGCCTTCCGAGACATCGGCGCCGATGCAGAATGCCTTTTCCCCTTCGGCAGACACGATCGCACACCATATCTCGGGATCATTATTGATCTCGGTCCAGGCCTTGAACAACAGATCATCCATTTCGCCGGTAATGGCATTCAGTCCCTGCGGCCGATTAAGATGGACACGGGCGATATTGCCATCCCTGGTGAATTCAACGTCGGCCATGAGTCAGTCCCTTTTGTCGCGTGAGTAGGGTTTAAGCGGCGATGTCGGTGCCGAACGATATTCGGCGATCAGCGCCTTCAGCCCGATTTCGTCGCCGCGCCGCTTGACGGCCTGGACAGCGGGCGCCTGGTGCAACAGCGCGTCCATATCGGCGACATGGGCCGTTGCCAGGCGGAAGCCCTGGGCTTCGGCAGCACGATTGATGGAGAGTTTCTTGATCCTGAGCACTTCTGGCGGGGTCAGGGCAATGCGTGCGGCAAGGCCTTCAACCGACGCAATTAGGTCCGCTGCCGGGACGCAGTGATTGGCCCATCCCCACTCAACTGCTGTCGGGCCATCAATCGCATTGCCAGGAACAAATGCCAGTTCCTTGGCGCGCTTTGGGCCGACCAATGTCGACCATACCGGCGCCAGATAACCGCCACCGATTGGAATGGTCGGCTCCCCGATACGGGCATCGTCAGCGACCACAGTGATATCGGCAAACACGCACATCTGTGTCGCACCTGCCAGACAATATCCGTGCACGGCCGCGATCACCGGCTTGGGGTGATCCCAGATCGCCATCCAGCGGTCGAGGTTGCGCTGCAGCCGTGCCCTGTCCGCCACGGGATCGACGGCCGCATCACCCATCTTGCCGACCTGCTCAAGATCGAAGCCTGAGCAAAACCCCTTCCCTTCGCCACGAATGCCGACGACCGGGGCGCCTTCGTCCTTGAGCAGTTCCAGCGCCACCGAGAATTCATCGAGCATCGCGTTCGACATCGCATTTGCGCGATCTGGCCGGTTGAGCACAATCCAGTCGATGCTCTCGCCATGATCGATGCGGATATGCTCAAAGTTCATCGAGCAAGCCTATTCGGCGCGACCGATGGGGTTCGATGCCTTGACGTGATAGTCGGTCGTCATCGTGGTCTTGAGAATGCGCGTCTTGAATTTCCACTTGCCGTCCCGTTTTACTACCACATCATGATACTGGCCATAGAGGACACCATCAGGGCGATCCTTCGTATAGCGATGAATTGCCAAGACAATGGCCCGCACATTCACCTCGGTGTCGCTGACCCAGTCGAACACGATGCCCGAGACATGATGTGATGTCCCCTTAAAGAACGTGCCGATCCCATCTAGCGTCTTCTTGTAGGCCTCCATTCCGGTCGCGCCGAAATTGGGCGCATAGCTCACTTCGCAATCATCCACGAAAAGCTCAGTCATCTTTTCTGGCTGATTCATGTCGAGATAATAGGCATAATCGTGGACAATCCGTTCGATTGCCCTTTCCTCGAGAAGTCGCTCAGTTGGGGACATGGTTGTACCGTGCATTAAAGATCCAATCGCTAGTGCTTCGCAAAAGGGCTAGGAGGGCGATTGCGCATCCGGGACAGGTCGAACTGCCCCGGATGGCTTTGCCCTCTCTCGGAGCTACAAGATAAGGCTAGAACTTCACCGAAATTTCTCCGCCAACAGTGCGCGGCGTTCCGGGGTAGCCGGTGTTGTAGCCACCGGCTGCGCCCATCGCATAACCCGACACATAGTGCAGCTTGTCGAACAGGTTCTTGACGTAGACAGCTGCTGAAAACTTGCCGCCCATAATGTTGTTCCAGCTCAAACGCGCATTGGTAATCGTGTATCCTGACAGCTCAGTGCCAGGCGTGACCGAGCCATTGTTGTTCGAGAAGAAGGTCTTTGACTGCGTGTAGACATCGCCGTGGAGGATTATTTTTCCGACATTTTCCGAGACTGGGAGGGTTATATCAGCGGCAAAGTTGCCAGCCCATTTCGGACTATCAGGATATGAGTTGAAGTTGATAACATATCCTGGAACGCCGGTGAGCGCAGAAACATCCACGGCACCCTTCGAGTATCGCGCATCAGTGTATGCGCCGTTCATGCTCAACGTCAGCCAGTCGGTGAGACCGATGGAAGCATCGACTTCCACGCCTGTCGTCTTTGCTTCCGGCACATTGAGTGTGAAACCCGCCGGATTTCCGCCAACAACCGCATAAACTGCATGCTGCGCATCTTTGACAATCACATGATACGCGGCAAGGTTAAATTGCGTCCGCATAGTTCCAAGACGGCCGTTGAACTTGTAACCAAGTTCAAAATCATGGGCCTTCTCATTCTTGAAGAAATTCGCATCGTTGCCGGGATTGACCGTGCCATTGAAGTTCCCAGCGCGGAAGCTGCCGCGCTGCGAGAAATAGATCATGTTGCTGTCGCTGATCTGGTATTGCAGGTTGAATGTCCACGCAGGAGCGGAGAGATTCCGTCGCTGTTCCTGACCAACGGTTGTGATGCCGAGGATCGTGAATAGGCTGCCCGGTGCCTGTGCCAAGCGTACCTTTTCCCACGTATAGCGTCCACCCAGTGCAACGGTCAGTCGATCAGTCAACTTGTAATCAAGCTGTGCATAGATGGCGGTCGAGGTATCTTTAGTATTATAAGTGTAGTCGATGTCGGCCGGGAGTCCGAATGCGCCTGCCGCTCCAAGTGTCGGATCGATTTCGCAGCCAACGCAAACCGGGATGATGTCGAAGTGTTTAAGCGACGAGTAGTATGCCCCGATGGTGTAACCCAATTTGTCGTCCGCAGCCTTCCCCTGCAACTGCAACTCGTCTGAAAACTGCTTGGATTTGAAGGTCTGCCCGCCGGGCCCACCTGTACCTGAAAGTCCGGACAGGTTGTTCGGGTTATTGTAGAGCCAAAGAGCACCGAATGGGGCATTGGCAAGATTGCCGCTAATTCGTGAATTGCCCTCCATGTAGCTGAAGATATTCTTCACTTTCGCAGCGTCGGATATATCGAATTCAGTTGTGTTCGAAAGGAACGTGGCCGTGGCCTTGTGCGGCAGATCGAACTGAAGCCAGGTCTTGTAAGGATTCGCACGCGACCAAGCGGCATAACCTGCAACGCCACCAGGGAAGCGACCGGGTCCGTAAGCAGGCCCCGGAGTCAGATTACTGTCACCAAGGTTGTTGCCGGACCGATTGAAAAGTGCGCCTGAAAACACATTGTAAACGGTATCCAGCGTGGATGTCAGCACAAGCCCGGTCGTATTCGGAACCGAAGTCAGTCCGTTGTTGATGAACTGTTGTCCGGTAGGATTGGCAAGAGGCGATGTATAGTAGTTATAAAGATTACCAGCGCCCTCCGTTCCCTTGAAATCCGAATATTGCAGGACGAAGGTGTTCCTGATTGTGTCGCTTGGTTTGAACAGAACTGTTATTCGGCCAGAAATGTTGTCCTTGCCACCCAGCGGATTTCCGGTGGCGACGTTGCGGATGTAGCCATCATCCTTGATATAATCGCCAGCTACACGAACCAGAAGAACATCTTTCACAATCGGCAGGTCGATCGCTCCTTGTATCTGGACAAGGCTGCGCTGGCCTGCGCGAACGACGAGGTTTCCGCCAATTTCATTGCCCGGTGTTGGCGTCGAGTAAAGGACTGCACCGCCAGTCGCATTTCGGCCAAACAGCGTGCCCTGCGGACCCTTGAGAACCTGGATAGAAGCCAAGTCGAACAGGCTGGTGGCCGTGTTGTAGGGATTGTAGGGTGCGTCGTTGAGATAGGTCACCACGGCGGGCGAGGTTCCGGAGAACGGATCGAGCGTCTGTCCGCGCATGGAGTAGCTCAGCTGGTTCGAAGTCTGACCGTTCTTGACCTGAAGGCCAGGCACCAGAATACCCATGTCCTGCTCGCTGTTGATCACCTTGGATTGGAGCGTCTCAGCATTGAAGGCGACCACTGAAACCGGCACCTTGGAGAGTTTTTCCTCCTTGCGCTGGGCAGTAACGATAATATCGCCAGCCGCAGAAGCATCTTCCTCACCCGCGGCAGCCTGAGCAAACGAGACTTGCGGCAGGCAGGCCACCAAAGCCAAGGCAGTGCCAATAATGAGGGACTGACGCATTGCGTGAATTCGGTCGTTCTTCATTTCATCCTCCATTCATTTTGTTATCAACATTATCGTTGACCATCCAGTCGCAGAAATGTCTGTTTGGGTTCAAAATATTACTACTCTTCATTGTGTTCTTCTTGGAAAATCTGACGTTGTTGGCTTAGCGCCCGGCCAGCGTACATTGGCCGGGTCGATCAAGGAGCGAGAGACATCGTCCCAACTGCCCGCATGGACAACCCGCATTTCCCTGCACGCAATCTTCCAGCGATCGCTTTCGCGCGAAAAGCTGTCGAGGTAGCGAACGGCGGCGTATACCGTCGTGTCACCCATGCCGATTTCAAGGTGCGCAACTGTGACTCCATCCGCTTCGTTCGCGCCCTTGAATGCAATATGCACATAGTGGGGTGTATGCACCGTCTGCCGCATGTTGGATCGCGCCGCCGCCAGAAAGGCCATGATCGCATCGCGCCCCGATGCACCCTCAAAGCCGGTCGCGACAAATTTGGCATCTTGCGTAAAGCAGTCGGCCACCGCCCGTTCGTCGTCGTCATCTGTCGCCTTGAAGTAACGCGCGACGAGATCCTGAATCTCGGCCCGGTCTTCCAGCTTCTTGATGCGTTCTTCGAGCGTGGCCACGGCATCCTCCCCATTTTGTGATCTTGGCGGAAAAAATTTTCTCAGTCAACGCTTAAGTTGACAGAAACGCGAGAAGGGTAGAAAACGCATCAATATGGACGCAATTGACATACCGAGCCTGCGTGCGGAAACCGACCGGCTTACAGAAAACTTGCCCGACGGAAGCCCGCTTGATGCGCAAGCCGCAGCCCTGATCGGCCTTGCCGCGGCGGTATCGGTGACGTCTCTCGATCGCGCAGCAATCGACGAAGCAATAGGGCGCGCGCTGGATACCGGCGCCAGCATGGTTCAGCTCCAGGAAATCATTGCGCTGGCCTCGGGCCTTGGGGTGCACAGCCTCATGGCAAGCTCTGCTGTGTTGCTTGCAGAAGGCGTGAAGCGGGGCCTCGTCGCACGCGATGTCCCGCGCGATGTGGAACGGCAGCGGCTGTGGGACAAACATGTTGGCGACGATCCCTTCTGGACCGAATTTTCAAGCGAACTCCCGGGGTTCCTGGAGGCCTTGCTCCAGCTTTCGCCCGAGGTGTTCACAGGCTTTTTCGAATATTGCGCAATTCCATGGCGCAGCGGGACCGTTCGAGCCTGGATCAAGGAACTGGCCGCGCTCGCCTGCGACGCCTCACCCAGTCACCGCTTTCGCCCCGGCTTTCGGGTGCACCTCAAGAACGCAATCAAGCTCGGCGTCGGCAGGACCGCGATCTATCAAACGCTCGACATTGCCGCCGCTGCGCCGGAGCATCGCGGCTTCGCCTAAGTTTAGGCCGTTGGCCAGACCAGCGGCACATTGTGCACTGACGCAATAATTCCGGAGTTGTAGACAGGCCGTGCACCGGGTGCGAGGCTGAATTCCGGAATGCGCTTGATCCATTCCTGCAGCGTGACCGTGGCCTCAAGCCGCGCCAGGTGCAGCCCCACGCACCGGTGGGGACCGCCGCCGAATGTGGCATGGTTGATCGTCTTGCGCTCCCAATCGAGATTCAGAGGGTCGTCGTTTTCCGCCTCGTCGAGCCCGTGCAACGCGGTTGGCAGCAGGATCATATCGCCATATTTCAACTCCACTCCGCGATAGGTCATGTCCTTGGCGACCATCCTGGCTTCGGATACCACCGGGAAACGCCGGAAAAGCTCTTCGACGCCGCGGCGCAATTTGAGTTCGTCATCGCGGATCTCGGCGACCTTTTCCGGATGGCGGGCAAGATAGATCATCGCGAAGCTCAGGAAATTCACGACCGTGTCAAGCCCTCCCAGAAGCAGCAGCGAAATCATGCCCAGCGCCTTGTCGTGTGCGAGCGGCTGTCCGTCGATCGTGCCATTGACCATTGTCGTGATGAGGTCGGTACCGCTGCCGCCCGTTCGCGCACGGATGATCGGTTCGACATAGGCAAAAAAGCCCTGATTGGCGGCATCCAGCGTCGCTGCCATTTCCTCGGGTGAATTGCCGGACGGTCGGGTCATGTCCATTGCAAACTTGGCCAGCATAGGCACGTCGGACATTGGCAGATCGGTCATGGCCATGAAGACCTTGACCGGGAAGACGGTGGCATATTCCGCCGCAAAGTCGCATCCGCCACGCGCGACCATCGGTTCGATCAACGCAATAGCCGCCTCTCGAACGTCCGCTTCGACCTTGCGAATTTGCGCCGGATTGAGGCCAGAATCGAGAATCTTGCGATAGGGCGTATGCTCCGGTGGATCCATCCGGGTTGGGACCATCGCATATTTTTCCCCAGCCTCCTTGGGCAGGAAGATGACTTCGCTGGAGAAGCGATCGGGGTTCTCGTAGATTTCCTTGACGAGACTGCCGCGCGTTGCGATCCAATGACCGCCAGTCCGCGGCGTCCAGACGAGTTCGGGCATGTCGGGCGTTTGCAGCGCCTTCCACGCTTCATGATAGCCTTCCTCGATCCCATCGAGCGCATACATATCGATATCGCGTTCAAGGCTCGCTGGTACATGCTCGGGTCGGGCGACGCGATTTCTGTCTTCGGTAACGGCGGCTTCGGTCATGGTTGAAGTCTCCTGCAATCAGGTGATTTGGGGATCGATGATGGCCTTGATAACGGCACCTTTCGCCGTTGCCTCAAGAGCCTCAAGCGCGCCGGCAATGCCGAAGCGGTGCGTCACCAGCTCAGCCAAGGGATATTCGCCGTCGAGCCGTGCTGCGAGCTGGAGGGCGCCGTGATAATGTTTGGGCTTGGGGAAGCTTGCGCCCGCAACGGTCAGATTCTTCGTCGAGAGGTCGCGCGGACTGATCGGCTGGGTCCCGATCGCGCCCCACAGACCGAGGATGATGTAGCGGCCATGATTGCCGGTCAGATCGACCCCTTCCGGGAAGGCCGGCAACACCCCGGCGGCCTCGACAACCACATCGGGCCCATGCGAGGACACGCGATCATAAATCTGCCGACGCCGCTCATCGGGACTGTCCTTGAGCGAAACCGTGGCAGTTGCCCCCATCGTCCTCGCCATCGCAAGACGGTTTTCGTGCATGTCGACCGCAATGATTTCCCGGGCTCCGGCAAGCTTCGCAACCAGGATTGCCGACAGCCCAACCGGCCCTGCTCCCTGCACGACCACGGTATCGCCCACCCGCACCTGTCCGCATCGGTCAAACCCGCGCAGAACTGTTGGCAGGGCGCAGCCCAGCGCAATCACTGCATCGGTCGACGTTCCGTCGGGGACGCGAAAGAACGCCAGGCCGTTTGGCAGCACCGCATAGTCGGCATAGCTGGCCCAGTTGGGCTTTTCCGCATGTTCGAAGAATTGCGAATTCTCGCATGGAGTTTCTTCAAGCACGGTGCAGCTATGGCAGCGGTGGCACAGCGCAATCGGGGCCCAGTAGACCAGATCGCCGGTCTTCACGGGAACCCCGGCATAATCCGTTTCGACACCCGGGCCCAGCTTTTCGACCAGTCCTACGCCTTCATGACCGAGGATGATCGGGAACGGCATGATACCCGCCTCACCCGTCATGATATGCACATCGCTGCCGCATACCCCGCCTGCAACAATGCGAACCAGCGCACCGCCTGCAGGCGGATCGAAGATCGGCACGTCCCAGGTTTCGATCCGGTTCGGCTCGACCAGAACACAGGCTTTGGCGGTACTCATGGCAATTTCTCCGGCGCAAGATCGTATAAGGGGTTCAATTGGGCATCCGCACTTTCGGGCAGACGTCTATGGCAAGCCGCCGAAGCGATTCTTCCCAAGGTTTGGGATCGTCGAGACTGTCATGCTGGTTGGCAACGATCTGCCCCCAACCGCCGCACGCGTCTGCGAGCTTCTCCAGCTTTTCGATAACTGTCTCGGGCGAACCGCACAGCACGACATGCTCGGCCAGAAAATCCTCGTCAATGCTTGCAGGCGTAACATTCTTGCCGGAGTCGTGGATGATCCCGTCAAAAAGGCCGAACTTCACATAAATTTCCTTCAGATATTTCGCCCATGTCTGAGCCATCCCGCTTTTGAGGAACAGTCGTTTTGCTTCGGCGTCGGTGTCGGCAATGAAAACGTCGCGACACACTCTGTATCGTTTGCGATCCGGCGTGAATCCGGCATTCGCATTGGCTTCCGACCAAGTGTCCCAGTGGGCATTCATCTGTGGCGTGCCGCCAAAAAAGGAAATCGGGCTATAGTCCCTTTCCCCTGCGAAGACCATCGACTTGGACACCATGGACAGCGCAGTAACAGCGATCTCCAGCTTGTCCCTTCCGCCGTAAGGACTGTTGTCGGCAATGATGACATCATATTCGGGCATGGTTTCCTTGCCGGGAAAGCCCGCTTGGAAATATTTGCCTTTCTCGATGAATGGCTTGCGTTCCCAGACGCGCTCCATCAGCGCAAGTGCTTCTAGCTGACGCGGCGGCAATTCGAAGATGTTGTCGAATCCGTGGAGGATGGCATCAGTGTGGTGCCCGCCCGGCGCGACGCCCAGGAAATAGCGGCCTTCCATCACCTGGCTCAGCCAGCCGATCCGGATCGCAAGCGTTGCCGGGTCATGATAGGGCAAGAGGTGCGCCATGGGTGCGAAGCGGATCTGTTTGGTGGTCTGGGCACAGGCCGCAATGATTGCCTCGGGCATGGGAATGTTTTCCCAGCCAAGAGTGTAATGCTCGCCGATCATGAAATCGGTGTAGCCAGCTTCGTCCGCTATTCTCGCAATATTCAGCGCCCAGTCGAAAACCTGCCGTGGCGTGCGGCTCGGCGGATTGTATGGCGTCATGAAAATGCCGCACTGCATGCCAACCTGACTCATGCTGCTCTCCTATAGATTCGGCTTTGGCGACCTTAGAATGTTCTCATTATCGATCAGACGAAGATGCCGTTTTCGTCCTTGCTTGAAAATCTTGGCGCAACCTTCGCAATGAAGTTCTCGAGCTCGTCCTTGTTCTCGTTGGGCTCAAGGTGGCCCTGACCAAACATCAGGAAAAGCTCATCAAAGCCCAACCGGTCATGCGCCTCGCCAATGCGGTCGGCAATCTCGTCAGCCGTGCCGATCAAGACGTTGGGCGGGCGCTGACCCATCGGGATGAACCATTCATCCCAGAACCACATATGCTCTTCCATGAGTTGCGCCGCACGCTCCTTGCTGTCCGTGAGCATCAGGAAGCCGCCCCAGGCCGATGCCTGCGTATTGGTAACTTCACGCCCGACCTTTGCGGCCGAGGCGATGTAGCGGTTGTTGAGCGACTCGCAGAAATCGAGATTGTCCGAAAGCACGATCAGCTTGCCACCCTCTTCGGCCCAGAAATCGATCGTTCGCCCGGACGCAGCAAAACCGCCATAGATCGGCGGATGCGGATCCTGATAGCATCGCGGCGCAATACCGATCTGGCGGACCACGCCATCGGCATCCTGCCCTTTGCCGAACTTGGCATAGGCCGGGTGACCGCCCGATCCGCCTTCGGGCGGGAACTGCCAGTTGTCGCCCTTGTGATCGAAGACATCGTTGGTCCAGGCCTTTTTGACCACCCTAACACCCTCCTCAAAGAGGGAACGGTTACGGGCGTCCTGTTGATCGCGCGCCTTGACATTGTCCGGCGTGGTTGCACCGACGCCTTCCTTGATTGCGTAAGCATCGACCCAGCGGGCGTGATAGCCGCGCGTGAAGCCGCAATAGAGCCGCCCCTGCAACATATGATCCAGAGTCGCGATTTCTTCTGCCACACGCACGGGATTATGCGTCGTCATCGTATAGCCCATGATCCCGGCCTTCAGCCGCTTGCTGTGCTGGCCGACAAAAAGGCTGAACATGCCAGGGTGATTGTTGACTTCGAATCCTTCGATCTGGAGGTGATGTTCCGGTTGGCAATAGCCATAGAAGCCCAGCTCATCAGCAAGCTGGACATAGCCTTTCACCTCTTCGAGAAACCGCTGGTAGAGATCCTTGCGCTGACCGGCCATGCCGGCCTCGATCTCATGGCGCCTGCCCACGACACCCGTTTGCATGAGATGAAACTTCATGGCCTTTGGAATCCTCAAATCCGATTTATCAACACACACGTTGATAGGTAGCTGCAAGCCCCCTTGTCAATGCGAAAATCGATGCTAACGATAAATCGTCAACATAACCGTTGACGGAATCGATTTGCTTTGCATCATAGTGAAATGCGCAGCAACTATCGTGTCAGGAGAGAATGGAGCGATGTTCAACGACTGGTCGGAAGTCTGCACTGTGGCGGATCTGCTGATCCGCAGCGCGGCGCGATATCCGGACCGAAAGGCGCTGGTTCTGCCCGAATTTTCCCTGACCTATTCCGAACTGAGGGACGCCGCCGTCGATGTGGCGCGCGGCATCATCGGCCTGGGCATTGCGCCGCGCTCGCACATTGGCATCCTGGCCAACAACAGCCGCGAACTGGTCGCTTCGATTTTCGGGGCCACGCTGGCCAACTGCGTGGCCGTCCCCCTCAATGCGCGACACAAGAGCACAGAGTTGGGGTTCATTATCGAAAATGCCGACCTCGCCTTGATCCTGACAACCGCCGCTGACACGCGCTTCGTCGACTTTCGCGAGAGCCTGCTGGGGGCCCTGCCGTCGCTTGCGACCGCCAGCGTCGAAGGTCCGCTCGATCTTCCCGAAGCGCCGAAATTGCGCCGCGTCGTCCTGCTGGAAGGAGATGCACCAAGAGGCTTCATGCACCGGGCCGCGTTCACGCAGATTGCTGCCTCGGTTCCGGGGGAGCGTGTCGATGAAGCGCGGAGACGGACCCGACTTCGCGATATCGCAATCATCATCTATACGTCCGGTACGACAGCTAATCCCAAGGGATGCATGCTCGCGCACGAGGCGCTGACGCGCGGTCCGGTCGAGCGCGCGGACAAACGTTTCCGGAGCACCGATCACGACGTCACCTGGGGTGGCGGTCCGCTTTTCCACATCGGTTCCTTCGCGCCATTTCTTGGTTCCATCGGCACGGGCGGAACCTACATCACGGACGTCGTCTTCGATGCTGGTCGCGCGCTTGATCTTATGGAACGCGAACGTGTCACGGCAGCATGGCCCTGGTTCCCGGCAATCCTGCAACCTTTGCTCGACCATCCGGATTTCCGCCCCGAACGGCTGGCAACGCTGCGAAAGGCACTGTTGATTGCGCCGCAGCCGCTTGTGGAGCGCGTGCAGCGCCTGTTCCCCAAAGTCGAATTCATGCAGGCCTGCGGCATGACCGAAACTGCCGGCATCTTTGCCCTGTGCGGGCCTGACGAAACCAACGAACAACGCGCCACGAGCCAAGGCATGGCAGTCCCCGGTATCGAAGTGCGGATCGTCGATCCGGAGACCGGCGCCCCCCTTCCCCCGGACAGCGTCGGCGAAATTCTGGTGCGCGGCTATTGTGTCATGAGCGGCTACTATCGCGCTCCGGAGAAAACGGCCGAGGCGCTCGATGAAGGCGGTTGGCTGCACACTGGCGATCTCTACGCACAAAGTCCGGATGGCCGCCTCACCTTCAACGGGCGGGCCAAGGACATGCTCAAAGTGGGCGGCGAGAACGTCGCGGCGATCGAAGTCGAGGCCTATCTTTGCCGGCACTCGGCCGTCAAGATCGCCGAGGTTGTCGGCAGGCCTGATGATCGCCTGTCCGAGGTGCCTGTCGCATTTGTCGAGCTGCGCCCTGGCCATTCCGCATCGCCGCAGGAATTGATCGACTTCTGCACAGGACAGATTGCAAGCTACAAGGTGCCGCGGGCTGTCTACATCGTCACGGAAGCCGAGTGGCCGATGTCTGCCACCAAGGTCAACAAGCGTGCGCTGAGGGCTCGGCTCGCCGAATTGAGCGCCAGCTAATGCGCCTTCATGCCGTCAAAAAAGATGTCGGCGAACGCGGCAGAGACCTGCACTGCAGGGTGAGGACCTCCAGGCTGATACCAGCGATGGGTCCAGTTGAGCATGCCGAAAATGGCGTTGGCAGCGACGGACACGGGAATGTCTTTCCTGAGTTCGCCACTGTCGATCATTTCGCTGACAAGGCTCAGGACAATTCTCTCGAAGGTTCGGGTCTGGCTGACGATCCGCTGCGCCCAAGTGCTTTTTTCTCCGGTGATCCGGCTCATCTCTTCCTGGATGTAGACGTACATATGCGGGTAGTAATGATCATAGGCCGCCATGAGCTGCTGGATGACAGCGCGGAGCCGGTCCCTTGCGGGCACGGCCTTGTCGGCGAAAATGCGCTCGCATTCGGCGATATTGGTATCAACGCCGAGCCGGACACATTCGCGGAACAACTCCTCCTTGCTCCCGAAATAATAATAGACGGTCGCCCGGTCGAGGCCGGCCTTGTGTCCGATCTCCGCCAGTGTCGTCGCCTTGAACCCATTGGTCTTGAACTGCCGCCCAGCGATTTCGACCAGTTCCGCCCGCTTGGCGAGATAGTCGGCACTGCCTTCCTGCAGCGCGATCTGCCGCCGCCGGGAGATGTTGCTCGATTGCTTCATGTCCCAATTCCTATCGGCCAAGGCGAACGATGGCCAGAGCCCAAACACAATTAATTCAAGTCACAAGAGAGACGATCATGGGAAAGCTTGAAGGAAAAACCGCCATCATCACCGGAGCATCACGCGGAATGGGTGAATCGCATGCACGCCGCTTCGTTCGCGAGGGCGCTAGGGTGCTGCTCACCGACATGCGCATCGCGGAAGGTGAGGCCTTGGCAAAAGATCTCGGGCCAAATGCGAAGTTCGTCCAGCATGATGTGACCAAGGCTGCCGACTGGGATAGCGTGATCCGGGAAGCGGAGGCGTTCTTCGGCCCCGTCGAAATCCTCGTCAACAATGCCGGGATCCTTGGCGCGATGGCCAAGACCGCCGACATCAGCGAAGCCGATTATCTGCAGGTCTGCGCGGTCAACCAGCACTCCGTCTATCTCGGCATGCATGCCGTCATCCCCTCCATGTTGCGGCGCGGCAAGGGATCAATCGTCAACATCTCCTCCATTGCGGGCCTGGTTGCCAATTATGGATTCCCCAGCCTCGCCTATGTCGCCAGCAAGTTTGCGGTGCGCGGCATGACCAAGGCCGCGGCGGTCGAGTATGGGCCACACAATATTCGCGCCAACTCCGTGCACCCCGGCTTCATCATGACGCCCATGATGGTCGAAGCCACCAACGAGGAAGGCGGCGATGCCCTGTCGATGATCCCGCTTGGCCGGATCGCGGAACCCGAAGAAGTGTCGAACCTTGTCCTGTTCCTCGCATCCGACGAGTCCTCCTACATCTCGGGCGCGGAACACGTCATCGATGCCGGGATGACCGCGCAATAGGAGCCCAAAGCAGTGATTGAAGGCGAACAGAGGGTCGATTTCGACGCAGTGGTGATCGGGGCCGGGGTAACCGGCATCTATCAGACGCACTTGCTCGAGCAGCGGGGCCTGAGTGTCCTTGGCGTCGAAGCGGGCGCCGATGTTGGCGGAACATGGTTCTGGAACAGATATCCGGGGTGCCGACTCGATACCGAAAGCTACGCCTATGGCTATTTCGCGCTGAAAGGTATCATCCCCGACTGGAACTGGAGCGAATCCTTCGCCTCGCAGCCGGAAATGCTGCGTTATGCCAATCGCGCCGCTGATGCGATGGATGTGCGCAAACTCTACAAATTCAAGACACGCGTGATCGCCGCACACTATCGTGATGATGCCAATCTCTGGTCGGTCGCATTGGACAGTGGCGAAACGGTCACATGTCGCTTCCTGATTTCCGCGACCGGCCCCCTTTCTGCGACACGGATGCCAGACATCAAGGGTATCGACGCGTTCAAGGGGGAGTCATTCCATTCGTCGCGCTGGCCAGCCGAAGCGGACGGAACACCAAAGACGATCGACTTCACCGGCAAACGCGTGGGCGTCATCGGTACCGGCGCAACCGGCGTCCAGATCATCCCCATTGCAGCAGAGACCGCGAAGCTGCTTTATGTTTTCCAGCGCACACCCAACTGGTGCACCCCGCTTGGCAATGCTCCGCTCAGCAAAAGCGACATGGACCTTATCCGCAAACGCTACCCGACGATCCTTGAATATGTGAAGGTGACGGACACGGCATTTCCCTATCATCGCGACACGCGCAAGGCGACCGACGTTTCGGCAGCAGAGCGCGAGACATTCTTCGAGGGTCTCTACAACCAGCCCGGCTATGGCATTTGGCTGAGCGGATTTCGCGACTTGCTGCTCAGCAGGGAGTCCAACCAGTTCCTTGCTGACTTCGTCGCCAAGAAAATCCGCCAGCGGGTCAGCAACCAGGCAGTCGCCAGCAAGCTGATCCCGACAGATCATCCCTTCGGTGCCAAGCGCGTACCGATGGAGACCAACTATTACGAAGCCTACAACAAGGACAGCGTGCACCTCGTCGATATCCACGAAGCGCCGATTGTGGAGGTGACGGACAAGGGCATCCGTACGACGGACAATCTTTATGAACTCGACGTCATCATTTATGCGACAGGTTTCGACGCTGTTACCGGTTCGCTCGACCGGATCGATATCAGGGGTAAGGGCGGGACTGCCTTGAAGGACGCATGGGCCGATGGCCCGACCACCTACCTTGGCCTGCAGGCGCGCGGCTTTCCGAACTTCTTCACTCTTGTCGGCCCGCACAATGGTTCTGCCTTCTGCAATGTCGGAGTCTGCGGCGCCCTGCAGGCCGAATGGGTGACCCAGATGCTCTGCTACATGACCGCCAACGGCTTCAGCTTCTCCGAACCGACGCAGGAAGCCGAAGACGCCTGGACCGAAATGATATACCGCGATTTCTCCCGCACCCTGATGGCCGAAGCCAATGCCTGGTGGGTCAAGACGACAACCAAGCCCGACGGCACGGTTGTTCGCCGAACATTGGTCTATGTCGGTGGTGGACCTGAATATCGCAAACGCTGCGAACAGGTGGCGTATGGCAACTATGAGGGGTTCACCCTCGCTTGATGCTGGCCCTTAGTATGTTGCAGCCAGCAGACAGTCGGTCCCTTTGGCTGATTGGAGCTGGCAGTCTAACCGGAAACTGGGCTCGATTCAGCAACCAGACCTTAATTGCAATTTTCGCGAAGTTTAGAAGCTCAGTCCGCTTTCGGGATGCTGTTCGTGAAGACTAAATGGCCCAAGCACTCGATCCATCTAGGTGCGTTTATGGGAATGATCGCCAAGTATTTGCAAATAATATAATAAAATCAATGATAACTGGCGGAGAGGCAGGGATTCGAACCCTGGGTACCCTCGCGGGCACGCCGCATTTCGAGTGCGGTGCTTTCGACCACTCAGCCACCTCTCCGCTGATCGCGACTGTTGCGCACAGTCCCGGGTCGTTTACGAATGCGGGCGCTTAACTCAAGCGAAGCCTATTGCCAAGCTAAGCTTGTCATTAAATCGCAACGCACTAAATAAGAGGACATGAACTCCTTTTTCGATCACCAGCCCAAGGCGAAACTGCCAAGCGCTCCTCCGGTTGCTCACGCGCGCTTCGGCATTGGCGATGTTGTGCGGCACCGGATTTTCGATTTCCGCGGCGTCGTGTTCGATATTGATCCCGTTTTCGCAAATAGCGAAGAGTGGTATGAGTCCATTCCGATGGAAGTCCGCCCGGCGCGAGACCAGCCGTTTTATCACTTGCTCGCCGAGGGTGCAGACAGCAGCTATGTTGCCTATGTGAGCCAGCAGAACCTGCTTCGTGACGAGGAAGACGGCCCAGTCCATCACCCGGCCATCCCCGGCCTGTTCGAGAACTTCGACGGGGAACGCTATCCGCTCAAACGGGTTCACCGGCACTAAAGCGCGATTTGCGTGCTCGCTGCTGGCGCTTGCAGTTGCTCTGCATCGGGATTCAATCGTTCCATTTCCCAGGCAAGTACGGTCGCAAACGCCAGCCAGGCAAGGTAGGGCACCATAAGCCAAGCCGCAGCTTTTCGGATGCGACTGAATGAGATGGTCGTCGCGACAGCCAGAACGAAGATCAGCATGATCAGCCAAAGCGCTGCTGTTACCTGGTGGGCGACAAAGAAGACCGGCGTCCAGGAGAGATTCAGGGCAAGTTGCACAAGGAACAGGCCGATTGCGGTCCTTCTGCCCTGCGCACCGCGCGCGTGCAGAATATGCGCGACTGCCAGACCAATGAGGACGTAAAGGGCCGACCACACGGCGCCGAATAGCCAGCCTGGCGGAAACCAGTCCGGTTTGGCGAGCGCATCGAACCAGGGATTCCCGAACCGGCTATTCGAGATGCGGCTCATAAACAGACCCAGGAAAAGAATCGCCGGGACGGTCAACAAGGCCCAACGCAGGAACGACATGCGCAATTGCCCTTTGGACGCCAACTCACTCACGCTGTGTCTCCCAACTCACGGAGACTGAGCTATAGGGCGGTCAAAGGTCCGTCGCCAGCGTCAATGAGTAGCGCCGCGATCCATTCGGCACGAAAAAGCCGCTTCCGCCAGCATTCCAGCCGAACTTGTTGAAAATATTATCAACTGTTCCTCGGATAAGGATCGGCTTGTTGCCAACCGTCAGCCGATAACGCGCGCCAAGGCTGGTGACCGAGCGGGCTGGAATGACCAAAGTGTTTGCGGCATTGGCAGTGCGATTGCTCGTGCTTTCGAACCGCGCTGTCAGCGTGAGAGGCTTGTGCCAGGGAAGGTTCCAATTGAGATTTGCGACATTGTGAAGCTTGAAAGTCCCCACAGGCCTCTCGCCGATCAACCCAAGATCAACCTCCTCGCCGGAAACCTTTGCATCAAGATAGACGGACCCGACGACGAGATTCACACCCGGCGCGATCTGGCCCGAAATGGAAAATTCAAGGCCACGCTTTCGCACGTCGCCGAGCTGACGAAAGCGCGATGCCGTGTCGAGGTTGTAATAAGGCTTTCGCACGTCGAAATAGCCAAGGACCGCCGAGACACCGGGACTGATCGTCCAGCGCAGGCCGAAATCCTTTTGCTGGGTCCGGATTGCTGGTGGTGCCTCATTGCGGTTGACGGCATTTGCCGGCGCGACATCGCTTTCTTCAAGACCGCGGGTATACCCGGCGTAGAGGGCAATATTCTTGACGATGTGCACGGCTGCTGTGGCACTGAACAAATAGGGCGAATCCTTCGTTTCGGGAATCACGCTGGCAGGATCATCAACCTGTTTGGAATAGTTGGTCTTCTGGAGACCCAGGTTCAATTCCCCAACGTCGCGCCATCGCATTTCATAACCGAGACCGAACGTCGTCTGCTTGACATGATCGCGGGTCTTGGCACCGAAGGCTTCGATTGGCGCTGCACGGAAATCTGGCACCAGCGTGCTGCTCGGCCCAAGATCGATTATGTCAGAGCCGCCGTAACGGCGGGAAAGCGAACGTCCGCGAATGGTCGCGTGGATCGTATGGCGTCGCGGTCCCTCTATAAAATTGCGCGAGAGCTTGAATTCTCCCGACGTCGAGCCAAAGAAATTGCCCTTGTCTGCAATGACGACGCGGTCGCCGGCTGCTCCTGAAGGATCGACATTGAACAGCAGATCTGTGTGGTCCATGGCGCCGGAAAAAGTCGAACGAAATATGCCGACGGCAAGATCAAATCCGGCTGCCTTGCCCTGCGAAACGACGCCAATCGTATTCAACCTCGCCTGAGAATCCGCCCATTTCTGGCCAAGAAACCGATTACGAGGGATGCGCGTCGGCAGGAAATTGCCACTCGTAAAGATGAGCGGCTGACTTTCATCGTTGCGGAAATTGATCTGGCTCCAGAAAGGCTGAATGCTGAATTGCGGGATCGGTGCATACCGAAGCGAAACGGCATATGACTCGGTGTGCGGAGAACCGCCCCAAGGATTGCCCTCCCGGTAGAGCCCAGCGCCTGCGATCAAGCCCAAACGATCACCCTGGAGTGGAATCTGCAAGTCGACTTCAGCCGATTTGCCATACCACGGACCGTAATTGAGGCCGATCGAAGTTACGAACTTATCGCCCGGCTTGCGCAAGGAATAGTCAGCAATTCCAGTAGGGGCAGGAAATGGATAGCCTTGGGCGGAAATTCCGACATGCACTGTCGACCCCTCAATCAGCCTATCCGTGATGTTCGATTGCTGGTCGAAATATAAACCTTCGAGGCGCAGATTGCCTGCGGAAACGGGAGAGAAGCCTCGCACATCGTCCGGATTGTAGATCCCGATTTGGACATCGCCCACCACAGTCTTTCCAAAGGCATCTTCAGCGGATGCGACCGCATTATTGTCTGTGCGTTGAGCAAAGGCGGGCATCGCAATTGCGAAGAGCGAAACGCAGGCGAGCAGGGAGAGACGTATGTGCATAAGCTCCCATCACCCTCGTCGACTACGGATGTAATCCTAATTCGACGAACGCTATCGTCGGTTCGATCAAACTTCAAAAATCGGCGGCGAGATTGATGACGGCTTTTCTCGGAAGCGTAAACGTGAATCCACCACTGCTGCTCACCTTCCAACCGTAATCGTTGAAAAGGTTCACAACCTGCCCGCGCAGAAGCAACTTGGCGTTGCCGATCCGGAACCGATATCGAGCGCCC
Organism: Aquisediminimonas profunda; assembly: GCF_019443285.1. Taxonomy (GTDB): domain Bacteria; phylum Pseudomonadota; class Alphaproteobacteria; order Sphingomonadales; family Sphingomonadaceae; genus Aquisediminimonas; species Aquisediminimonas profunda. The sequence goes on from NZ_CP080327.1 coordinate 3,017,317, forward strand.
AGCCCGAATGTGGTCCGCGCAGGCGAGGTAAACGTATTGAGCCGATCGCCGGTCGCCCCGGAAAAGCATTCATAAGCGAGATCGAAAGACCAGGCGTCCTGGCCGACAGGTTTCCAGTCAAGATTGGCAATGGCGCGTCGGGCGACTGACCCGGCCGGGCGCGGTCCGATGATGCCGAGGGTTACGGCTTCACCGCTCACTTGCGGGTCAAGCAGCAAGGCGCCGGCCACAGCGGTGACACCTGGCACGACGGTTCCGGCAAGCGAGAATTCGACGCCCCGATTGCTTACGCTTCCCAATTCCCGAAAGCGGTTCGTTGCATCGAGGTTGAAATAGGGCTTTTTGACATTGAACAAGCCGATGATCATGCTGAGTTTTGGCGAAAATGCATAGCGCAGCCCGGCATCCATCTGGCGCGTCCGCAACGCCGGCGGCGCTTCGTTGCGGTTGCTTGCAACGTCCGGGGCTATGGCACTTTCTTCGAGGCCGCGCACAAAGCCGCCATAGGCCGAGAGACCCGGCAAAAGCTCAAGCGTTCCATTGACACTGAAAAGCAAGGGCTTGTCGCGACTTACCAGCGACGGGAGTGTCGGGTTCGCGAAGAGCGTTTGCTTGCGATAGCTGCTCTTTTGGACGGCAAGGCCGAGAGTGCCTGTACCTTTGACATCAAGATTGTAGCCGAGGCCAAAAGTGAACTGCCGAACATGCGATCGATCATCCGGACCGAACGCGAAAATCGGCTGCGGCCGAATATCCGGAACATCGGCAACGCTTGCCCCGAGCGCAATTGCTTGCTGACCGCCAAACAGGCGGCGCTGCGTGCGGCCTCGAACATCTGCCAGAAGCCGGTGGCGAGCTCTGGCGCTGCCCCACGCATAAGTCAGCCGTATCTCTCCCGACGTTGAAGCGGCATAACTGTCCTTGTCGGCAATGATCAGACGATTGGAAATGGAACCGTCGCTTCCGGTGCCCAACGCCAGGTCTGCAAACACAAGTGGATCATCCTTGATGCTGCGAAACACGCCCGCTTCCAGGCGGAAAGACCCAAGGGGCAATTTCGCATAACCGCCATTGGTGATGCCATTTGATTTGCCGTCCGCCCACGGCTGCCCCACAAACCGCCTTCGGCTGACATGCGGTGGCGCAAAGCTGCCGCTTGGAAAAAAGGTTGGAGAGGTCCGCATTTTGGTGACGTGAAAACGGCTGGCAAACACAACGATCTCGGCCCCGTCATAGGGCCTCCAGTCCAGATTGATCCCCGCACTCAGGAAGTTGCCGTCCCGACCTTGCGGGACTCTGGCGAACCGTGTCCCAATTCCCGCCGAGATGCCTAACCTTTCTCCCTGGATCGGCAGCTTCAACTGCATTGATCCCGAAAAATTTCGATAGGATTCAGCTTCGGCATCAATGCTGATGACCCGTTTGCCCTCGTATTTCTCGATCAGCAGGTCTGCAATGCCGGTGGGAGCGGGAAACGGATATCCCTTGGTCGCATATCCAACCCGGACCGCAGAACTGTCCACCAACCGCACTGATGGTGTTGACTGCTGATCGAAGTAGAGACCTTCGATCCGCACATTGCCAGCTTCAATCGGGTTAAAGCCCCTGACCGACTCCGTGGTATAGATGCCGATCTTGTCATTGCCGACGGCGCGCCCGAAGGCATCGTCAGAAGACGTGACGACATTATTGGTGGTGCGTTGCGCGAGAGCCGGCGACGCAATGACCAGCGTGAACAGCAGGAGGGGGCGCAAAAACACGCGACGCCAGTGGCATCGGCTTCCGTTTACGTCAAGCTGACCAATTGGGCAGCGATCAGGAATTCGACATTGCCTTCGGGCCCGGTAATCGGGCTCTGTTCAATGCCCAAACTGCTCCACCCCATAGCGGCGAGCCAGCGCTCGACTTCGAGGCATACACGCAGATGGACAGCAGGATCGCGAACGACGCCGCCCTTTCCCACTTCTTCCCTGCCCGCTTCAAATTGCGGTTTGATCAGTGCCAAAAGCCGCGCTCCTGACTTGGCGAATGTCATGGGTCGTTCAAGGACCTTGGCCAAGCCAATGAAACTCGCATCACATACAATCAGATCTATCGGCTCGGGAATGATGTCCGGGGTCAAATGGCGCGCATTGGTTTTTTCAAGGACAATGACGCGGGGGTCCTGGCGCAATTTCCAGGCGAGTTGATTGGTGCCGCTGTCGACCGCATAGACGCGGCATGCGCCGCGGGTCAGCAGCACGTCTGTGAAGCCCCCTGTCGAGCTACCGACGTCGATGGCTGCGGCTCCCGTCACGTCCCAGCCAAAATGATCGAGCCCGTGCGCCAGTTTAATCCCGCCGCGCGAGACCCACGGATGATCCCGTCCACGCACATCGAGAGGCGCCTCCAGATCGAGTGCTTGCCCGGCCTTCTCGATCTTGCGTTCACCCGAAAAGACGAGACCGGCAAGGATCAGGGCTTGTGCCCGCGCCCGGCTCTCAGCCAGGCCGCGTTCAACAAGAATCTGATCGACACGCGATTTTGCCATCAGTCTTCAGCAATAAGACTTGTGTGCTTCGTGTCAGGCAGAAGAATGAACCCGACCAGCGCGACGCCGATGATGATCGTCAAATACCAGTAAAAGCCCGACTCCGCCCCAATGCGCTTGAACCAAAGGGCAGCATATTCTGCTGTCCCTCCAAACAAGGTGTTCCCGATGGCGTAAGGCAATGACACGCCAAGCGTTCGGATATGCGCAGGGAAGAGTTCCGCCTTGATGAGCGCGCTGATCGATGTGTAGGCACCCAGCAGCGAAAGTGGCACCAGGATCAGGATCAGAGCAAGCAAGGGCGATGTAACGGTCGCAAGAGCCGAAAAGACCGGGACGGTTACAGCCATTCCGGCAAATCCGAAAAGCAGCAGGAGCGGCTTTCGACCCACCCGATCCGAAGCAATGCCCCAAAGCGGCTGCATGGCCATGAACACCACAAGTGCAGCAGTCATCACGGCAGTCGCGGTCTGCTTGTCAAAGCCGCTCGTGTTGACGAGAAATTTCTGCATGTAAGTTGTGTAGGCGTAGAAACTCATGCTTCCGCCAGCAGTAATCATTGCGACCAAAACGAACTCACGCGGATGATGCCGCCAAAGATTGCGCGCATTTGAAACCGGGCGGTCGTGGGATTGCGACTTGAACGATTCCGTCTCGGCGAGGCGGCTTCGCAGGATGTAAACCACAAGAGCCAGCACCGCACCAATCACGAACGGTATGCGCCATCCCCAGCTGTCAAGCGCTGCCTCGCTCAGAAGTAACTGGAGCAGAAGGACGGTCATGAGTGCCGCCAGTTGGCCAGCAATCAACGTCACATACTGAAAGCTTGACCAAAAGCCGCGCGCTGAGCGGGTCGCCATTTCGGAGAGATAGGTTGCGCTTGCGCCATATTCGCCACCCACGGACAAACCTTGCAACATCCTTGCAACCACGAGGAGCAAAGGCGCTGCAACGCCTATGGTTGCAAATCCGGGTGTTACCGCAATCAGGATAGACCCTGCACACATCAGCCCAACCGAAAGCGCCAAGCCGGACTTCCGCCCATGACGATCCGCATAGATGCCCATGATCCAGGCACCAATCGGCCGCATCAGGAATCCCACCGCAAAAATCGCCGCTGTGTTAAGCAGTTGCGCAGTCGGATCGCCATCAGGGAAGAACACCGGCGCAAAATAGATCGAAAGGACCGAATAGGCATACCAATCATACCATTCGACCAGATTACCTGCCGACCCGCCAATGATGGCCTTCAAGCGCGAACGATCAATGCCAGCTGCCATGCACCCTCCCTTTCGACCTGCCTTATGATTGGGGCATGCGAAAGCGACAAGGGCCATTCGCCGGTTGCGCAACCCAATCCCGAGACTATGGGTTGATCATGCGCCGTTCGCTCATACTCGCTGCAAGCCTTTGTCTTTCGGGCTGCGCGACTATCCCCCGACCCGTCGCTCCGCGACCGCAACCAACGATTGCGCCAAAGCCTGCCCCCCTCCCCCCTCGCCCGATCGCACTTGATTGGAAGGATCGTTCCTTTTCGAAAGGGGTCTGGACTTTGGTTCAGGATACCGCCGGGATCTCAGCCCGTTTCGGACCTCCAGGCATGGAGCCGGAATTTAGCTCGGCCTGCGTCGGTGCAACCGGAATAGTAAAGTTTGCCAGAGCGGGATCGCTCCCGGAGCTGATGACCGCAACAATGATGCTGGCATCAACAGACACGTCAAAGAGCTATCCTGCGATCAATAGCAACAAGACACCTGCCACTATCGTGTCGCAAACATCTGCCGATGATCCTCACCTGGATTCGCTGGCCTTCAGCAGAGGACGCATGCTTGTCTCAATCGTCGGAACAGAGGAGCTCGTCATTCCGTCCTGGCCCGAATTCGCGCGCGTGGTCGAGGAATGCAGATCGCGACGCGCTCCGGCTGCCGCAGCTGCCTCGCAACCGTCCAAATCTGACGCCAAAATAAATTAAATCAAGCCTTGATCGCGCAGTCACTTTGACTCATCATCCAGCGCGTGGCGGAGACGTCACATGGCTCTTCAACTAGCGCGAAAGGAGGTGATCCGATGTCTCATGGTTCAGCACAGAGGTCGGATATGTTCGTTCGGGAGATGCGCGCCTAACACAATTGGCTGCCCATGGTCTCCCGCGCATCGGAACGTCTCCGATCGCTGACCATGTCAAGGGTTGCCGGACCGAAGGGTCCGGCAGCCTTTTTCATTTGAGTCGAATGCTAGACCGCGGTCTTGAACGGTGTAAAATCCGTGTGCCGATCGAATATGTCCACACCTTCATGACGCTTGAGCCAACCGACGACCATATAGGTCACTGGCGTAAGCACCGCCTCCCAGCTGACCTTGAGGGCCCAGTTTGTAAGCATTACGGTCAACACCTGGTTCGTGCTCCACACCCCATAAAAGGCAAGTGGGTAAAAAATCAGGCTATCGACAGCCTGGCCAAAAACCGTCGACCCGATGGTCCGGGTCCAGAGATATTTGCCGGCGGTCATGATTTTCATGCGCGCTAAAACAAAAGAGTTCACGAACTCTCCGGCCCAAAAGGCAACGATGGAGGCCAACACAATGCGAGGCACCTGACCGAACACACTTTCATAGGCTTCCTGCCCGGTCCATCCAGCGGCAGGGGGCAAACTGACGACAACCCAGCTCATGAATGCCATGAAAATGAGCGCTGCAAACCCCACCCATATGCACCGCCGGGCATGGGCATAGCCGTAGACTTCGGTGAGCACGTCACCGATCACGTACCCGATCGGGAAGAATAAGATGCCTGCTCCGAAGGTGAAGCCGCCTAACGTCGAGAGTTTGGCGGCGCCAATCAGGTTTGAAAGCAGCAGGATTGCCACGAATGCAGCCATCACCACATCGAAGGCCCTGAATTGCCTTATCGAAGAGGCCTCAACGGCAGAAAGTTCTTTTTCGCTCATAAGCTGCTTAGCTTAACGCGGTTTCCCTCCCGCGCAATCCACACTATGGGGCAATCAGCGCGCCCGTAGCTCAGCTGGATAGAGCACGAGCCTTCTAAGCTTGGGGCCACAGGTTCGAATCCTGTCGGGCGCGCCAAACTCCGTCACTTTGAATGTTTCCTAAAACCGAAAGGTGACTTTTAGGTAACATTTAAGCGCGAGAAGCAGCCGTTTCCTAATGAGAACAAGGCAGGCTTCCCAACCGCCCTGCTGGACGCCAATGGTATGGTCTACAGGGGATCGCCCGATTGCGTAATTCGAAGCTTTTCGACCACTGAGGTTTGGGACATAGAAATTACGTGATCGACGCCCTCAATGGTGATTGCCAAGGTTCCTTGTTCGGTGATCTCGATGAAACCCTTCGACTTGAGATACCAAATATGAAACTCAAAGTGCTCATCTGAGCAGTTCAACATCACCTGGACGAAATATCGGCCAACACCAGCATCCTGGGCATGCTCCCGCCTTCTCTTATAGAGATGGAGAAGAATCCTGGCATGTGCATCTGCATCAGAGATTGCCAATGCTTCATCGAGATTTAGGTCATCTTTTGAGGGAAACTTGAAACCCGTTCTTTTTGAGTAAAGGATATTATACTTATCGCGCTCAGCCGGAGTTCTGAGGGCCCTGTAGGCCTCAACGACGTCATTGAATCTTTGGGCGTCCGCCGTGTCGATATGGTCGGGGTGGTACATCTTTGCCAGCCGACGATAGGAAGCTTCAAGCACCTTCGTGTCGCAATTTGGTTTGACCTGCAAAACCTTGTAAAAGTCTACAAAGTGTTCGCTATCATCCATCGGAAAATCGCTCCCATCGGTGCCTGGGCACAGCCTTATCTCTGACATTCGATAATTCAAACATAAGTCTGCAAATTGTGCGAATGATCATGTGTGCGAGAGGTATGCCAAAGCATATCGCTCGGCGGTATATCCGAAATTGTTTCGGATTTACCTCAGTTTTCATTTTCGCCCTATTTTGTCGCGAAATCTTTTTGCCGGATTCAAGTAATTCGGCACAGCGCCGGAGATGTTCGTCACTCGCTTAATCCTGAACCGCGATGATTGCCTCTGCAGTCGTGCCAAGGGCTGCCGCAATGGCCTCCGGTTCCTCTTGTGCGGGCATGTCAGTTGCCCGCTCGATTTGAAGCAGTCGCGCGAGCGGAATTTTCGACTTTCGGGATAAGGTCGGGAACGAAATTGCCAGTTGATAGGACCACACCTGCAGCCATGGCTCTCCGTCCAGAACTCGCTGCTCTGCGGCAGGGCCTAGTGTCTTGACTGATGGCGGGGGTGCCTTGCGACCTTTGTTTCTCATTGTTTCTTTTTGGCCCAAATGAGCACAACAAGGAAGGCCGATTAAGCATACTCAACAGCGCGGCATTGCACTCGTGACTGTTGGACGCGATTTCGATCCGGTGCCGCGATAGTCCGCAGCGGCTCGGATGCAATAACCTGAGGCGGTCTTGGCCGGTATCAAGGCTATTTCGTCCCCATATGAAGCAGACGGAGCGATGGCTGTAACGGAAGTCGCTGAGTAGGCGACAGGCGCTACAGCCGTTGGCATTGGAGAGTTGTAAACAGGTGCCGCTGCCATTGTCACAGGCGCGCCCGGCAGCTGGACCGGCAAATCTTCTTTTGTGTGGGCAATCAATTCGCGACCACTAGGGATTACGGCGGTTCGACCAGTCACAAGTGCGCCAAAAATGCCAACAGCAACTACTGCGCCTACTGTTGCGACGGTGTTGCCCTCGCCCTCCTGGCGATATTTTCCTTCAATTGGCACCCTCATACCACCGACGTCGATATGGCGCAGTTCGATATCCATTTTGCCCGATTTTCCAAAGGCACCCTTGTGAGTGATCCAAGTTATTTCGCCCGTCGCGCGGGCTCCCTTTGGAATTATTACATATCCGCTGAGCATCACGTTTTGGGCCACAGTGAGAGAAAAAGTCTCTCCTTCGCGGCTCTTTTTGCTCGTGATTTCATTGTTTACGATCAGAGAAATTTCGGTGTTCGCTGGCAACACTATCTGGTTCGGCTGAGCGACTTGAGCTATCAATGTTGGCGGCTGGTTCGTTTGTCCGGTCGCAGAAGAGGAGATGATGAGTCCCATCGCGTTCAAACTAAAAAGAAAAATATTTTTCATGATTGCCCCCAATCACTATAAGATTATTTTACATAGTCTGGGAAAACAATCGATATGAGTCAATGTGGAGCCAAATGATTGGCCCAAATTGGCACGATATTTAATTGGCTGTCTATTAGGCATTGGGGCATTATGACGGGCAGTGACTATCTCTATATCACCCCCCCAGCCTCGAATTTCCAGGAGGTCATCGCAAGGCCTATCTTACCTTGATCTTGGCAACGGCCTTGGCTGTCATAGGTGTCAGTTCGCTCACTCCGCGCGGCTACTTTCATCCGTCAACAATTTAAGCGCGGGAAGCGGGAGCTAGCGAAAAGAAAATCGGTCGGTAACTTCCCCATATAGCCGCAACGTCAATGGAGTCTGCTTTCAGGATGAAATTCGTCAAGCCGCAATGCCGCCTTTGGGGTGGTTAGCAGACTGTCCGCTTTTGGGATGAGCTTCGAAATGCGGACATGCATCAAACGACATGTCCGGTTGAAAACCATTCGGATCCGTCGGACCATCTCGGGCGGGAAAGCTGCCCTACAAGACAGGTTGGGCAATGAGGCAGCCACATTTAGAAGGCGCCGAGATGCAACCGCGCCTCATCCTTGTTTTAGGTGATCAGTTAACGCCGAACGTCGCGGCCATTCGCGCAGGCGATCGGGCCCGCGATGTGGTGCTCATGGCGGAAGTGATGGCTGAGGCAAGCTATGTCAGGCACCATCAGAAAAAGCTGGCCTTCGTCTTTTCTGCCATGCGCCATTTTGCCGAGGAACTGCGGCAGATGGGCTGGCAGGTAGATTATGTACAGCTCGATGATCCTGAGAACAGCGGGACGCTGAGAGGTGAAGTGAAGCGCGCGTTGGCGCGAAACGAGCTGCTGGAAACGCTGGTCACGGAGCCCGGTGAATGGCGATTGATGCAGGCGATGCGGGGTTGGAGCGCGACGAAGGTGCTGCCCGACGATCGCTTTGCTGTCGACCACCGCGGCTTTGCCCGATGGGCACAGGAACGCAAAAGCGTCCGCATGGAGCATTTCTATAGGCTGATGCGGCGCAAGACCGGTCTGTTGATGGACGGCGAGCAGCCTGTCGGTGGCCGATGGAATTTCGATGCGGATAACCGCAAGCCGGCAACAAGCGGCCAGAATATGCCCGAGCCGCTGCGCTTTTCGCCCGACATCATCACCCGTGAAGTGATGGATCTGGTCGCCAAACGCTTTTCCAACCACTTCGGCGATCTTGAGCCATTCTGGTTCGCCACTACCCGGGCAGATGCAGAGGCGGCGTTTGCTCATTTCCTGCAAGTGGGTCTGGCGGATTTTGGCGCCTATCAGGACGCGATGCTGCGCGACCAAAAGTTCTTGTGCCATTCAGTCATATCAACCTATGTCAATGTTGGCTTGCTGGATCCGCTTGCTGTTTGCCGTGCGGTCGAGGCAGAATGGCGCGCAGGGCGGGTGCCGCTCAACAGCGCAGAAGGCTTCATCCGCCAGATCATCGGTTGGCGCGAATTCATTCGTGGCATTTATTGGTGGCGCATGCCCGGGTATGACGGCAGCAATGCGCTGGAAGCCCGCCGTCGATTGCCCGCATTTTACTGGAACGCCGATACGCCCATGGCCTGCCTCCGCGCCTGCATCAAGCAGACCCGGCAGGAAGCTTATGCCCATCATATCCAACGGCTGATGGTCACAGGGAATTTCGCGCTGCTTGCTGGGGTTAATCCGCACGAACTGCATGAATGGTATCTGGCGGTTTATGCAGATGCCTATGAATGGGTCGAGCTGCCCAACACGATTGGTATGAGCCAGTTTGCAGACGGCGGCCTGCTTGCTTCCAAGCCCTATGCGGCGAGCGGCGCATATATAGACCGCATGTCCGACTATTGCGGCGACTGCGCCTATAATGTGAAGGCGAAAGCTGGACCAAAGGCGTGCCCATTTAACTACCTCTACTGGGATTTCATCGCCCGCCACCGAGAGCGGCTCAAAGAGAACCCGAGGATGGCACAAATGGTGCGAACTTGGGACAAGTTCAGCGACGCTCGCCAGGCGGAGATCAAGAGCGACACGGCAAAGTTTCTCAGCAGTCTCTCCGGCGCATGAAACAGCTTGTCGTTTGGTATGATCGGAGCTGCCCTTTATGCAGACGCGAGATAATGCTCATGCGTCGGCTGGATCGTAGCGGACGAATTCAGTTTGTCGATGCGGCTGATCCCGGCACGTCTTGCCCATCGGATCGCGCAGAAATGCTCGCCCGGTTTCATGCCATGGAAAATGGCGAATTGCTGTCCGGTGCTGCGGCCTTTGCGGCGATGTGGCGTGCGATTCCGTTGCTCTGGCCGCTCGGCATGGCAGCGCGACTACCCGGTGCAGAGCGACTGCTCAATTGGGCCTATGGGCATTTTCTTAAGATCAGGCCGCGCCTGCAAGGGATGTTTGAATGAGGGATGATCGGTATCGTACTGTGCCTTCCGGGCGGCTGTCGCGCCTGACTTCTTTCGGCCAGCTGGCAGGCGGGATTGCGGGTAATGTACTTGCGGAGGGCGTGCGCAGACTGGCTAGCGGTGAACGCCCTCACATCTCAGACCTCTTGCTGACGCCTGCGAACGTGACGTGCGTGACCAATCAGCTGTCGAAGCTGCGCGGGGCAGCAATGAAACTGGGGCAGATGATCTCGATGGATGCTGGCGATATTTTGCCTGCCGAGTTGACAGCGATCCTTGCCCGACTACGCGACTCCGCACACTATATGCCAACAGTTCAGCTCAACAAGGTGCTGATTGCCGAATGGGGCCCAGATTGGCGGCGCAAGTTCAAACATTTTGAGGCTACCCCGATCGCTGCGGCTTCGATCGGCCAGGTGCACCGCGCGACGTTGCGTGATGGGACTGTTCTGGCGATCAAGGTGCAGTACCCGGGTGTTGCCGACAGCATCAATGCCGATGTTGATAACGTCGCCAGCCTGTTCCGCATGGCCAAACTGTTGCCAGGCACACTCGACATTGCTCCGTTGCTGGCTGAGGCCAAAAAGCAGTTGAGCGAAGAAGCCGACTATGTGCGCGAGGCAAATCAGATGCGGCGCTACAAAAAACTGCTGGCGAATGATCCTGCATTTTTGGTGCCGACACCCTATGATCCTTTGTGTGGCAAGCGCGTCTTGGCGATGGATTTCATTTCTGGCCAGTCAATTGAAAAGCTCGAAACTCATCCGCAAAAGGTACGGGATGAGGCTATGTCAGCTTTATTGGACTTGGTCCTCAGAGAACTTTTTGAGTTCGGCTATATGCAATCTGATCCCAATTTCGCCAACTATCGTTGGCAAGCGGAGAGTGGGAAGATCGTCTTGCTGGATTTTGGTGCCGCGCGCCCTGTGCTTGCACAAACCGTGGAAGCCTATCGTCGGCTGATGCAAGCAGGCCTAAATGGCGACAGCGATGCCCTTCGCGATACATTGCTCGAGGCCGGCTTCATGTCACCCCTGGTATTGCAGCATCATCGGCCAGCACTCGACAACATGATCAAGTTGTTGGTGGCACATTTGGGTAAGCCTGGCCTGTTCCACTTCGCTGATCGCAGCTTCGTCGATGAGGTTCGCCGTCAAGGCGAAACCATCGTCGCTGATCGGGCAGTCTGGCACATACCACCAGCTGATACTCTGTTCGTTCAGCGCAAGGTAAGTGGCACTGCATTGCTGGCGATCAAGATGAATGCACGCCTGCCACTGAGGGAAATGGTCACGAAACGGCTTTAGGTTGACCGCTTTGCCGACCGACACCTGTCGGAGCAAAACCTGACATTCGCCCAATCGCGCTCCCATTTCTTTCGCCAGGTGAAGGGCAAGCCGCAAGAAGCACATACCTTGGTCGGCAGATCAGACTTTTTGCGCATTTTGGCCACTATGCACGTAACGCAATGGCCGCACGTTTGCCGAATACTTCAACCATTGCTGGCCACAGTGATCGCGCCAATCAAAATCGTAGTAGAGCCCAAACCCAATGACGCGATGATCCGCGCCAAGATCCATGTCGGCGTGCTGACCGCTATGCCAATGATGCGCCAATCGACCAAGAAGCTGGCAGTAATTGCAATCCCTAAAAAAATCAGCTGCGGACCGGGCCAACTCCAACCCCAAATCCATGGCAGGAATAGCGCGAACGAGAGAAGCGCTGGCAGCACGGCTATGACAAATATTGCTTGCTCTTGCGGCCGTGTCGTGAGCGCGACACCCCACCAATAACCTCCCAAAAAGCTAAAAATGGAAGCAGCATAAGCAAACGCTGCAACGGGCGCAGTCCACAATGCCGCGCTATCGGTCAGGGTGGAGAACAGGAAAAGAAGCTGAGGCACAATGGCAATGAGCGTCAGGAAACAGGCGGTTTTGAGCTGCTGTGTGTTTGTCGGTTCAGACACTTCTTTCCAACTTTCTTGTGGTGTCAATTTGCAAAGTCCTCTTCCCTTGCGCCGGTCACACTGGCGCGGACCACTTCATGAAAAGAAATAAGCAGCAACGTATAGTTGGACGATGTGACCCCCGGTCTATGTGGGTGACCATCGATTTGCAGTTCTCATACAAGGCATGATGGACCAGCAAAGATGCCCAATGGGGCAACTTCCGGGATGGGAAGCGGACATAGGCAGCGGAACAGCATATGTCAGCAAACACCAACATTCCGGATATCGAAGGTGCCAGCAGCTATTCCTGATAATCGACGTTTGTTCATGTAGCGTCACCAGCTGACGTACGGCTGTTCTTGAGCCGGTTGAAGACTGTCCGGATTCCGCGAAGAGAAACGGGCAAGATATCATTCGGGCGTTCCCACGCATCGCTCGGATCCGAACTTTGATGCTGTCGCCGAACGCTGGCATTGCGCTCTTCGATGCCGATGCAATCGGTTCCAGCTGGCGGCTTGCGCGCAAAGAGGTGTCAGATTGGCTCGACTGAAGGCAACTCGATGTGCGACGCGATCCATTGCGACACATGCCGGAGCGCTTGGTGCGCTTCATGCAGGTGCGGGAAATACGCCTGGAACACGTGGATCATCTCAGGCCATACCTCGAGTGTTACTTCCACCCGCTCTATCCCGGCGCGCTCTGCCAACATCAGGCTGTCGGACAGCAGCATCTCCTCGCTGCCAACCTGGATCAGCATTGGTGGCAGGCCGCGGAGGTCGGCAAGCGCGGGGGAGGCATAGCGGGCGGACGGTTCCTGCCCTCTGAGATAACTGTCACGCATCATCGACATCGATTGGACGCAGACGACTGGATCGCGCTCCGCACACTCCCGGTGTGATCCCCCCGAGAAGGTGAGGTCAAGCCATGGTGAGAAAAGCACCAGCCCGCCGGGCACCGGGATGCCGCGGTCTAGCGCCATCAGCGCCATTGCCGCGGCGGCCCCGCCGCCAGCGCTGTCGCCCATCGCAACGATTCCACTTGCCGAATGTCTCTCGGTAAGCAGTGCGGAGTAGGCGGCAAGAGCGTCCTCAATCGCCGCAGGGTAGGGCTGCGCGACCGACAACGTATATTCGATGCTCCACACTGGCACTCGGCAAACCTTGGCTATCAGCGCGGTCAGTGCCCGGTGCGTGCGTGCGCTCCCGATCGCGTAGCCGCCGCCGTGGAGATAGAGGATGCAGCCCCGCTCCGCCGCGCAGTCTTCAGGCGTAAACCATAGACCGTCGACACCGCCGAGCCTGCGCGGTTCTTCACGGACTCCCTCTGGCATCGGCAGGCTCGCGCTAAACTCCTCCATATCGCTCGCCATTTCTGCGATCGTCGGCACAGGTTTGCGCGCGGCGAATAGCATGGCCTTCAACTCTTGCGGCGTCATCGCGGACGATTCCTTCGGCTTCATTTGAATTTGCAGGTCGGCGTAAGTCCAAAGATCTTGGGCACACTTTTTTTCTGCGGCCAATCCGATCAGGTCATCGACTTCACGAAGAGAGTGATGCGTAAACCGAATCTACTAACGCCACATTGCGCGGATCTCCCATAAGATCCGTGCCCATGCGATTCATTGTATAGGCCAGCCCAAGCTTACATGTGGGATCGGCGAAAGCGAAAGATCCACCCCAGCCAGAATGACCGAACGCACCTTCATTCGGGCCATAGACTCCATCGGAATTGCGCAGAAATCCGCAGCCCCAACTTGCCGGGATGCTCAGGATAGCATCCATTCCGCGAATCTGCTCATCGGTTGCTGTCGCTATCGTCTTGCGGGAAACCAGCTGACGCCCATCAAGATCGCCTGAACCTGCCAAGGCACCATAGAGTTTCGCCAGACCGCGGGCGGTAGCGAAGCCATTGGCGGACGGGATTTCTGCCGCACGCCAGGCGTCAGTATTCGGCAACAAGGGATCAATAATTGGATTCGCCATGGCGGCTAATTGCGCTTCAGTTGGCTCCCCGACCATGCCGGTTGAACTCAACTCGGGAGGAGCAAGCATTGTTGCCGCGCTTTGCGTCCGTTCCTCAGGCAGGCCGATATGAATGTCGAGGTCGCCAAATTCGTCTTTGACAAACTGCTTGATCGTCCTTCCTTCCGCGCGCCGGAAAAGTGCGGTGGCCAGGAAACCGATCGTGATTGCATGATAGCCTGACTGTGTGCCTGGCTCCCAGAACGGTTCGGCGGCCGCCAACCGTGCTGCTGCCCGTTCCGCGTCATAAAAATCTTCGATTGTCGCAGGATTTCTGAAACCACACAGGCCGGCCTGGTGCGAAAGCAACATACCAACAGTTACATTCTCTTTGCCTGCCGCGCCGAACTCTGACCAGTACTTGGCAACCGGCGCATCATAGTCGATCTGGCCACGCTCGGCGAGCATGGCAAAGCAAGCCGCGGTCACGCCCTTGGTGGTCGACCAGACATTGGCAAGGGTGTCCGCCTGCCATGGACGACCCAATGCCGGATCCGCAACACCTCCCCAAAGGTCGACAACCAGTTCTCCATCAATCACAAGGGCAACAGCGGCGCCGATGTCCGAGCGTTCCGAAAAATTGGCTAAAAAAGCCTGGCGAACCAATTCGAAGCCTGGAGCGGCCTTGCCCTGGATAGCAGTCATTGCGTTTGGTTCCTCTGGATTAGAAGCATTTGGTCGCGCTGATGCCATAGGTCCGCGGCGCACCATAAACCCGGAAGCCGACGCCAAGCACGGTCTGATTGACGCCTTGCGTCACATATCGCTTGTCGCCCAAATTCTTTCCCCAAATGGAGAAATCCCAATCTCCCTTGCGCAGGACTGATGCCCGGGCGTTCCAGACCCAATAACCTTTTGTTGCGATGATCGGATCGTTCAGAGCGTCCTTGAAAGCACTGGATTGATAGCGGCCATCGACGGCGAAGCGGGCAGAGATCGTGTCAGCCAGCGAGAACTCGTATGACGCGCCGGTATTGAAACTGAGCTTCGGGGCGTCGGGGAGCCGGTTTCCGGCGGGAACGTTGCCGCCGGAAGATGCGAAGCTGCCGAGTTTTGAATGCAGAAGGCCAAGGCCCGCATTTAGTGTCAGCCCGTCTAGCGCCGCGGGTGATAGCGTGAGGTCTGCATCGATGCCATATATTTCTGCCGAATTTACATTGCCGAGCCGCTGGATCGGCAGGCCGCCTACAAAGTCGCGAATAAAAGTCTGCACGTCATTATAGTCATAGTAGAAGGCGCTTATCGAGTACCCCAGACCAGCGGATGGAGCGCGTCCCTTGATGCCGATTTCATAGGCAATCAGTTTTTCCGGACGGTAGGGGATAAGTTGCCCAGAGTTCGTCGCAACGCCCGCAAAAAAACCGCCGCTCTTGATGCCCTGTGTTGCTGATGCGTAAACCAGCATTCGCGCGCTTGGTTTCCAGTTAAGACCAAGTTTCCACGACCAGTTCTTGTCGGTAATCTTGGCATTGCTGACAGCCAACGGAATTGGGGGGGAACCAAATGGTGCACCGGTGAGGGCGCTGCCAGGTGCGAGCGATACCAGATCAGTTGTTCCGCCAATATTCGTTCGGCGTTCGGAAGTGTAGCGAGCGCCTGTGACAAGTTTGAGTGTATCGGCGAGGCGCCATTCCCCATTTGCAAAAATCGCGGCCGACTTTGATCGCTGATCAGATGACGTGAAGGTTGTCGTATTGAACAACGCCGAGAGATTGCCTGAATAGGATGTTTCCACGTGATCCTTGGAGTAGAATCCGCCAATCAACCAGTTCACCAGTTGGGTGTCGCGGGACAAACGCAGTTCTTGTGAAAATTGCTTCACCCGGTCATCGGTTACAAAATCCAGTTGGGGCAATGGTCCAGCATCGGTATCGGCCGACCATTGGCGATCGAATTTGATATAGCCAGTAACCGAAGTCAGTGTCGCAAAGCCCAGATCGGCCTGGACGCGTGCCGTCGTGTTGACCTGGTTCACATCATAGTCGGGGCTAACTGACCAGTTTCCTCTAAATGGATTGCCATCGGTATCGGTATAACCAAAAAAATCTGAACACTGCGGTGCGCCGGGACAAGTCACACCAGCGGGAAGACTTGGTGTCGGGAAGGCACCAAAAAACTCTGCAGAACCGAGCTCGGAGCGGCTCCGTTGTCCCTCCACCTTCAAGAGCACCTCGACCCCATCAGACGGCTCCCAAAGCGCCTGCGCGCGGCCGAGCAGAACCTCCCTGCGGCCGATATCCCGATTAAGGCGTTGATTGAAATAATAGCCCTTGTCCTGGAAAATTCCCTTGCCGGCGAAGCGCAGCGCAAGCGTGTCGCTCACTGGAACGTTGACCATCGCTTCGACGTCTTTTGCCTGATAGTTACCCCAAGAACCGCCCAATTTGCCTGTCACACCTGCTAGACTCGGTCGCGCGGTCACAATGTTCAGCGCTCCGGCGGTCGCCGTCCTGCCATAAAGTGTGCCTTGTGGGCCCTTGAGGACTTCAAGACGCTCGATATCAAAGAAATCGAAATTCATCAGTGCGAGCGAACTCAATGAAACTTCATCGACATAGACACCAGCGCTCGGGTTGTTCGTCGCGCTGAAATCGTTCAGGCCGACGCCGCGAATTGTAATGACAGGAACAAGGCCGGGAATGTTGTCCTTTACTGACACATTTGGCGTGAAACTGACCAAGTCGGTTACCGCCTCAATCCGTTTTGTTGCCAGCGCCTCCGCACCGGCGACAGACAGGGTGATCCCGACGTCGAGAGTGCTTTGAGCCCGCTTTTGTGCGGTCACGATGATCTCGCCGCTATCATCACTCGGGGTAGTGTCCTGAGCCTGAGCTTGCGCGGCGGCGCCAAGTGCAAGAGCCGATGCGGCCAGCAAAGTCATATGGCTGTGCGCGTGCAGAGTTTTGCGAGATTTCATGATCAATCCTCCCAAGATTGTGTGCTGCCGTTTATTTCGACATTCTGGTATGTCTCCAGACATCATAGAAAAAACACTTTTGCAAGCAAATTCGACAACGGAGTATGAATACACTCCTCTACGAAAAAATTGTGGCATTGTCCGGTTCGGATGCTAAACCAGTTCTCATGGTTGAACTGTTGGCCCAAACACCCTCTGGCACGTCACGGCCCAGACATGCAGTGAAACGGCAGATTTTGCTCGAAGAAGCAGCGCGCCAGATCAACGATCGAGGTGCCGGGGCGGTCAGCCTGAACGATATTGCCGAACGTGCCGGCCTTTCGCGCAATGCGCTTTACTACTACGTTACAGATCGCGCTGATCTGACTTTTCAGTGCTATTTGAGGACCTGTGAGTCAGCGACGGAGAACTTGGCTATTGCCTATGAGCAGGGCGCCAACGCTCTTGAACGGATCCGCATTTATACTGAAAGAACTCTGAGTTACGAGCGCCCTACACTGGCGGCGCTTTGCGATCCGGATTTCCTTCCGGAGCCGCATCGTGCCACGATCTTGGACCTTGACCGACGCAACATCGAGACACTGGAAAATTTCATCACGGATGGGGTGCATGAAGGCATCATTCGTCCCGTCCATACCGAAATTGCTGCACAGACCCTGCATGGAATGATTAACTGGACACAGCTGTCTTACAAGTGGCTGAACCAGAAGGATGGCAAGGCACTTCGCAAGCGCGTCACTGGCTCAATCTTGGACCTGTTCTTTCACGGCCTTGCTGCAAGCGAGGGCAAGAGCTTTGCATGCCCGATCGATGTCGCGACGCTGACAGCGAGGCCATTCAATGCTTTTGATCGCGCGCAAGCGACACAGGAAAAAATGGCACAACTCGTGGCAGCAGCATCACGCCTGTTCAATCGCCGTGGCATCGACGGGGCATCGCTCGATGATATCAGCGCGAGTGTCGGCGCGACAAAAGGCGCAGTGTATCATTATTTCGACGACAAGATGCATTTGATTACGCAATGCTATGAGCGTGCATTTGATCTTTATTCCATGTTCGTTGATGTGGCGCTGGCACAAGGGACAACAGGCTTCGAGCGCTCAATGATGGTCATGCACCTTAATTCGCAAGCGCAGGCTGGGCCCACACCGCCCCTCATGCTCCAACCAGGGTTGCTGTCCGTTCCCGAAAGCCACCGTGCGCGCTTCATGCTGCAATCACAGGAGATTTGGCGACGCTGCGAAGCGATGATCCGTGAAGGAGTTGAAGACGGAAGTTGCCGACCCTGCGATGCTCGTGCAGTTGCAGACGTCTCTGCAGGTGCCTTCCTGTGGCTCCACAAATGGCTGCCAGAGAATTATGTGCTGACACCATTCCAAGTTGCGGACGAACAATGCCGCATTTTGATCAATGGTGTCGCTCGTTGATGCGAAGCGCGATCCGATGCCTGAACGAGCATTATTCAGGCAAGCTAAAGGGCCGACTTCGTGCAGTGACCAACTTGGATCGAGCGGCTTTGTATTGGAGCGTATTGGAGCGAAGTTGTCGCTTAATCCACGCATGAACGAACGACGGGCAATCCTGATTGAGCCCGCTAAAGAGGACGTTCCGGAGTGCCCCACTTCTCAGGAGTTTGAGGACTGAAATTGTATGTCCGCAATGGGGTCGAAAATGGTCTAGCCGCAATGCCGCGTTTGGCGTGGTTAGCGGACATTGGCATTGCGACACACGCACACTCGGCCCAACCCCAACGCTGCCAACCCGCTAACCGGTTCAATTCCATTGATAGGGCCCAAGCCAGCAAAATCGCCAGTTTACGCGACTTTCGCGAAGCCGGAGGAATGATATGGTGCCGCAGTGGGACGCGAGTGTGGGAGGTGCGATAGCAATGGATCTGGGAATCGGGGGGCGCAAGGCGCTGGTCAATGGCGGCAGTGCCGGCATGGGACGTGGAGCTGCCCTGGCGCTGGCACGTGAGGGTGCCGAGGTCTTCATCTCCGCACGCGGAGCCGCGCGCCTCGAGGCTGCTTGCGCCGCCATCGCGGCCGAAACCGGCACGAAGGTGCACCCGATCATCGCTGATCATGCCAGCAATGAAGGCCGCGCGGCGATTCTTGATATCTGCCCGGATCCCGACATCCTCGTTGCCACGTGCGCCCCGCCGCCTTTCACGGGCGATTTCCGCGAGGTTTCGCGCGAGGAACTCGAGCGTGCCGTTGCAACCGCCCTGCTCAGTCCGATAGACTATATCAAGGCAGTGACCGGACCGATGATGGCGCGGCGCTGGGGCCGGATCGTCAATATCAGCACGGGGGCCGCAAAATACCCGGCCGCTATGCGCGTACTCTCCGGACCGCCGCGCGCAGCGCTCGCCAATTATTGCCATGCGATCTCCAAGGAACTCGTCAAGCACAATGTGACAATCAACTCGGTGCTGCCGGGGATGCATCACACTCCGGGGATCGAGGATGTGCTTGGCCCGCGCGCCGAGGCCAATGGGCGCACATATGACGAGGAAGTCGCCGCCTTTGTCAAAGCGGTGCGTCTGCCCGCTGGGCGCTTCGGCAATGCCGAAGACTTGGGAGCGCTGGTGGCGATGTTCTGCAGTGAGCAGGCGAGCTACATGACCGGCCAGTCGCTGGTGGTCGACGGCGGGATCGGCACCTCCACCTTCTAAATTTTGTTCCTGTCGAACGGAAGCGGCAGGAGCGGCAATGCCAGGTTTCAAACTGCCGTCGAAGGTCCGCAACAGTATCGATGCCGGACGATGGCGTATGGCAAATATGGGGTGGAATGCGGACATGAGACAAAGCCCGCGCTCTTAGGTTTCTTTCTTGAGCCCGCCGATTGCCGTCAATGCAGTCTGTGCTTGTGCCCTTCTGGTAGCATGCCAATGCCGTGAGCCTTCATTTTCGCGATTTCTGCCTGCGTCTCGCGCAGATCCGCCACAGCATCTTGCTGCAAGTGGGACGGGCTGATGGGTTGCCCAACTGAAACCTCGGTTGGCTTGCCCTGAATGATCGCAGAATGCACCGTGGCAATTGCGGCTGCACCAATGAAGAAGATCACGGCTTTTGCAGGCAACGTCATTATGAGATCGCAGTTGAAGCTGCAGGTGCTTTATCTGCGGGCGCGCTTTCTGGTGGTCGTCGAGTGCCGGCTGCCTGCTTCCCGCCGCGTATTCATGCATTCATCCTGCAGTGTTGCAGAACATGGTGGGTAAACGGTGGGTGTCGCAGTCGGCGCCTGCGCTTGCGGCGCGGGTTGGGACATAGTCGGCATTGGTGCTGGTGGCATTGGCTCGACAGCAAGTGGAGCGGTCGTCGATTGAGCCGCCAGCGTGGCAGACATCATCAGAAAGGCGGCAGATGGCACCAAAGCCCGAAACCGCATGTTTTTCCTCATTTTCTTTTCCTTCTGGTAACGGTGGGGAGACCCAACCACGCAGTTCTTGCCGTTGACAACGAAGCAAGTGCGCTAAGGTTCCTCAATCGAAACAAGATTCTGTGGGGTGATCAAGGTCATGGCGGCCGCATGCTGTTTCGCGGCTGCGCCCTCTCCTGACACCGCGCTGGCGATTGGCCACCGTGCAGAGGCTGCCGCTTGGTACCCGGGAAGCGGCAGGCCCATTTTCAGGTTAGGCTGTTGCGTGTTTGATCTGGCTCGCCCTGTTATGCCCCAATGTGGCCAAGGCAATGCATTGTCGATGACAGAACGCGAGACTCAGTAATATCCGATAGCGAGAAAAATGAGCGCCAGAATGAACAATAGAAGCAGCGCCCCTTCCAAGCTGGCATGCCTGATGTGCGTCCGGACGGGTTTGCTCCTGTGCATCATGGCGAGAGAATTCATGTACTTGCATATTGTTCCGGCGCTCGTGGCGATTGTTATTTTGAATGGTCATCGCTCCAGCAGTCAGCGGCAGCAACTGCAGCGCCAATGAACTCCGCTCAATTACAGTAAATCGAAGCCTACTCAGGCGAAGGGTCATTGCCGTCGGCTCGAAATGGCGGTTGTTCTGACAAGCCGAATTACGACCCTCATGGCTGCCCTCTTGCATGCGAATATGGCGTATCCCTTCGCGGCCCTGAAGAGCGCAACGTTCGCATTCCGCGCCATTGCGCGATCCGGTTTCATCCAAAGACAATACAATAATTCGCAATTAAGTTGAGACCTTCCCAGGGTTTCAATGGTTCTCATTATGCGACCTGGAGGAGGGCTCGGGACCCGAGTGATCCTCAACTGGCCTGGCCTTTCCGGAGGCCAGGCCATTTTTTTTGCCGCGTTCATTCAACTTCAGGAATAGGTCAATCGCGGGTCACGCTTTTTCGTCGCAACTCAGTACGATGGTTACGCCGTTCGTACCAAGGAGACATCGGGCGAAGTCTGAATCGGTTATGGTCGACAAACCTGAAACTGAACTTCTCCTGCTGGATTAAAGTTGCCCGGCAGCGCGACTTCCCATTGGTCCTTCAGTTCTTTTGACACTGACCCTTTCGTGCCATGCAGAAAGCAACTGTTCACTGTCCCCGCTGCCAAAAACATATCGGTCCGGTCGGACGAGAACAGAGTTCACCTCATTCCTGGATAGCCATTTGTCGAGCGTACCAGCGAAGGGCGCTATTTTGGGATCCGCCAGGCCGGCCTTTTCGATAAGCCAGAATCCAGTGCCAAGCACATCATCCAGACGCGCACCATCCAAAGCCAGCGTTTGCGGGAAATAGCTGCCTGCTGCAGGGCTGCCCGGCAAAATGGCGCCAACCGAGATTGGCGGATAAGCAACTGGGCCATCAGGGAGCTTGCGCAATGCCCGTGCCACCTTGAACTTCGTATCCCTCAGGAATGCTGTCCATTTACTCGTTGTGCAAACCATGCGGCCCATCATGATCGCCATCTGGATCGTGGCACGCAGATTGGGTTCGCGTTCTGGCTGGTATGTGTCGAGGAGGTCGTCCTGTGCGTGGCCACGCAGAACTTCCGCAAGTTTCCACGCCAGGTTGGCTGCATCGCGCAGGCCCGAGCACATCCCTTGACCGGCAAAGGGCGGAGTCTGGTGCGCCGCGTCACCTGCCAGCAACACGCGCCCTTTTCGCCACCGGTCCGCAATACGCGCGCGGAAGGTGTAAACGGCCTTGCGTTCCATCCGTACCGCACCATCGACCTTCCAGGGCTCGAGGAGCTTTTCTATGAACGCATCGTCACTGACCTGTTCGGGAGTTTCGCCCGGCTTGATCATGAATTCCCATCGGTGGCGTCCTTCGCCCATAAGGACGCAGGTCGTCGGCCGGTCCGGATCGCAAATCTGCAGGTTCGCGGTCGGCAATCTGGAATAATCATCGACCAGCACATCGACGACGAGCCAGGGCTCCTCAAAATTGAGGTCGTCGAATGCTATGCCTGAGGCTTCTCGCACCGGGGAGCGTGCACCATCTGCGCCGACGAGGTAGCGGGCACGTATGATCTTTTCTCCTTCGGGCGTTTGAAGGCGGGCGGTGACGCCCTCGGGATCTTCATCAAAGTCCAAGAGTTCCCATTGGCAATGCAGTGTTGCTGTTGACTCATGGGTCAACGAACGTCGCAATGCTGCCTCAACCGATGGCTGATGAATCATGTTCGCGCCCGGCCAACCGCCAGGGCCAATCTTGTCCGAGCCGGCAAAACGCATCAGGAGGTCGCCCTTGGCGTTTAGGAAGTCATAACGGGCTACACGACGGCTGGTTGCCATCACTTCGTCCGCAACACCGGCTTCTTGCAGGATACGCATTCCTTCGTGATCAATATGAGCAGCCCTGGGCAGCGGATAGATCTCGGCTTCCTTTTCGGCCACAATCACCTTCACGCCGCGTCGCGCGAGCAGAACCGCCAGTGTCACCCCTGTCGGACCGCCGCCCGCGATCAGCACATCGCAGTCAAAACTCATCTGGCTTCAGGCCTCCGCGACCATTGTAGCTTCAATATGGCCAAGGCCGTCGATTTCGCATCGCACGGTATCGCCTGCTTTCAGGAATTGGCGTGGGTCCATTGCCGCGCCGACGCCACCGGGCGTGCCCGTGAACAGCACATCGCCGGGTTCAAGAGTCATGCCGACCGAAAGATGCTCCACCTGTTGCCAGACATTGAACACGAGGTGCTTCGTGTTGGAATCCTGCCGCTTTTCGCCATTGACGAAGCAACGCAGCCCCAGTTGATGAGGATCGCCCACGTCATCGGCTGTAACGATCCACGGACCCATGGGGGCGTGCGTGTCGAAGCTTTTTCCCAGCGACCATTGCGGCGTGGCGTGCTGCCACATGCGCTCCGTAACGTCATTGCCGACACAATATCCGAATATTGCCGATTGGGCATCATCTGCGCTGACATGCTTTCCACCTTTGCCGACAATAGCCACCAATTCGACCTCATAGTCTGCCGTCATTGTGCCCCTGGCGATCTCGATCGGATCGAAGGGGCCATTGACGCTGGTCTGTGCCTTTGTGAACCAGACCTGCCGTTCAGGGGCCGCCATGTTCGATTCAGCGATATGGTCGGCATAGTTGAGGCCAATCGCAAAGATCTTGCCGGGACGCTGAACAGGCGCTTCAAGCTTCACAGACGACAGAGACTGTCCGCCGCCCGCAGCAGCCTTCGCTTCAAGGTCTGGTTTAAGCGCGTCCCAATCCCGAATAAGGTCAATCATTGAGCCGTCGACGCCGGTATCAATGATCTTGTCCTCAACGACGATGCCGGTGCGCGTGCGGCCCTCAAAAGTGTAAGTCGCGAGTTTCATGCAAGGGTTCCCTTAGTTTGGCGGCCAAACAGCCGCTTGATGCGAAGTTGCAGCGAGGCAAGAAAGGTTATCAGGCCGGGCGGCGGGGCCAGCTTGGCCGCAAACATCGGATGGGGGCTACCCCATTGGACGGCGAGCAAGGCGCTCATCGGCTGTTTTTGGGGCGGATCTGCTGCCGTGAAGAGGTCCCCATCGGTCCAGTGCTCAAGCTCGTTGCCAAAGGGGTCCTTCCAATAGTCGAAAACCTGGCTGCCCATGATATGGCGACCAACGCCCCAGGCAGCCTCGCGCTTCTTTGACTTGAGATGTTGGTGGCCCAGCATGAGGTCGTCGAGATTCGCGACCTCAAATGCAGCGTGGAGCAGGCCCAGCTTTCCGGGCAGCTGGGCGAGGAAAAGCGTATGATGATCGGCAGGCTTGCTTCCCCTGTCACAACGCATGAATGCCCCAATGGGCAAATCTTCTGCGGCTTCAACCTCATCAGACGTCAGGAAGCCGAAGCGGTCCTTGTACCATCGTTCCGACGCGCGAAAGTCACGGACCTTCAGAACGGCATGGCCGATCCGGACAACATGGGCTGGCCCGGACCCGAGGCGGACAGGGGCACGAAACCGTTGCTTGTCAGAGGCTGTGTTTCGCATCCCGTCCAGGACAGCGGGCGACGGTTGGGCATTGGCCTGTCCCGCCACAACTTCAACGCCATAACCGTCGGGATCAGTCAGTCGTACAATCATGCCGTCACCGGGTTCATCCAGTCGCTCCACAGCGACATGTTCTGCTGCAGCGAGCGTCTCCAGATCAGCCAGAGTTTCGGCCCGCAAGCCGATTGCCAGGAATTTCGCCTCCCCGGGCTGGGTGACATGCAAAAATGGTCGTCCGTCGCTGCCCTTGCCATACAGCTTCCCACCCTGCTCGAAGCATTCCAGGCCAAAGTCTTCCAGGAATGCCCGCATGATCGCGAGATCTGGCGCCGCAAAACGGACATGCGCGATATCCTCAACCTTGATGACGGGCATAGCTTTGCTCTTCTGCGATTCGAATTTGACTATTTGGTCAAATAGGTTGCAAATGACCATATAGTCAAGTACAAACACGTGATGGCTCTGACAAACGATCTTTCCCCCCGCGCTGCGCGAACGCGGGCCGCCCTGATTGCAGCAGGCTTTGATCTTCTCGCTGAAAAGCCCATCGACGCCATCCCGATCGATGAAGTCGTTGCAACTGCCGGTGTAGCCAAAGGCAGCTTTTTCAACCATTTCGCCGATAAGCAGGCCTTTGCATCCGCCATAGCGAGTGAGGTCCGCATTGAGCTTGAAAGTCAGGTTGCGCGAGCAAACGCAGGGGTAACGTACCCGGTCGCGCGCATCGCTGGCGGTATGTTGGTCGGAGCGCTATTTGCCATCGACAATCCCAAACGGACGACGGTGCTGCTCCGCAGTCACGGCAATTCAACGGCACGCAGTCATCCACTCAACAAGGGGTTGGTCGACGATTTCGAAGCAGCCTGTGCGCAGGGGCTGTTGAGGCATGAGGCGCGCGACAGCGGCGTCCTCTATTGGCTGGGCCTCTGCCAGATACTGATGAGCAATCTCGTCGAACGTAAGCTGGATCGGAGCGCTGCAGATCACCGCATCGCTGAAATGATCATTCTTGGCCTGACGGGATTAGGGATAGACTATAGCGAAGCTGCAACACTGGCGGCTCGATTGTCCAGCGTGCGGCCTCGATAACCTGCCGCGAATGCTTTAGCCTTTACAGAATTATCGAGCCGCTTGGGTCGCTTGCCTAAGGGTGCTCGGCAGCTTTCGTCAGAGACAGCCATAGCCATTCGGCAAAGCTGCGCCAGACATCCACTGTCCAGCGCGTCTCGGTTTCCCGGGACAGAATGATTTCGACGCCCTCGTAGATTGTTCGGACTGTGCGACCGACAGCAAAGCGTTCGAGATCGAGCGGGCAGCCCGCGTTGAGCACTTCACGGGCAGACGCGCCCTCAAGCACAAGTCCGACCGAGCGTTCCGATATGTCGACAATGCTCACGGGCAGGCCTGATCCCAAATCTCTGGGCTCGCCTGCTGCCGATCGCCATAGCCATTCATCGGGCCCAAGGCAGGCAATCTCTCCGAGGGTTTCGCCGATCCGTCCGGGGATCTTCACCCCAAGCAGTTCCTCGAGCCGCTTTGCGTCGCGGGCGCGCAGAGACCAGCGCCGCATCGGTTGCGCGAGCGCTATCGTCAGATCGCCATGCCGGACAGGCGCCGCAGGCACAGGGTCCAGGCGAGTGAGCGCGTCAGCCATTGAGCCGGGCTCCTTCCGGATCATAGAACACCATGCCCGAAACTTTCGCCGCAATCGTTCTGCCCGGCATGGGAATGTAGAGCGTTTCGCCTGTGCGCCCCTGCCCGCCCGCCACCATTGCGATCGCGATCGAGCGACCGAGCGTCGCACTCCAGTATGATGAGGTGACATGCCCGATCATCGTCATTGGAATGGGCTGAGCGGAATCAGCAACGATCTGCGCCCCTTCTTCCAGCACCTCATTGGGATCATCGGTCAGCAGCCCTACCAATTGCTTGCGCCCGGGCGCAACAATGTCAGGGCGCGCAAGAGAACGCTTGCCGACAAAATCCGGCTTCTTCTTGCCGACTGCCCAGTCAAGGCCGGCGTCGTAAGGCGTCAAGGTGCCATCGGTATCCTGCCCGACAATGATGAAACCCTTTTCGGCGCGCAAGACATGCATCGTTTCCGTACCATATGCCGTGAGACCAAGCTCTTGTCCGGCCGCCCACAGCGCTTCCCAAACCGCGCGACCAAAGCCGGGGGGCACATTGATCTCGAATCCGAGTTCCCCGGTAAAGCTGACGCGGAACAAGCGGGTCGGCACGCCGCAGATGGTCCCGTCACGCACGGCCATGTGCGGAAAGGCCTCGGGCGAAAGATCGATGCTCTCGACAAAAGGCGCAATCAAATCGCGCGCCTTGGGGCCCTGAAGCGCAATGACCGCATACTGTTCGGAAATGCTGGTCAGCCAGACGTCGAGGTCCGGCCATTCCGTCTGGAGATAATCCTCCATCATGTTGAGCACGCGCGCAGCGCCGCCGGTTGTGGTGGTCAGGTGAAAACGGTCTGGCGCAAGTCGCGCCGAGACACCGTCATCGGTAATGAACCCATCTTCTCGCAACAACAGGCCGTAACGGCAACGACCCGGTTCGAGCGCCTTCCACGGATTTGTGTACATCCGGTTGAGGAATTCCGCCGCATCCGGACCAACAACTTCGATCTTGCCCAGGGTCGACGCATCGAAGATGCCAACCGCATTGCGGACGGCCAGGCACTCGCGGTTCACGGCTGCATGCATGTCCTCCCCTGCCTTGGGGAAATAGCGGGTACGACGCCATTGCGCGACCGGCTCGAAGACCGCGCCCTGCTCTTCTGCCCAACTGTCGATAGGCGTCTTGCGCGTCGGTTGGAACAAGGCATCCTTGGCGTGCCCGGCAAATGCGCCGAAACTCTGGGGCGTATAGGGTGGGCGAAAAGTCGTCAGGCCAACCGCCTCAATCGGCTTGTCGAGAAATCCAGAGGCCAGCTGAAGCGCATTCAGGTTGGATGTCTTGCCCTGATCGGTCGCCATGCCATTGGTCGTATAGCGCTTGATATGTTCGACCGAGCGATAGCCCTCGCGCACTGCCAGGGCGATGTCCTTTGCGGTGACATCGTTCTGGAAGTCCACAAACGCCTTGATTGTCGCAGGATCCTTCGGTGTGGGCAGCTGCCCCAGATTGATCCCCTGGCCGAAATTCCAGTTGCCGGCACAGGCCCCGACACAGCGCACATTCTCATTTGGCTTGTCTGGCAGGAATGCGCCCCAAACGTCAGACCAGCGGATGCTGCCCTTGCTGTGCGACCAAAGGTGGATGCTGGGTGTCCACCCGCCCGCCATCAGGAGAGCATCGCACGATACAGACTGCTTCCTGCTGCCGTCATTCGCGGCAAACTTGATTCCTGTAACCGCATGTCGGCCAGAGACACCAAAGACGCTCGAGCCAAGATGGACCTGAATGCCAGCAGCACGGGCGGCCTCGACAAGATCAGGCTCAATCACATCCCGCACGTCAATGATCGTCGAGACTGCAACGCCAGCGTTGTGCAG
This sequence comes from Aquisediminimonas profunda, assembly GCF_019443285.1. Taxonomy (GTDB): domain Bacteria; phylum Pseudomonadota; class Alphaproteobacteria; order Sphingomonadales; family Sphingomonadaceae; genus Aquisediminimonas; species Aquisediminimonas profunda. The sequence goes on from NZ_CP080327.1 coordinate 3,045,211, forward strand.
CGCGATTGCGTCCTTCCAGCCGCTGTCATGCGCAGCCATCACGGCAACACTCTTGCCCACCGCCACACCATAGCGCAACGCCCAGACCTTGGCGGCGGAGGCCAGCATGACCCCCGGCGTATCGTTGCCTTCAAAGACCAGCGGCCGTTCAATAGCGCCCTGGGCAAGGATCACTTCGCCGGCTCGGATTTTCCAAAGCCTTTCACGCGGGCCTGTGCCCGTGCTCGCGAGATGATCGGTCAGCCGTTCGACGGCCCCAATGAAATTGTCGTGAAAATAGCCAAACGCCGTCGTTCGAGTCAGGACGATGATGTTCCGGGCATCGGCCAACGCCTTCCTGCTGCGCTCCAGCCAGGGCCAGAGCGAGGGATCGGACAGCGCACCACCGCCCAGTTCGTCCTGCTCGTCAATCAGGATGACACGCTTGTTTGTCCCGCTCGCTTCCAGCGCCGCATCGATACCGGCTGGCCCGGCGCCGATAATCAGCAACTCACAGTGCGCATGGCCGGCGGCATAGTCATCGGGATCGGTCTCGCTTGGCGCGTCACCCAGACCGGCCATACGGCGGATCGCGGGCTCATAGAGCTTTTCCCAGAAGGACCGCGGCCACATGAACGTCTTGTTGTAAAAACCCGCCGGAAAGAACCGGCCGAGCCGGTCATTGATCGCGCCAAAGTCAGTCTTGAGTGAGGGCCAGCGATTCTGGCTTCTGGCATTCAGGCCGTCGTAAATCTCGATCGCCGTCGCGCGCAAATTCGGTGTGAAACGACCACCACCGCGATCCACGGTGATCAGGGCATTGGGTTCTTCAACTCCGGCACCGACCAGACCACGCGGGCGGTGATATTTGAAGGATCGGCCAAAGAGCGTCTCACCGGCCGCGAGCAGGGCGGATGCCAAGGTATCGCCAGCGAAGCCCTCATAGGACTTGCCATCGAAGGTGAAGCGCACGGTCCTGCTGCGGTCGACGCGACCGCCTTCCTTGATCCGAAACCCGCTCATTTGCGAGCCTCGCCAGCCTTGTAGGTCAATTCGAATTTGTCGGTTACGGTATCCCGAACAGCATTGAAAAAGCGTCCGCAGCCAAAGGAGTGCCGCCAGCGCTCATTGTGCCGCCCCCTCGGATTCGCGCGGATGAACAGATACCGTTCCCATTCTTCGTCTGACAGTGCCGAAGGATCCGGCGGACGCGCAATATGGCCCTCCCCGCCATAGGCAAATTCGATCTCGGGGCGCTTTTCGTCGCAATAGGGGCAATGAATCAGGATCATCTCAATGCGCCACCGCTGCAGCAGCCGCTTCGTCGATCAGGCGTCCGTTCCGGAAGCGATCCAGATTGAACGGAGCGTTGATGCGATGCGGTTCATCCTTGGCAATCGTATAGGCCAGCAGGTCAGCCGCTCCCGGTGTCGCCTTGAAGCCGCCTGTTCCCCAGCCGCAATTGACATAAAGGCCCGGCACAGGAGTCTTCCCAAGGATCGGGGAACGATCCGGCGTCACATCGACGATCCCGCCCCAGCTACGCAGCATCCGCATCCTGCGAAAGATCGGGAAAATCTCGCAGATGGCCGCAATATTATGTTCAAGAATGTGGAGTGCGCCGCGTTGTGAATAGCTGACATACTGATCCGTGCCAGCACCGATCACCAGTTCGCCCTTGTCAGACTGGCTCATATAGGCGTGCACGGTGTTCGACATGACGACACATGGAAAGACCGGTTTGACCGGCTCTGACACAAGTGCCTGCAGAGGATAGCTCTCCAATGGGAAATCCAGACCGGCCATCCGCATGACGACCGACGTATTGCCGGCCGCCGAAACGCCGACTTTCTTCGACGCGATGAAGCCACGCTCCGTCTCCACGCCTTCGATAGCGCCTTGCCTGTCGCGACGAATGCCCGTGACCGCACAATTCTGGATGATATCGACGCCCAGCCGTGCTGCAGCACGCGCATATCCCCAGGCAACACTATCATGCCTGGCAGTCCCACCGCGACGCTGGAGCGCTGCGCCCAGCACCGGATAGCGCGCGTCTGGCTCGATGCTCAGCGGGGGGCAATAGGCCTTGGCCTCTTCCGGGGTCAGCCATTCATTGTCGACGCCATTGAGGCGGTTTGCATGAATATGTCGCTTGAAGCTCTGCACGTCATGCACATTGTGCGCGAGCATCATCACGCCGCGCTTTGAATACATCACGTTGAAATTGAGATCCTGCGAAAGCCCGTCCCACAGTTTCACGGCATGGTCGTAGAGATGGGCACTTTCATCATAGAGATAGTTGGATCGGATGATTGTGGTGTTGCGCCCCGTATTGCCGCCGCCCAGCCAGCCTTTTTCAATCACCGCCACATTCGTGATTCCGTAGCGACTGGCCAGATAATAGGCGGCGCCCAGACCATGTCCGCCAGCGCCAACAATGATCACATCATAGGATTGTTTGGGGGCTGCATCCGGCCAATGCTGTGGCCATTTCTCGTGGCTCGACAAGGCATTGGCGAACAGGCTGAGGGCGGAAAACCGGGTCATGCGCGTGCCTCGACCAGCGGCGCGTAAACGATCATCATCAGACATCCGTTCTTGCTGCCTGCGCGGTGCATTGTTCCCGGCATGCGTAGCACGAAGTCGCCCGGGCCATAGTTCGCGTCATCATCGAAGAAATCGCCTTCGATGACATAGATCTGTTCAATCTCTTCATGCGCGTGCAATTCGCCCAAAGGCTCCGGCGGGACTTTTGACAACATAGTCCGATAGCCGCGCGGGTCGTCGACCAGTGGACAGACAAGTTCGCCCGGCCGAGCACCCGGCTGCCAGCCTGATGCGCTGCTTGTAACCGTTCCGGCGATTGGAAGCCCCATCATGCAGCACCCTCGCCCAAGGCGGATTTTGCCGTTTCGACGTAGAACTCCTTGAATTCCTCGACCAACCGTTCCTCCAATGCATAGGGGCCGGGGCGGTAACCGTCGGTGGCAATTCCCGCGTGATTAAGCTCAGCCAGCATGCTGTCCTGTCGGTTGGTGGCACGCCAGACGGCAGCGAGGTTGTCGACATCATAGTCGACACCTTCCACTGCATCCTCATGGACCAGCCAACTGGTCCGCAACAACGTGCGATCGGCATCGAGCGGAGTCAGTGAAAAGGTCACCGCATGGTCCTGACAGAAATGGTGCCAGGAATTGGGCTGTGTCCAGACGGAAAGGCTGGAATCGCCGGTTCCGGGGTGCACACAGATCGGAACGCGCGAAGCCGGTTCCCCGTCAATGGTCTGTGATCGCGAGCCATTGGCGAGAGGCAGGCGGACCACACGGTGCCAGCCGTCATCCGGAAATTCGACCAAATGGGTATAAAGACCTGCCTCGCGCCAAGCCGCCTGTTGCGCCGCGAGATATTCCTCGTAGCGCGCGCCCTGAGCCGCTTCCGCATCGTCACCCGGCAAGCCCTTACCAAAACCGCTTGTCCCCAGGGACTTCAGCAATTCGGGATGGTTCACGTCGCAGTGGTAACACTCGCGATTGTTTTCCATCACGAGTTTCCAGTTGGCTGCTTCGACAATATCGTCCTGCACAGCCACTTTGCAGTGTTCGAGGTTGTAGATCGCAACGCGTTCGGCGATGTCAGCGCGTGCATGCTCGATCGTCGGCGGATCGTCCGACAGGCAAATGAAGATCAGACCGCCGATATTTTCCAGCCTTGCCGGCTGCAGCCCGTGATCGGCCTTTTCAAAGCCCTCCGGCATGTTGCGGGCGGCAAGCAATTTGCCATCGAGGCTGTATGTCCATTGGTGGTATGGGCACATGATGCGCGGTGCGCTGCCTTGTGCCTGACTGCAGAGTTTCGCGCCGCGATGAGCGCAGCTGTTGTGGAATGCTCTCACTTCCCCATCGCGACCGCGCACGATGATGACCGATGTGTTGGCCATTTCGAACAGGTAGAAGTCGCCCGGCTTTTTTACATGCGCAACCGTGCAAGCATAAAGCCAGACCCGCTTGAGCATGACCCGCGTATCAAACTCGAACGCAGCTCTGCTGACATAAAGGCCTTGCGGCAAGGTGTATCCTTGCCGATCCTGACCAAGCCATTGGGTGACAGAGGAATATTCCGACACGATCTCAGGCTCTTAGCGCGTTGTTTTCCGGGTCGAACGGGCTGTCGGCGATGATGATCGCCTTATGCCGGGTACCGAGAATCGAAATTTCGAGTTCTGTACCGACTGCAGCGAGTTCGGGCCGAACCATGGCAAGCGCTAGGCTCTTGCTCACACGCCAGCCATACCCGCCTGATGTCACCCGCCCGACAATCTCGTTCCCCAAGTACACCGGCTCGGATCCGCGTGCGTCAGCGTCAGTGACGTCCAACACCTCAAGAGTAACCAGCTGGTTGGCAAGTCCCGCGTCCTTCTTCGCGAGCAGGCCATCCTTGCCGTGGAAACCCGGCTTCTTGAGACTGATGAAGCGGTCCAGCCCGCTTTCATAGGCATTGTACTCAATCGAAAGTTCACGCGGGATGAGCTTGTAACTCTTTTCCAGGGCCATCAGCGTCATGGCCTTGATACCGAACGGCTTGATGTCAAATTCGGCACCTGCTTCCATCAGCTTGTCGAAAATATAATTCTGCATTTCGATCGGGTGATGGATTTCCCAGCCGAGTTCCCCGATGAAATTGACGCGCAGCGCGTCTACAGGCGCAGCACCGATACTGATGCGTTGACCGGTCAGCCAAGGGAATGCTTCGTTCGACAGGTCCGCGCGCGTCACCTTGGACAAGACGTCGCGTGCGCGAGGTCCTGCGAGAACCAGGACGCCCATCTGTGTCGTCAGCCGCTCGAAGCGGACCGATCCGTCAGTCGGCAACGCCTTTTGGAGGTAGTCCTGATCATGGCGTTCATAGGCCCCCGCCGAGACCAGATAATAACTTTGCGGCCCACTCTTGTAGACTGTGAACTCCGCGCGAACCCCGCCTTCCTTTGTCAGGAGGTAAGACAGGGTAACGCGACCGATCTTCTTCGGCACGGCATTTGTCAGCAAGCCGTCAAGCCAAGCCTCGGCACCGGGACCGGAAATACGGCACTTTGCAAACGCGCTCATATCCTGAAGACCAACCTTTTCAGTCACATGGCGGCACTCATTACCAACATGTTCGAAATAATTGGATCTCCGGAACGACCATTTTTCGCGGATGGGCTCACCTTCGACGACCGGGTGATTGTGGTTCAACAGCACATCGGGCGCATCCAGATCTGCCGGAGTCAGTTCATAGCCGGGAGGGGCAAACCAGCCGGGACGTTCCCAGCCGAACACGGATCCAAAGACGGCGCCCAGTGCTTTCATCCGGTCATGGCACGGCATTCGACGCAGCGCGCGGCCGCCTTCCCGTTCCTCATCCGGATAGTGGACGGTAAAGACCTTGGCATAGGCCTCCTCGTTCTTTTCGACGAGATAGCCTTCGCCTGCATAATCACCGAAGCGGCGCGGATCGACACCCATCATGTCAATGGTCGGTTCACCATCGACAATCCAATGAGCAAGTTGCCAACCCGCGCCCCCAGCGGCTGTGATCCCGAAACTATGGCCTTCATTGAGCCAGAAGTTCTTGAGACCCCATGCCGGACCGACGATCGGCGACCCGTCGGGCGTATAGGCGATTGCACCGTTGTAGACTTTCTTGACGCCCACTTCCCCGAAGGCGGGAACACGGGCGATCGCCGTTTCAATGTACGGCATCAGGCGTTCAAGATCGTCCGGGAACAGCTCATATTCGCTGTTCGACGCAGGACCCTTTACATAACAGGCTGGCGCTCCGATTTCATAGGGGCCCAGCAGAAGGCCCCCCGCCTCTTCGCGCATGTACCAGCTTGAATCGGACTCGCGCAGGACGCCCATCTCCGGAAGTCCCTTTGCCCGTCGCTCCATGATCGCAGGGTGCTGGTCAGTAACGATGTATTGATGCTCAACCGGAATAACGGGAACATCAAGCCCCACCATGGCACCGGTCTGTCGCGCAAAGTTGCCCGTTGCAGAGACGACGTGCTCGCAGGTGATGTCGCCCTGGTCCGTGTGGACAACCCATTCGCCATTCGGCTTCTGGGTAATGCCAGTCACGGACGTGTTTCGATAGATCTCCGCCCCACGTTGGCGTGCACCTTTTGCAAGTGCCTGTGTGAGGTCAGCGGGCTGGATATACCCGTCTGCGGGGTGCTGGATTGCACCAAGGATGCCATCCGTATTGCAAAGCGGCCAGATTTCCTTGACCTGATCCGGCGTGAGGAAGTTGACTTCCACGCCGATCGTCTTGGCGACGCCGGCATAATATTCATACTCGTCCATTCTGTCCCGCGTGCGGGCAAGCCGAATATTCGAGCAATTCGAGAAGCCGACATTCAGCTCGGTTTCGGCTTCCAGACTGGGGTAGAAGCCAACCGAGTATTGGTGGATCTTCCCGACCGAATAGCTGAGATTGAAAAGAGGCAATAGCCCTGCAGCATGCCAGGTGGAGCCCGAGGTCAGTTCCTTCCGCTCGACGAGCACAACGTCCGACCAACCCATCTTGGCAAGATGATACAGCGTGCTGACGCCCACCACGCCACCACCGACCACCACCACGCGCGCCGTTGTTTTCATGATTTTGGAATGCCCCTAGAAGCTGAATGAACAGGGGCTATGCCAGCCAATCACGCATTCGCGCAACCGGATGACGCGGCATTTGCCAGATTAATGCTGATGATTATTGAGCCGATGCACTCAGTAGTTGGCATCCGGCATAGAAGATTTGCGCTTGTCGATAAACGCGCAGAGTTCTTCATGCACACCTTCGTCCAAAACTGGCGAGACATGTTCGGCCAGCACTTTCTTCCAGGCTGCGTTTGCGCGCTGCTGAATATCGAGTGCGCCTTCGGCCTCCCATTTTTCCCAGCTGTCATAATCAGCTAGCGGTGAACGATAGAAAGCTGTCTCAAAGTTGGCCTGCGTGTGAGCACAGCCAAAGAAGTGCTTGCCGGGCCCTACGTCGCGGATGGCATCCATGGCCTGTCCATTTTCGGTGAGATCATACCCCCCAAGCATTTTCTGCATCATGCCAAGCTGATCGCAGTCCATCATGAATTTTTCATAGCCCGTGACCAGCCCGCCTTCGAGCCAGCCCGCCGACTGCAGAACGAAATTCGCGCCGCCCATGCACGTTGTGAGCAAGGTCTGGGCTGATTCATAGGCTGCCTGCCCGTCCGCAATCTTTGAGGCGCACAGGCTGCCGCCCGTTCGAGACGGGACACCCAATCGGCGCGCAAGCGCGAGCAGGGCATTGATCATCAAATTGCATTCAGGGGTGCCATAAGTCGGCGCACCAGACTGCATCGAAAGGGTTGTGACAAAGCTGCCGAAGATCACCGGGGCGCCTGGCTTGACCAACTGCAGAAACGCCATGCCGGCCATTGCTTCCGCAAGCGTGACTGCAATGGCGCCGGCGAGCCCAGTTGGCGCCATAGCCCCGGCCATGATGAACGGCGTGATCAACGTTGCCTGATTGGCACGCGCAAGCACCTTGGCTGCGCCAAGCATCGTCGCATCAAACGTCAGAGGTGAATTGCCGTTTATGACCCCGGCCAGACAGGTGTTGGGTTCGCCCGTTTCGGCATTCATCCACCTGTCGCCGAACAGGATGCTGGCCATGTCCACACAGTCCTGCGATCGGCTGGGTGCCGAAACGGCACTGAAGAAGCATTTGTCGGACAATGTTGCGTTGCCATAGAACATATCGAAGTGGCGCTTGTTCACAGGCAAGTCGACCGGTTCGCACATCGCCGTCGACGAACTGTGAAGCCAAGGCGAAGCATAAGTCAGCTTCGCAAAATTGTTGAAGTCTTCGATCGTGCCATATCGCCTCCCCTTGTCGAGACAACGCACGAAGGGCGGACCGGCTGTGGGCGCAAATACGGTCCGTTTGCCCCCGATTATGATATTTCGCGCCGGGTTCCGTGCCTGTTGCGTGAATTCGCGCGGGGCATGGTCCTGGATGAGCTTGCGGCACATGCCGGGAGGCATCCTCACCAGCTCGCCCTTCACATCGGCGCCGGCGGCCTTCCAGATTTCAAGTGCTTCCAGGTCGTCGCGAAATTCCACACCAATTTCGGTCAGAATCGTCTCTGCATTCGCTTCGATCAGGCTCAGGCCTTCCTCGCCAAGCAAATCGACATAGGGCAGCTTGCGCTCGATGAAGGGGGCAAAGGTTGCGACGGCGCCAAGACGCGCTGCGCGCTTGGCTTCGCGTCCGCCTCCGCGGCGGGAATGGACTGGGTCGGACATGAAACTCAGCCTAACCGAGAAATATCAGGCCCGGCCATTCAAAATCGTCATGCTATCATGACCGCACGCTGATAATCAGGCCAGCCCCACGATGTTCCCCTCATCATCAAGATAGATGCCTTCGGACGCAGGACGCCGTGGCAGGCCGGGCATCGTCATGATGTCTCCGCAGACCGCAACCACGAAGCCAGCCCCGGCCGAAAGCCGGACGGACCGAACTTCCAGCGTGTGCCCTGATGGCGCGCCGATTTCGGTGGGATGCGTCGAAAAGCTGTATTGCGTCTTCGCGATGCAGACCGGTAGATTCCCGAAACCAAGCTTCTCAAAGTCCTTCAGGTTACGTTCCGCCTCTTCGACGATCACGACCTTGCCAGCATGATAGATCTCTCGCGCAATCGTTTCGATTTTCTCGGCCAGCGGCATCGCATCGGGATAAAGCAGCTTGATCTCGGGTGAGCCTTGCTCCAGCTGCGCCTTGACTTCACGCGCAAGCTCTTCGGCACCTTCGCCGCCTTCGGCCCAATGCTTGGCGACGGCTGAACGCGCATTATAACGGTCGCAAACAGCCTTCAAAGCTGCGATCTCTTCATCGCTGTCTTTTACGAAATGGTTGATCGCGACAACAGGCGTCAGGCCAAATTTCTGCAAATTTTCGATATGGCGCGCCAGGTTCACAGCGCCGCGCTCCAGCGCCGCAACGTCGGGCGTTGCGAGGTCTTCCTTTGCAACGCCACCTTGCATCTTGAGCGCACGAACAGTTGCCACCAGTACGACTGCATCGGGGCGAAGACCGGACTGCCGGCATTTGATGTCGAGGAACTTCTCAGCACCCAGGTCAGCGCCAAAGCCGGCTTCTGTCACAACTGCATCAGCAAGGCACAAGGCAGTCTGCGTCGCCATGACCGAGTTGCACCCATGCGCAATGTTCGCAAATGGCCCGCCATGAATGAACGCCGGGTTGTGCTCGATTGTCTGGACCAGATTGGGTTGCAAGGCATCGCGGAGCAACACTGCCATCGCGCCATCCGCTTTGAGATCGCGCGCTGTCACAGGCTTTTTGGCGTATGTCCGAGCAACAATGATGTCGCCAAGACGGCGCTGAAGGTCCTTGAGATCGGTCGCGAGACACAGGATTGCCATGATCTCTGACGCCACCGTGATATCAAATCCCGTCTCGCGTGGGACGCCATGTGCCGCTCCGCCAAGACCAACGTTGATGTTGCGCAGCGCACGGTCGTTCATGTCGACGACGCGCCGCCACACGACACGACGCGGATCAATGTTCAGCTCATTGCCCCACTGCAAATGGTTGTCCAGTATCGCCGCGAGCAGGCTATGAGCCGAGGTAATTGCGTGGAAGTCTCCGTTGAAATGAAGGTTGATGTCCTCCATCGGAATCACCTGAGCGCGTCCGCCACCAGCCGCTCCGCCCTTCATGCCAAAACAGGGTCCAAGTGAGGGCTCCCGCAAGCAGACTATGGTTCGCATGCCGATACGATTGAGGCCATCTGTCAGGCCTACGCTTGTTGTTGTCTTTCCTTCACCTGCAGGTGTCGGTGTGATCGCCGTGACAAGGATCAGTTTCCCACGCGGGCGATCCTTGACGGAATTGACCAGTTCGAGGCTGACTTTGGCCTTGTGGTGCCCATAAGGGACCAGATGTTCTGGCTCGATGCCCAGCGTTTCATGAGCAAGCGAAAGGATGGGTGCCATGTGCGCAGCACGGGCAATGTCGATATCCGGTGCACCCGGCGGCGGCAATTGGTTCTCTTGCATGATCACTCACCAGCGCGAAAGCGCCCCCCTTTTCATCTGCTCTGACGCGAAACCTGATCTGTCCAGGCCACGACGGATGGCGCGATTTGGTTCAATAGGCAGGAATTCTCAATTCGATTTTGCCCAACCGCAAGAAAGTAATCGCTACCATTTTGTGGGCTAATGGAGAGCAAAGCACCAATGGATCAATCGTCCCCCAGAGTGAGCAGTTCCTCAAGCCAGGGCAATTTCGCGACGATGTCCGGAAAAACCTCATCTTTCAAAATCAGACGACACTCCTCAACAAGAGTTCTTGGCGCGGAACCAAGGATCTGTTCCCGCGCGACCATCGTCATCCTCCGACCGAACTTGCCTCTCACAATAGGCTGTACGGTCAGCTCTTCAAAAATGCCGGGGACCTGAAAGAGGCAGAGCGGTGTCGTAATGCCCCAGCCCAAACCATAGGACACGGCTTTGGCATGGCCGACAACGGAATCGAATTCGATCTGGCTTGGAAACTTGAGCTGAAGACGGCTGAGCTGGGCTTCGGTCTGCCGCCCGGCCGAAGAACGCAGGGAAAACCGGATAAGCGTACTGTCGGCCAGATGCGGGCCCAATTCCTGCGGCAGGGCAAAGTCCTTCGGGAAGATCAGGACATAGGGTTCGGTGAACACGCTATACCGTTCGACATCGATCATGTCGGACGTGTTGCTTTCCTCCGTAATGATCAGGTCAGCCGCATGGGTGTTGAACTTGGCACGCTGCTCTGGCATCAACCCATTGGAAATACGCCAGAATTTCGCAATATCAGATCTACGACGATAGAGCCGAGGGCCGAGCACATTGGCAAGGCTTTCCGGCATGGCAATATTGAGTGATGGCAATTCTCCGCTGTCGCTTTCAGTCGCCTCGACAAAAGCGTGTTGAAGGTCGCCAATGATCTTCTGGCTCTGGCGAAGCAGAACCTGGCCAACCTTGGTCAGTATGATCGGACGCATGCCCCGATCGAACAATTGCCGACCCACAGTCTCTTCCAGACCGGCAATGATTTGAGACACACCGGACTGGGTCAGCCCCAGAACCTTGGCGGCTTGGGTCATACTGCCCTGCTCTGCAGTGGTGACAAACACCTGCAGCGCACGAAACTCGAAATTGTGCGGGATTTGAGCCTTGCTCATCGACTGCGACTGTGCGGGTAGCGTACCATTAGCAATACTTATAGTGTATGCCGACGCATCGCTCAAGCGAAAGCTCGCGGCATACCGATGCCGGATCGATCATGAAATTCGCGCGCCCTGCCGCTGCAACTCGCGCTGAATTGCGTGCATGTCGACGTCACCAAAATCGCGGCCGGACTTGATGGCGGTAGCAGCCGCAACTCCGGCGCCCTGCCCTGCCACTGCGCAGCACATCATGTTGCGGACTGCGGCATGGCTCACCTTGTCGCCACCGATCACACGGCCCGTGACCAGCAGGTTTTTCACGCCTTTCGGCAACATCGAGCGATACGGGACGTGAAAGTAGCGTCCGGTCGTCGGGAGGATCAAATAACCATAGCCGTCGATGAATTCGGGGAAGATGCCGATCGTGTCTTCAAATCGCCCTTGTTCGAGGACATCCGCGCTTGTCATGTTGTAGACGGCATCAATCTTGCGCGTATCGCGAATGCCAAGGGTCATTCCGAAGTTGCGAAGCTTTGCATCCTCGCATCCCGGCATGAAGGATTTGAGCGCATTGATCGCATACATGGCCTGTTTGCGCCCGGCCATCTCCCCATGCGTGAGTGCATCAGGGTCGGTCCCGTCGAGATAGAGGTGACACATGTTGAGGTAAGTCAGGTCACCCTGATCGGATACCGTGCCCCAAGTGCCCGCCATGGTTTTCACACTGTCTGGAATCAGACCAGCCTCCAGGGCTTTCTGAAAAGGCTTCCTCAGGAATGGCGAGAACATCTCGTCTTCCTTGCCGCTGGTAATCACTTCCCACTCGCCACCCACAGCCCAATCGCCATAGGTCTGCGGGTCCGCCTTCACGGCGTCGATAAACCGCGCCTTGTTGACGCCGCACATCGAAAACATCACCGAGACCGACATCATCTCGTCAACCGGATGCTTGTGCGTGGGCGCACCAGCCCGATAGGCAATATCGGCATCGCCCGTCGCATCGATCACGCATTTCGCAAGAATGGCTTCGCGGCCGGCCTTGCTCTCGACGATCACGCCGCGGATCGTGTCGCCTTCCATGATCGGCGCGACGAAAAGGCGATGGAGCATCGGGATAACGCCCGCTTCCTCGACCAGCGTGTCCGCGACCACCTTGAAGCCTTCTGCATCCAGACTGTGGCTGATCGATTGCGGCTCGGGCATCGCTGCGCCCATTGCCTTGGCGCGCTCTTCAAATTCCCGCCCGATGCCTTCGCTGTCGATTGTCTGGGGGTGGCGATACCAGGCAAAGCCTTCGACACCCACTTGCGTGATATTCCCACCAAAACAGCCATAGCGTTCAAGAAGAACGGTCTCGACGCCGGCGCGGGCCGCCGCAAGCGCCGCCGCCAATCCACCCGGTCCGGAACCAACGACAAGCAAGTCGGTTTCACGGATCACATCGGTTTGCCGCGCCGGTTCCGAGATGCTGGCGATCATCGCTGCGAGGTTTCCCAATTTTCCGCAACAAAATAGGCCGCGTTCGACGGCGCAAGCAGCGGCTTGCCAAGAATATGGTCGGCTCCCTTTTCGCCAATCATGATCGTTGGCGCATTGAGATTACCGGTCGTAATCGACGGCATGACCGAACTGTCCACCACCCGCAGCCCATCGACGCCAATCACGCGCAGCTCCGGATCGACCACAGCCATGGGGTCGGCAGGATCGCCCATCTTGCACGTGCAGGACGGATGCAGCGCACTTTCGACATGCTCCGCGATAAAGGCGTCAATATCCGCATCGGTGGTACAATCGGCACCTGGTTGAATTTCGCGCCCCCGAAATGGCGCAAAAGCCGGCTGCTGGAAAATCTCCCGTGTCAATCGGACGCAGGCCCTCATTTCGGACCAGTCGTCTGGGTGGCTCATATAGTTGAAGAAGATTTTTGGCTTCTCGTGCGGGTCCGCGCTCCTCAGCGTCACAGACCCCCGGCTCTGTGAGCGCATTGGACCGACATGCGCCTGAAAACCGTGTTCGCTGGCGAGTGACGTCCCGTCATAATTGATCGCCATCGGGAAGAAGTGATACTGGATGTCCGGATATTTGATCCCGGCGCGGCTGCGAATGAAGCCGCAGCTCTCGAACTGGTTCGAGGCCCCGACACCGGACCTGAGGAACAGCCACTGCGCCCCGACCAGCGCCTTGCCCAGCAAATTCGCCTTGCCGTAAAGCGTGATTGGCTGGGTGCATGCCATCTGGAAGTAGAATTCGAGATGATCCTGCAGGTTGGCCCCGACTCCCGGGCGGTCTGCCAGCACATTGATCCCGTGCTGCCTCAGCTCGTCTGAGGGGCCAATACCTGACAGTTTGAGCAGCTGCACCGAATTGATCGACCCACCGGAGAGGATGACTTCCCGTGAGGCGCGGATCTGGTGGAGCTTGCCCTTACGCTCATATTCGATGCCCACTGCGCGCTTGCCCTCGAACAGGACGCGGGTCGCCAGGGCGTGATCGATCACAGACAGGTTTGCCCGCTTGCGGGCCCCGTAAAGATAGGCCTTCGCCGCGGAACAACGGGTGCCATTGCGCACGGTCATGTCCATTCGGCCAAAGCCTTCCTGACGATAGCCGTTGTAATCCTCCGTCAGCGCGTAGCCGGCCTGCTGCGCAGCTTCGAGCCAGGCCGTGTGCAACGGATTCTTGAGGGGGCCATAGCTGGTCGAAAGAGGACCATCACCGCCGCGATATTCATTTCCGCCCTCGGCACGCGTCTCTGCGCGTTTGAAATAGGGGAGCACATCCGCATATCCCCATCCTCGAGCGCCTTCCTCATCCTTCCACCGTTCAAAATCGAGCGCATTGCCCCGAACGTAGACAAGACCGTTGATCGACGATGATCCGCCCAAGCCCTTGCCACGCGGACAATTCAGGCGTCGATTGTTGAGATGGGGTTCCGGTTCGCTCTCATAGCCCCAGTTCCAGCGCTTCGTGTTCATGGGGTAGGCAAGCGCTGCCGGCATCTGGATTAAGATGGACCGGTCGCTGCCCCCGAATTCAAGCAGGACAACCTTGTTCTGTCCATCTGCACTCAAGCGGTCGGCCAGCACGCAGCCAGCGGATCCGGCTCCGACAATGATGAAGTCCGCTTGATCAATAGGGGGCATCAATCGCCTCCATCGCGACATAGACGCTCTTCAACTGAGTATAATGCTCGATCGCTGCCTTGCCATTCTCCCGGCCAAGGCCTGATTGCTTGTTACCGCCGAAGGGCAGCTCGATCGGGGTGATGTTGTACGTGTTGATCCAGCAGGTCCCTGCATCCAGTGCCGCAATCACGCGATGGGCGCGCTTCAGGTCATTGGTGAAGATACCTGCCGCAAGGCCGAAGCTCGTATTGTTTGCGCGGGCGATCACGTCGGCTTCATCCTCGAAATCAAGGACCGCCATTACGGGGCCAAAAATTTCCTCCCGCACGATGCCCATGTCGTCGGTACAGCCGGTAAAGATCGTCGGCTGGACAAATGCTCCCTTGGCAAGCGCACCAGTCGTCACGCGATGGCCGCCCGTCAACAAGGTCGCCCCCTGCTCCCGGCCAAGGGCGATATAGCCAAGGACCTTTTGCATATGCGCTTCGGAGATCAACGCCCCGATCTGGGTTTGAGGATCCAGAGGATCGCCAATCACCATGGCTTCGGTGCGTGCCTTCAATTTCTGGAGGAAAGCCTGTCGGACGGCCTTGTGCACGAACACGCGCGTGCCGTTTGTGCAGACTTCGCCCGCAGAATAGAAATTGGCCAGAAGTGCCCCGGACACGGCCTCGTCCAGGTCGGCGTCCTCAAATACGATCAGCGCGGATTTGCCACCGAGCTCCAGCGTGACGTACTTGAGGGTCCCTGCCGCATCGACCATGACCTTTTTCCCGGTTCCCACTTCGCCAGTGAGCGATACCTTGGCAATGCCCGGGTGCAGGCTGAGCATCCGCCCCGTTTCAGCCTTGCCCTGCACGACCTGAAACAGACCATCTGGCAGCCCGGCATCCCGGTAGGCTTTTTCGAGCTCTATTGCGGTCAGCGGTGTCAGCTCGGCCGGCTTGAAAATCATCGCATTGCCGCAGGCAAGGGCCGGTGCGCTCTTCCAGCAGGCAATCTGAATGGGATAGTTCCATGCCCCGATCCCCGCCACGACGCCCAGGGGTTCGCGCCGGGTATAGCCAAATGCGCCGGGGCCCAGGTCCAGGTGCTCACCGGCAATCGTCCTTGCGACACCGGCAAAATATTCGATGCAATCGGCGCCCGAAAGCACATCGACCGCAATCGTTTCCTGAATCGGCTTGCCCGTGTCCTGCGCCTCAAGTTTCGCCAGTTGTTCATTGCGCTCCACGAGCAATTGAGCGGCACGGGCAAGAATGCGGCCGCGCTCAACGCCGGGAGCCCGCGCCCAATCCCGTTGCGCGTGTGCAGCGCGGGCTACGGCCTTGTCCACATCGGACTGGGCATCAATGCGGATGGTGGCAAGCACATCACCCGTCGCAGGATTGATCGTGTCAAAACTCACCTCGGGCGCTTTGACGACGCCCCCTTCGCCAAGGCGATGCACTTCGAGGTTGGTATCGACAAAATCGAAGATCCAATCGGTCGGGACCTCCGCCTCCGGCTTCCAGGCGTTGGCAAGTGCCGTGCGCAGCCAGAAGCCGTCAATCATGGCCGCAATGGTTTCGGCTACCCGGTCAACCTCGCCCGGCTGGATGAGGCTTCGCAGTTCATGCCGCAGGTTTGAAAGCATGCGTTCCTGATGAACACGCTGGAGGCGGGCAAGCGCGGGCACGTAAAGCGCCATACCCCAAAGCGAAAGCCATGCACGCGACGCTTCCGACGTCAATTCCGCTGGATCAAGATGCGCCTGAACAAAAGCGCGCAAACGCTGTTCGGGCCCGCGCGCCATGGCAAGCGCCCGCATCGGCAATGTCGTTACACGCTCCACCAAAAGGCGAAATGTCGCTTCCAGCAGGCTGTCGCGATCACCGAAATAATGCACGATCAGTGCAGCAGACACATCCGCCCGCCGCGCCACTTCTGCCAAGGTAAAGTCCCCGATGCCCGTTTCCGCGAGTGTCGCCATCGCGGCCTGCAACAATTGGATGCGACGATCTTCCGCTTCGCGCCTGCGCATCTCACCCCCTGTCTACCGTTGAACGTCTATTCAATAGAATTGAGTGAACTCTCTCACCATATAAAACGCGCGGCAGCCCGCTTTCATAAGTCCATTTGATGCACATCATTAGCCCCAAGTTTTATTGCTGCCAAACGTTAGGGTTCATGCGCATTTGCACCCCATGCATTCGGCAGGAACAGAGAGAATGGCGCAAGAATCGCGCCGCTTTCTCGTCATTATTAGCAACAGTTTGGCCGAGATTGGGTTGCACGGCCGTTCAATATGGTTCATTCTCCCCTCATCGTTAGGGCTGCAGGGCGGATCCCGATCGGGCCACGGCATGAGGGCGCCGCCTGAGAATCAAGGGGGGAACCAATGGCCATATCAATCAACGTTCAGGCACAGACCAAGGCGTTGCGCTGGAGCGTGCCGCTCAGCTTCGCAACGGCGAGTCTCCTGGCAATTGCGCCGGCGCATGCACAGAGCGCACCGGCCGAAGAAGGTGCCGACTCTGGCTCGACCGACATTGTGGTCACGGCGCAAAAGCGCGAACAGAAGCTTCGCGACGTCGGCATTGCCGTTTCGGTGCTCAATGCGGAGGAAGTGTCCCGCTTCAACATCTCGAGCGCGACCGACGTTGTCCGCGCGATTCCCAATATCAAGTATAACGCCTATGGCTCTTCCCAGGTCGTTTTCAACATTCGCGGGGTCAGCCAGAACGACTATGGCGACCAGCAGGAACCGCCGGTGGCCGTCTACCAGGATGACAGCTACGCAAGCTCAATAACGTCAGCCAGCTTCCCAGTGTTCGATATCGCACGGGTCGAAGCGCTGCGCGGTCCACAGGGCACATTGTTCGGGCGCAACGCAACGGGCGGTGCGATCCAGTTCATTTCAAACCAGCCGACAGACACATTGGATGGCTATGTCAGCGGCACCTATGGCCGGTATAACCAGACCATCCTGGAAGGCGCGGTGTCCGGGCCGCTGGGCGAAGGCGTCTCCGCCCGCATTTCTGGCATATATGACCGCGATGACGGATATATCCGGAACATCACACCCGGCGAAAAGGACCGCGGCGCAAACAATCACTGGGCACTGCGCGGCATTCTTGCGCTGGAGCCCTCAAGCAACTTCAAGGCGCGGCTGACAGTTCGCTATGCCCAGGCGGATCGCGAGCGTCAGGCGGGCAATTACTCCCTTGCTCCGGCGTGCCCCAATGCGCAGTTCCAAGGCGAATTCCTGCCGGCCAACCAGGTTTGCGAATATTGGAACAACTATTTTGGTGCCTCCTACAATGGCGGCGTCCCGGGCTCTACGGCAAATGGATATACCAACCCGGCGATCACGCCGTCGCAGGGCGGCAACCCCTGGCGCACGGCAGGAACCGGCCCGGCCTATGTCGATCGGAAGATCTTTGGTGCCAGCCTGCGTATGGAAGCAAGCCTCGGCAAGGTCGACCTGGTTTCGATCACCGATTATTCCAGCCTCAAGAAGTTCTACATCGAAGGTGGCGATGGCCCGCCGGAACTTCCCTATGATTTCGCCAATCCCACAGCCTATTCACCATTCACAACTGGTCCCTGCCCTTCACCCGCACAGGCCGTGACCTGCTACGCGTCCGGTACGCTGTTCTTTCAGCGCGCCGACACCAACCAGATTTCGCAGGAATTGCGCGCATCGGTTGCGTCCGACCGCAACTTCTTCGTGGTCGGTGCCTATGGGCTGATCATCGATGGCAAGTTTGATGCAAAATATGCCACGCCGTTTGACCAATATGATCCCACAGTAGCGATCAAGCAGAAGACAAAGTCCTTTGCATTTTTCGCACAGGACGAATTCAAGGTCAGCGACACGATCAAGCTGATTGCCGGTCTGCGTTACTGGCATGACAGCAAGCGCGGCCGCTATGACGCGAGCGAGCATTTTTCGGGATTTTCCCTGCATTGGGGACCGGATCAGATCAGCTACAACGATCCCACGGGAACCACACCGCTGACAGGTGTGACTGTGACACCGGCTGCAGCGACGCCAAGCTTCAACGGCCTGACGGCCCGCATCGGGATCGATTGGAAGCCGACGCCTGACACGCTGGTTTACGCCAGCTACAACCGTGGCAGCAAATCAGGCGGCTTTACCTTCTCCACCGGCACACCATTTCTTGGGCAGGCGGTCATCGATACACTCAACAATATTCCCTACAGCCCTGAAAAGCTTGATGCCTATGAAGTCGGTCTGAAAACCAAGCTGGGACCGCGCACGGAACTCAACCTGGCCGCGTTCTACTACAAGTATCATGACTATCAGGCCTTTGTGCAGGTCGGCTTCACCCAACTGGTCCGCAACCTGCCTGCCAGCAACAAAGGTATCGAGGCCGAATTCACAACCCGCCCGGTTGATGGACTGACGATCCAGCTAAATGCCGCCTGGCAGGACAGCAAGGTCAAGAATGTCCTCCTGCCGGATGGCGTGACGATCCAGAATCATGACCTTCCCCAAGCGCCGAGTTTCTCGGGGAATGCGCTCGTCCGCTATGAGTTCGATGCGGCTGGAGGACGGGCATCCATTCAGGCGGATTCGCTTTATTCCGGCAAGTTCTGTTTCACGGTCCTGTGCGCACCTGTGGAACGCGAAAGCTCATACCACGTCGAAAATGTCCGGCTCGGCTTCAAGCCCGGTGATGGCAACCTCGACATTTCGGTGTTTGCGAACAACATCTTCAAGCGCAAATATCGAGTTTACGCCTTCGACGGTTCGCTGTTCTGGGGTGACTCGCTCGGTGTCTATGCGAAGCCGGTGACTTGGGGCATCACCGCGCGTTACAACTTCGGCCGATAGAATGTGCAAGACGAATAAGTAGAAGCGGCATGGCGCAGAACCGGATGCCGTCCGACTGACGGAATCCGGTTTTGCCGTCCGAAGTAAAAGGGTGGGTCGAATGGATCAATCAGCGGCAGCAGACGCTCTGACGCAACCCGCGCTCAAGCGCCAGCTGACCTGGGTCGATGCCTTCTGGGCCTCCAGTGGTGTGCCTGCAGGCGTCCTGCTGACAATGGGCGGCATCGCGACCATCATTGGCCAGCCCAGCTGGATCGTCTGGATCGTGTCGATCATGATGGGATTCATCCAGGCCTTCGTTTATGCCGAAATTGCGGGGCTTTATCCGCACAAGTCTGGCGGCGCATCGGTCTATGGCGCGGCAGCCTGGCTCCCTTACGGCAAGTTCATCGCGCCGGTGTCCGTCTGGTGCAATTGGCTTGCATGGTCGCCTGTCATGGCCTTGGGGACCAGCCTGGGGGCGGGCTATGTCATGGCCAGCCTCTTTGCCCCGGATGCGGCAATCAACACTTGGCGCATCACACTCCTTGATCTGGGATTCATTCGCGACGGTTTGCATCTGCGGATCAATTTCGTCTCGATTATCGCGACAGGCTTCCTTCTGCTGACCTTTGCGCTCCAGCACCACGGAGCGTCGCGGGCAGCCAATTTTCAGAAGGTGCTGGGCATTATATGCCTGTCTCCGCTGGTGCTTGTCGGATTGGTGCCGATCCTGACGGGCGACCTTCCATCGGATCACCTGTTTCCCTTGTTGCCCCTGATCCGGGACACCGCTGGCCATATGAGTTTTGGCAGCTGGAATATTCTTGGGCTGACAGTCCTTGCAGGGGCCATGTTCGGTGCGGGCTGGTCAACCTACGGCTTCGAAACGGCCGTGTGCTACACGCGAGAGTTCAGCAATCCGCGGCGTGACACGGTTCGGGCGATCATGGCAGCGGGGCTCTTGTGCATCGTGATTTTCACGCTTGTACCGCTCGCCTTTCAGGCAACCCTTGGGCTTGATGCCTTGCTCGATCCCAAGATCTACGACGGCTCGGGTGTGGCCCTGGCTCTGGCAAAGATCGTCGGCGGCGGCGCAATCGTGACCAATGTCTTTGTGGCAATGCTCATCCTGGCCCTGCTCCTGATCGTGATGACATCCATGTTGGGATCGTCGCGCACCCTCTATCAGGCGTCAGTCGATGGCTGGCTGCCGCGCTACCTTTCGAGGGTAAACAAGCATGGCGCGCCGACCGCTGCAATGTGGACCGACCTCGGGTTCAACCTGATCTTGCTGCTCGCTTCAGATTATTTCGCCGTGCTGATGATTTCCAACGTCTGCTATTTCATTTTCAATTTCCTGAATCTGCAGGCCGGCTGGATCCACCGCATGGATCGCGGCCACTGGGCACGTCCATTCCGCTGCCCGACATGGCTCCTGGCGCTCGCGGCCACCTTCGGTTTCGTCAATATGGCTTTCATGGGTGCTGGCGCAGACGTCTGGGGCGAAGGCACTTTGCGCAACGGCCTGCTGGCCGCAATGCTGATCCTGCCTGTCTTCTGGTTCCGCCACTATGTTCAGGACAAGGGCGTATTTCCGACGTCGCCCGTAGAGGCCGAATATGCGCCAGGCGACGAAGCGATTACACGCCGCGCCGGCTGGCTGCCGTATCTGGCGCTCGCGGCCTGCGCTGCAATGGTTTGGCTCTTGCACATCAGCGCGCAATTGCCAGCGTGATTATTCGACGGTCCAGTCAAGGATAATCTTGCCTGACTGCCCCGACCGCATCGTCTGAAAGCCCTGCTCGAATTGGGTGTAAGGCAACCGGTCAGTGATCAATCCCGAGACGTCCAGGCCCGAACCGAGCATCGCGAGCATCTTGTACCAGGTCTCGAACATTTCCCGACCATAGATGGCTTTGATCGTCAGGGCCTTGAAGACAATCCTGCTCCACTCGATGCGGGTTTCGCCGGGCGGAAAGCCCAACATGGCAACTTTGCCACCCATCACCATGTTATCGACGATCTGGTCGAGCGCAGGAGCAGCGCCGGACATCTCCATCGCCACGTCAAAGCCTTCCGTCATGCCGAGCTTGTGACGAACGGAGACAAGGTCTTCGTTGGCCACATTGACCGGCAGACAGTCTGCGATCCTGCCGGCAAGCTCCAGTCGATACGGATTGATGTCGGTGATCACGACATGCCGTGCACCGACATGACGGGCCACTGCCGCTGCCATGATACCGATGGGACCGGCCCCCGTAATGAGGACGTCTTCTCCGATCAGGTCATATGCAAGCGCGGTGTGGACAGCATTGCCCAGCGGATCAAGCATGGCCGCCACGTCCATGTCCACATGATCTGGCAAGGCAATCACATTGAACGCCGGGATACACAGATAACGCGCAAAGGCTCCGGGCCGGTTGACACCGACGCCTTGCGTTTCCGGATCAAGATGAAAATGTCCGGCGCGAACGGCGCGGCTCTTTTCGCCAACGAGATGGCCTTCGCCGGAAACCCTCTGGCCAATCTGAAGCGCGCGCTTCACATGATCCCCGATCGCGACGATTTCCCCGCCAAATTCGTGACCCACGATCATCGGCACCGGAATGGTTCTTTGGGCCCAATCATCCCAATTGTAGATGTGGATATCCGTCCCGCAAATTGCCGTGCGGTGGACCTTGATGAGGACCTCATCCGGGCCGGGTTCCGGAACGGGCTGCTGCTGCAGCCAAATTCCCGGCTCCGGCTTGGCCTTGACGAGAGCGGGCATCATGTTTGGCGCTGTCATGTCAAATCACTCCCAGCTTGCGCCCGACTTTGGAAAAGGCGGCAATCGCAAGCTCGATATGCTCGTCTGTATGGGCCGCACTCATCTGCGTGCGAATTCGGGCTTCGCCATGTGGCACGACCGGGAAGGAAAAACCCGTCACATAGACGCCCTCGTCAAGCAGAGCCGCAGCCATGTTCTGCGCCAGCCGGGCATCGCCCAGCATCACCGGAATGATGGGATGTTCGCCCGGCTTCAGGGTGAAGCCGGCGCTTTCCATCCCGGCACGGAATTTCGTCGCATTGGCAAACAGTCGGGCCCGAAACGGATTGCCCGCCTCGAGCATGTCGATGACCTTTATGCTCGCCCCGACAAGACCTGGCGCGAGCGCGTTTGAGAAGAGATACGGCCGGGCGCGCTGGCGCAACAAGTCGATGACCTCCTGTCTCGCACAGATATAGCCACCCATCCCGCCGCCCAGGGCTTTGCCAAGTGTGCCGGTCAATATGTCGATCCGGCCGACAACACCACAATGCTCTGCTGTGCCCCTGCCGGTTTCGCCGATGAAACCTGCAGCATGGCAATCATCGACCATCACCAGCGCATCATATTTGTCCGCGAGGTCACAAATCGAACGCAGGTTTGCAATATACCCGTCCATCGAAAAGACGCCGTCAGTCACGATGATCTTGGTCCGGGCACCTGCCGCATCTGCCGATTGAAGCTGGACTTCCAGATCACGCATGTCGTTGTTTGCGAAGCGGTAACGCTTGGCTTTCGAGAGACGCACCCCGTCAATAATCGAGGCATGGTTCAATGAATCCGAGATGATCGCATCATCTTCGCCAAAAAGCGGTTCGAAAACCGCACCATTGGCATCAAAGCATGCCGCAAAGGTTATCGCATCCTCATAGCCGAAGAACCGGGCAAGCCGTCCCTCCAGTTCCCGGTGAAGGTCCTGCGTTCCGCAAATGAATCTGACCGAGGCCATTCCAAACCCATAGCGCCGGCTCGTTTCGGCCGAGGCTGCGATGAGTTCGGGATGGTCGGCCAGGCCCAGATAGTTGTTGGCACAAAAATTGATCACCCGTCTCAGTCCATCGGGCGTGATCACGTCGACGTCCACCCCTTGGGCCGAGGTCAACAGACGCTCATGCTTCGAGAGTCCCTGTTCTTCAATGTCATCAAGGGTATTGCGCACCCGCGTATAGAACGCATTGTTCATGCCAATGCCTCCTTCCTGGGGCACGGGATGGCAGACCGAATTGCATCCGTCCAGAATATGCAAATTTGATATGCTGGCATGCCTGTGGCGCCAGCCGATTGGGGCCTGGTCGGCCTCCGTCTAATCGATATGCCGCCTGTGAAGGACCATCAGGCCCTTGAAGGTTCCAAAGCACATGAGAAGCAACACAAGCCCAAGCGGCAGACCCGTCGCAATGGACCCCGCCTGAAGCGAATTCAGACCGCCCGTAAGGAGGAGCATCACGCCGATTCCGCCCACTGCAAAAAGCCAGAAGGCCTTTTGCCGCAAAGGCGTATCGGTGCGCCCGCCTGAGGTCATTGTGTCGATCACTAGCGTTCCGGAATCCCACCCGGTCACGAAAAAGATGAGGATAAGACAGATTGTGACGAATGAGGTGACCTGCGCCCAGGGCAGTGCGCCAAGAAGGACGAACAGTTGCTGGTCGAGGGTTGCATGCGCAAGGCCGGCTTGGTCGCCTGCGACAATGTGTGCAATGCTCGCATCGCCGAAAATCGTGAGCCAGATGATGCCGAGAACGCTTGGCGCAATCATCGCCCCTGCGACAAATTCCCTGACTGTTCGCCCAAGTGAAATGCGTGCCATGAACATGCCGACAAAGGGGGCCCAACTGAGCCACCAGGCCCAATAATATACCGACCAATCCCGATAAAAGCCAATGTCTGCGCGGGCCACCGGGTTCGAAAGAGCCGGCAGATTCTGTAGATAGATGAATGTGTTTCTGACAAGGTCCGAAAGCAGGTCCCGGACCGGGCCCGTCACCAGCACAAAAAGCAGCAGGACCAGCGCAACGACCATGTTGAGTTCGCTCAGGATGCGAATGCCGCGATCAATGCCCCCATGCACCGAGAGGAAAGTGACTCCGGCCATGATCGCAATCAGTCCGAGGATGGACCAGGGTGTGCTTGGCACATGATAGAGAAAGGTGATCCCGGCCATGGCTTGCTGTGCGCCAAGGCCAAGGGACGTCGCCAGACCGAAAATCGTTGCGAAGACGGCAAGGATTTCGATCACATCGCCCAGCCTCCCCCACACCGCCTTGCCAAAGATGGGATAAAAGGCCGATCGCATCGAAAGCGGCATGCCGAAATCATAGGCAAACACTGCAAGCGCAAGGCCAGTTACGGCAAACATCGCCCAGGGATGGAGCGCCCAGTCAAAGATTGCCGCAGACATCGCCAAATCCCGCGAAAGGCCCGCATTTTGTACAGCACCGCTCAACGGGGCACTGGCTCCGCCAACCATTGATGCCGTGAAATGCGATACAGGTTCCGACACGCCGTAGAAGACTAGACCAATGCCCATCCCGGCCCCGAAGAGCATCGAAAACCATGACATGCGCGAATAGTCGGGCGTCGCGCCCTTGCCGCCAAGGCGGATCTTTCCCAGGGGCGAAACCGCTACTGCCACGCAGAACAGCAAAAGGACATTGCCTGCCGACATGAAGAACCAGTCAAAATTGTCGGTCGCCGATTTGCGGATGTTCGAGAACAGGTCAGCCGAACTCTGGGGATAGGCAATGCTGTAGGCGATGACCGCCATCGAAATAATCGCGGTCGGAAAGAAGACGAGCGGATCAATCAGGAGGCCGGCAAATTTTCGGCTCGACTGTCCATATCCTCCGGTATCGATGTCCTTCGACCAGTCCGCCATGTGCTTCCCCCTCGTGCAGGCGCAACGCTAGCCACAGATCGCGCGGCGCGTCCATAGCATTGCCAGCATTGATGCTGGTCATAAGCCCTTCAGGCAAAGAAAACCGATGGGACGCCTTTACCCTTGGAAGAAAGCCCGAGACGCCCGCTCAGCTGATATTCGAATCCGGGAAGCTCGCCTTTTGAGTTTCCATGAACGAAATGAGGCGCGCGTCAATGTCGGGATCAAGCTCTGGCGCCTTGTAGCTCGCGAGCATGTCCTTGTAGACCTTCTCGGCCCGCTGTTCCGCATCGAGCTTGCCGTCCTCGACCCACTGCTCGTAGCTGTTGTTGTCAGCAATCGTCGAACGATAGAAGGCCGATTTGAAGTTGGCCTGCGTGTGGCTGCAGCCGAGGAAGTGCTGCCCGGGCCCTACTTCGCGCATTGCATCCATGGCCTGACCATTTTCGCTCATGTCTACTCCGGCGGCATAGATGGCCATCATCGCCGCTTGGTCGCAATCCATGACAAATTTCTCATATCCCATGGCAAGGCCGCCTTCGAGCCAGCCGGCGGTATGCAGCATGAAATTGACACCAGCGAGCAGACCCTGCTGGAGCGTATTGGCAGCCTCATAGGCCGCTTGGGCATCTGCAACCTTTGAAGCTGTAAAGCCGCCCGCGCTCCTGAACGGAACGCCCAGACGCCGGGCCAGCGCAGCACCGACGTTGAGGATCAGCGACGCTTCGGGAGAGCCGAACGTGGGCGCACCGGATTGCATCGACATTGATGAGACAAAGTTGCCATAAATGACGGGTGCACCCGGACGAACCAGCTGCGCAAGCGCCATGCCGCACAACCCTTCGGCAAGGCTTTGGGCCGCCACCGCAGCGACCGTCACGGGCGACATGGCCCCTGCAACGATGAAGGGACTGATCATTGTTGCCTGATTGTGGCGCGCGTAGACTTTGAGGGCTCCAAGCATGGTTGCGTCAAATGTCATTGGCGAGTTGGCGTTGATGAGGTTCACCATGACACAATTTTCTTCGACGAAATCGTCACCGAAGACGATCTTGGCCATGCTCACCGAGTCCTCGGCGCGCATTGGATGGGTCACCGAGCCCATGAAGGCCTTGTCCGAATATTTGATGTGCGAATAGACCATGTCGTAGTGGCGCTTGTTCACCGGCAAATCGACAGGTTCGCAAATTGTGCCGCCGGAATGGTGCAAGCTGTCTGCCACATAGGCAAGCTTCACGAAGTTCCGGAAATCCTCGATCGTTGCATAGCGGCGACCACCTTCGCGGCTATAGACAAAGGGTGAGCCATAAGAGGGCACAAGGACCGTCTTGTTCCCTCCGATAACGACATTGTTCGACGAATTCCGGGCGTGCTGCGTGAAAATCGCAGGAGCATTCTTCTGGACAATTTCTCGGCACATGCCGCGCGGAAACCGGACCCGAACGCCATCCGCCTTGGCTCCGGCAGCCACAAATATTGCGATGGTTTCTGGATCGTCCTTGATGTCGATTCCGATCTCTTCGAGAATCGTTTCGGCATTGCCTTCCAGAATGGCGAGATCAGCATCCCCAAGCACTGAATAGGGCGGTATGGCCCGCTCGATATAGGGCTTGCGAGGCGCGGTTGCGGCGGCGTTTGCTTCTGCACGGCCGCGACGGCCACCGGTACGTTCGTTTCTCGACATGGCTTGTCCTTTCTGAATTATCGACGGTCGCGCGGACGGCTGCGCCGTCCCCGCCCTGATGCTGAATCACCCACGGCCTCGGGAGCAGTCGGGAAGGCCATGCTGGCGACGAAATAGTCCTGAAAGCGGGGCTCGGTGGCCGTCTCCACCTTCTCGATATGCTTGACAGCTTCAATGATGCGGGCCTTTTCGTCGCGGCTCAGTAGCGCCATCGCTGCGCCCATGCCAGCAGCATTGCCAATGGAACGGACATTGTCAGCTGTCGCACCCGGAATGATGCCGATATCCGCCACATATTTGGCATCAAGGTGTGTGCCGAATGCTCCGGCGAGCAGCACTTCCTCGAACGCATCGCAACCAAGATGATCGTTCAGAAGCGATACACCCGCTGCCAGCGCCGCTTTGGCCAATTGCACCGCCCGAACATCCGTCTGCTTGATGTAGATTGGATTCTCCGGCCGATCGACCAGCAGAAATTTCCAGCTTTGCCCTTCCGGAACAAGGCGCTCATGCGCCAGGTCCGAGCGAAAGAGTCCGCTGCGATTGATCACGCCTGCATTGGCCAGTTCGACCATGACTTCAAAGATCCCGGACCCGCAAATGCCGGAAATGCGATGCGCTTCCAGTTCGTCAGGCCGCGCATCGGAAAGCCAGCCGTCATGGCCAATGATCTTGATTTCGACCGCCCGGCTTTCGGGGTCTATCCGCACCCGTTCGATCGCGCCGGGGCTGGCCCGCACGCCTGCACTGATTTCAGCGCCCTCGAAGGCCGGCCCTGTCGGCGAGGACGCAGCGGCAACCCGCCCGCCATGACTGAGCACGATTTCAGCGTTCGTGCCGATATCGACCAGAAGGACCGAGCGTCCCTCGATCGCGTTGATCTGGGTCAGATAGGCGCCCGTGGTATCGGCACCCACATGCCCGCCGACAAGCGGCAACATCGCGATGCGCGCCGTTTCCGAAATGCCAAGCTCAAAGCGCCATGCTGGCGCCTCGAACCAATCCTTCACGGCAAGCGTAAATGGCGCCTGTCCCAATTCGACCGGATTGATGCCCAGGAACAGGTGATGCATGATCGGATTTCCGACCAGGACAACTTCCAGAATCTGGTTCGGGCCAAGATCAAGGGCAGCGCGGGCCTGTTCGAGCATGGCAGCGATCTGCTTCCTGATCTCCGCGGTCAAGCGCTCCTCACCGCCCTTGTTCATCATGACATAGGAGACGCGACTCATCAGATCTTCGCCGTAACGGATCTGCGGATTCATCGCGGAATCCTCCCAAACCAGTTCGCCTCGCGTAAGATCGTAAAGATAAAGCGCGACTGACGTCGATCCGATGTCCACGGCCGCGCCATAGGCATCAAAGGGGGACGGCGGCCAGACGTCGATAATCCATTGATCGTCGCGCACGACAGCGATCAGCTGTCGCTCGTTCTGGGCAAGGATCGGTTGCAACTTGATGAGGGTGCGATGCTCGGGCCTGGCCTCGATCCCAAACTCGCGCAAGGCTGCCATCAACGCCTCGGCATCGCTCGGATTGTCGTCAAGTTCCGGTTTCGGCAATTCGCACATGTAAAGACGAATGGCAGGGTTGGGTTCACACTCGATTGCGGTCCCTGTTTTCGAATTGACCGACTGATGCTGGCGTGCGTCGCTTGGAACCTCAATGACAGCATTGCCGCAAAGTTGCGCACGACAGGCAAGGCGACGCCCTTCTCGCATCAAGCCCTTTTCGACAGCCTTGGCTTCGCTGTCCGTGAAGGGAGACAGTGCATCAGCACTGACGCTGATCTTGAACTTTGCGTGCTCACCGGGCGAAACTTCAATCTGGCAGCGCTTGCAGAGGCCCTTGCCGCCGCAAATGGACTGAATGTCGACTCCTGCCGCAAGCGCCACATCATAGACGGTCTGGCCCGGCCGCGCTTCAGCGCGAATGCCGGAGGGCGTGAAGATCACCTTATGCGTGCTGACGCCCATCAGTTGCCCAAAGCCTCCGCTGGATAGCGATCGAACTGCGGCAGGCCATCATCGATCTCGTAATAACCACCCTTTTCGGACACGAAGATATGCCCGCCCACATCTATTCCGTCGGTATTTTCAAGCCCTCCGGGAAGAACGCTAATGGAGTTCGTGCTCCTGTTGGCCCAAAAAAGCAGGCTGCCGCATTGCGCACATCGTGCGTGTTCGGCTGCGCCGGAATGCGGCGACCAGACTATATCGCCAGACACAAAAAGACGGTCTCGTCGGGTTCTGCAGGCAGCGAGAAAATGTCCTGTCAGGCTTCGGCATTGAGTGCAGTGGCAATACCAGATGTCGGCAAGCCCCGTCGCGCGATACGACACCGCACCGCACAGGCATTTGCCGTTATATTCGCGATCAACCACGACGGCGGCCACTCCTTCGGCCTTCGCGCCCGCCCCGGCCCTCTCCCTCGGGCGAGGGTTCGCGGAACTGGCGGATCCAGTTTGCACAATTTGGATCGACGCCATTCAGCACATCCGCGGCCTTGATTGCAGGCACGAGGCCTTCATGCAGCGGGTTGAGGATGGCGCTCGTCATGCCCATGCCAGCAATCATCGGCAGGAAGCTGTTGTTGATCGCGTGGCGGTTCGGCAGGCCGAAGCCGATGTTGGATGCACCGCAGGTCGTATTGACCTTCAGTTCCTCCCGCAGACGCCGCACGAGCTGGAAAACATCGCGGCCAGCCTTGTTGATCGCACCAATCGGCATAACGAGGGGATCGACCACGACATCTTCCGGCTTTATGCCATGATCCTGCGCACGCTGGACGATCAGCTTCGCAATTTCGAAGCGTTCGTCCGGGTCTTCCGAAATGCCGGTTTCGTCATTGGAGATGGCAACAACTGCTGCTCCATATTTTTTGACTAGAGGGAGAACGCGCTCCATCACTTCGCTCTCTGCGGTCGTGGAGTTCACAAGCGCGCGACCCTTGTAAACCGCCAACCCGGCCTCGAGTGCCTCAATGATCGAGGAATCGATGCACAGGGGAACGTCCGTAACCGACTGCACAAGTTGGATGACTTCAGCCAGAATCTTGGGTTCGTCCGCCAGCGGAATGCCGGCATTGACATCAAGCATCTGGGCGCCTGCAGCGACTTGTGCCAGCGCATCTGCAACAACGCGATCGTAATTGCCTTCCTTCATTTCGGCAGCGAGGAGCTTCCGGCCTGTTGGATTGATCCGCTCTCCGATCATCACGAAAGGCTGGTCGAAGCCGATGACGACGTCTTTGGTGGCAGAGCTCAGTACGGTTCTTGTCATGAAAATGTCCTTCAGTTTTGCGCTGATTTGTAAGTCGATTGAGCCAAAGGCGGATGCGGCGCAGCCCAGGGCTTGCGGCTGCCAAGAACTCCGGAACGGCCGACGATCTCGCCAATCCATTCTTCCTGCTTGTAGGCCATGAGATGGACGCCGGACACGCCTTCAATCTCGGCCAGTTGCTGCATGAGTTCGACAGCGATGGCGCGGCCTTCCGCTTTAGGCTTTTCGGCTTGCTCCAGCCGCCGAATGATGGCTTCCGGAATGTGTACCCCCGGAATGGCGCTTCGCAGCCACTTGGCTGTCTTTGCCGAAGCGAGCACGCCCACACCCATCAGCACATAGCATTTCTCGGTCAGGCCAAGATCGCGCGCCTGAACCATGAATTGGCGAGCCATCTCGATATCAAAGCAATATTGCGACTGGACGAACTGCGCACCAGCCGCGACCTTCTTGGCGAATTGGTCTGCTCGATTGGCATAGGGCGGCGCAAAGGGGTTGATGGACGCGCCGAGAAACAGGCGCGGCGGATGGTCAATCGTGCGACCGCTCAGGAAGCGACCTTCGTCGCGCAAGGTCTGCACAGTGGATAGCAGCGAGACGCTGTCCAGATCAAATACGGCCCGCGCTTCCGGGTGATCGCCGACGCTCACATCATCGCCGGAAAGACAAAGCACCGAACAGACGCCCAGAGCCGCCGCTCCGAGAACATCGCCCTGGATCGCAATGCGGTTACGGTCTCGGCACGAAATCTGTATGATCGGGGAATAGCCGACGCGCGTCAGGATCGCGCACACACCCAGACTGGACATGTGGCAATTGGCGCCCGATCCGTCGGTCGCATTGATGGCGTCGACGTGGCCATCGAACAGGATCGCACGGCGCAAGACTTCGTCAGGATCAGCAGAATCTGGCGGTGCTATTTCGGACGTAATCGCAAAATGCCCTGCGCGCAGGACACGCTCGAACCGTCCATGCGAAACATGTCCGGGCAACATGGGCAAGGGATCGCCCGGGTTGGCACCATAGGCTTCGAACTGTTCATGCGCGTCAAGCATCGCGCGCCATCCTCAGCCAGGAAGACTGACCTTTGGCCTGGTTGTCGACGGCGAATTGCAAGGTCTTGATTGCAGAGCCGCCCTTCATGCGGGACGCACCGTCCCACGCAGCGACCCAAACGCACCGCATTTCAGGCCTGACCTCACAATGGCCATTCTCGCGGACGCCGCCACACGGACCATTGCGAATGGTCTTGGGGCAATTCATCGGGCACGACATGCCAGTGCTCGAAAGCACGCAGTTTCCGCACATCTTGCAATCGAAGAAAAGGCCCTTCCCCTTTGCCTCCAATGCCGTGATCGGCTTGTCCAGACGGGTCCCAAAGACGCGAGTGACAACGCGAAGCAGTCCGACGATGGCCGGATTGACCAGATCATAGGTTCGCTCCATCGCGCGCGAATGTTTCACCGACCATAGTCGCAAGCTATACATGGGCCGCTGCGTCCTTGCCGCCTGCCTTGGCCAGGAATGGTGCAAGGTCACCATATCCGACACGATGGTAGACATAGTTCAGACCAAGTTTTTCGGCCGCTGCTCTGGCCTGCTCCTGCAAGGCCGGGCTTTCCGTTTGGGCCAGATAGACAAGATCCCGATAATTCCCGAAATAGCTGTCCCGTAAATGCGGGAAGCGATCGAGCCCGAGCCCCCCGAAGACCAGCCGATCGAAATTGCGCACGAGATAGTCCGTCAGGAAGAAGCTGCCGATTTCAGCGTCGGTGATGTCAGCAAACCGAGCACTGCCAGCATAGAATTCATAACAATGCGCGTGCGGGAGCCTTACCGCATCATGCTTGGCGAGAACTGCATCCAGGGCGCCGCCCGTTCCGCATTCTCCATAGCCAACCAGAACCTGTTCAAACTCCCCGCGGCGTTCGGTCAGTATCTCGTCAACGCGCGGGGCAATCTTGCTTGGCGTATTATGGAACTCGGCTGGCAGGCACTGCAACTCCGTTTCGCCGTCGCCCAGTCCCAATTGCTTGCGAAGTGCGACGACTTCTGCCGCCAGTGCGCCGCAAGCAAGGATCAGGCATTTTCCGCTCATCGCAGGGGCCTTTCGTCGCGATCCCCTCAGCTGTTCCGGCCAACCAGCGCACGGGCGAGTTCAGCACTGATCGCCGCGTCGCGGCCATAGCTGTGCGCACCAATGGCGTCTGCAAATTCCTGATTCAGCGGTGCGCCGCCCACCATGACGGGGAGTTCCTTGAGAATGCCACGCTTATCAAGCTCCTCGATCACGACGCCCATATAGGGCATCGTCGTGGTCAGCAGGGCCGACATGCCGAGGATCGCCGGCCGATGCTCGTCAATCGCGGCCAGATATTTTTCAACCGGGTTGTTGATCCCGAGGTCAATGACTTCGAACCCCGCACCTTCCAGCATCATGCCGACGAGATTCTTGCCGATGTCATGAATGTCGCCCTTCACGGTGCCGATAACATATTTGCCAAGGCTCGCCTTGCTGTCCGTTGCTGCCAGAATTGGGCGAAGCAGCTCCATGCCGCTCTTCATTGCTCCGGCGCATTGAAGAACTTCAGGGACGAACAGAATGCCGTCGCGGAAATCCACACCGACGATCCGCATGCCTTCGACGAGCGCTTCCGACAGGATGTTGTTTGCATCCCATCCTCGCTCAAGCAAAATCTGCGTGCCTTCATGCACTTCGTCGGCAAGACCATCATAAAGATCGTCCTTCATCTGGTCGACCAGATCTTCGTCATTCAGGTCCCGCAGGATGATTTCGTCGTCAGCCATGGAATTCCTCGCCCATTTTGCTTCAATGCATGAAAGATGCGCCAAAGGCTGCATTCAATATATTCCAGAATCGCCATTTTCTGTTATAAGATCGACATGCGCTTTTGGCATGCCCGATGACGGAAACCTCAAGACAGGAAGCCCTGGAGCGGCGCGGGACGCTGCCACGGCATTTCGTGTTCCTGCTCGTCCCGGAGTTTTCGCTGATGCCATTCACCGCAGCCGTCGAGCCGCTTCGGGTCGCGAACAGGATGCACGGCGGCACGCCCTATAGCTGGAGCACCGCAAGTGCTGACGGTTTGCCGGTGCGCGCAAGCAACGGCACGTTGGTTCAGGTGGACTCCGCACTCGGCACCAGCAGCCAGGCCGATGCCGTGATTGTCTGCGGTGGCATTGCCGTTGCCGAAAAACTCGATCCGGCGGTGGCCTCCCGGCTCCGGCGCTACTCGCGGCGGGGCGTGCAGTTGGGAAGCGTCTGCACGGGCAGCGTCATCCTTGCGGATGCGGGCCTTCTTGATGGCTACCGCTGCACCGTTCACTGGGAAGAAATTGACAGCCTTGCCGAAAACTATGCCGCACTGACCGTCACGCGCAGCCTGTTCGAGATTGATCGGGATCGCTTCACCTGCTCCGGCGGAACAGCACCGCTTGACCTGATGCTCCACTTCATCTCCGCCGATTTCGGGCGTGAACTGGGAGCGCGCGTCGCGGACCAGATGCTGCATCATACGGCGCGGCAAGCCTCGGAACCCCAGCGCCTTGCGCTTTCAGAGCGGACTGGGGTGCGTCATCCCCGCCTTCTTGACGTCATCGCAGCAATGGAAAGCAATCTGGAAAGCCCGCTGCCACTCTCGGACCTGGCGCAGGCAGGGGGCATGTCATTACGCCAGATGGAACGCCTGTTCATGCAGAATCTGACTACACATCCAGCGCGCTATTACCGCAACCTGCGTCTCAATCGCGCCAGGCAAATGGTGCAACAAACGGGGATGTCGATGATCCAAATTGCGGTTGCGACCGGCTTCACGTCCGCTGCGCATTTTGCAAAGGCTTATGGTTCGCTGCACGGCCTGCCGCCCAGCCGCGACCGATCTTCGGCTTCGGCGAGCCGAAATACCGGGTTTGAGCCAGCTAGTCGGCGTCCGGCTCCAGGCCTCGAGCGAGACGCTCCCGGAACAAAAGGATCACAATAGCCCCGCCGACCGCAATCCCGGCGTCCATTGCCCAGAAGGCAGACGGGCTCATCTGGTCGAAATAGCTGCCGACCCACCCCGCCAGCGTGTGGCCGACAAATGGCGAGAGGAACGCAACGCCCATCATCGTGGCCGTCACAGACGCGGGCGCGCACCTGCTGACCAGCGCCAGCGTCGTTGGCCAGTAGTACATCCAGGCCAGCCCCATGATCAGCCAGGCCGCAATGGCCCAACCGGACCCGACACTGTCCGGAGCGGATGTCCCAAAGTTTCCGATCGAGAGGAGCATGGCAGAAAAGGCCACGATTGCCGTCCCGATGCCGATCTTCGTCACGCTGCCCGGCTCGCTCGCCCTTTTCGATTGCCAGGCCCAGAAGGATATCAACAGTGGCGCAGCGGCAATCGCCCCGATCGAATCCGCCGACGCAAACCAGCTTGACGGAACTTCGCCCCACATCGTCTGAAGGTTCACATATTGATCAACCCAGAGGATGCCGATGCTCCAGAACATCGGGTAGGCAATTTCTGCCGGTATCGTCAAAATGATGACTAGGAGAAGGACAAGGATGCGACGTCGTTCCGCTGGTGAGAGTGGCTGGGCCTTTTCACGCTTGCGGCCAACCGGACGGTCGTCCGGCAAATGGCGCTGGCCAAGAACATAGGCAGCCAGGGCCAGCAACATGAGGACAGCGGCGACGGCGAACCCGGCATGCCATCCGTAAAGTGCAGCAACCAGGCCAGTGACAAACGGGCCGGATGCCGCGCCAATGCAAATGCCTGTCGAAAAGATCGTGAAGCCGCGCGACCGCCGCGATTCATCATCGACTGGATAGAGTGAGCCGACCTGCGCGGAAATATTGCCCTTCAGAAAGCCTGAGCCGAGGATCAGCAGCACGAGCGCGATCAGGAAGCTCTGGTAGAATGACATGGCGAGATGGCCCGCACTCATCAAGAGAACGCCCACCATCACCGTGCGCTTTGCGCCCAGAATGCGGTCTGCCACCCAACCGCCCAGGATCGGTGTGAAATAGACGAGCCCCGCATACCAGCCATAAATGATCGAAGCGAAGGCGAGATCACTCATCGCACCCCGAAACTCGAACACGCTTCGCAATGTGGCAAGGCCAAGCACCTGAGCGGCATTCAAGGGAAGGAGCAATTCCTTGACCATGTAGAGTGCCAGCAAGGCCGACATGCCGTAAAAGGAGAAACGCTCCCACATTTCGGTGAAGGAGAGAAAATAGAGCCCTTTCGGATGGCCCGCAAACGTATCCATCTCAACCTGCTTTGCGGCATCCATAATCAATTCTCCTCCCCGGCATTTTGCTATGGCTGCCGCTTTTCAGCACCGTCGCTGATCAAAAGACCCGGTGTCAACTCGAATGCGCACAACACATGGTCAGCCGTTGCGCATTAGCACCAACCCTTGGACCGGGATGACGGCCTGATGCTCTATCAGTTGAAAGCAGCGTTTGATTGACTGCGGCAGGGTAAACCGAAAGAAGCGACATACGGGACATCGCAGAGGCGGGATGCGAATGAAGAATGCCGATACAAACGCGAGATATACGGGCGGAGCTCTTCTAGTCGGCCTCATGGGTCTGTCGTTATTTGTCAATTATATTGATCGCGGCAATCTGGCGACGGGAGCAACACAAATCAGGGCAGAGCTTGGGCTATCCGCCACAGCATATGGTGCGCTGCTCTCAGCCTTCTACTTTGCCTACGCCTTCTGCCAACTCCCCGCCGGTGCTCTCGCCGATCGCATTGGTGGCAAACTGGTACTCGGGATTGGCGCAGCTCTCTGGTCGATTTCGACAATCCTGACGGGAATCGTCCATGGCTTTATCGGACTGTTCATTCTTCGCATGATGCTTGGTGTAGGAGAAAGTGTCGCTTTTACAACGACATCGAAGATAATCGCCAGCAATGTTCCGCGCACAAAGATTGGCCTTGCGAATGGTATCATCGGGTTCGGCTATCTGGTTGGTCCCGCTGTCGGCACGTTGATCGGCGGCCTTGTAATGGCAAAGTGGGGCTGGCGGTCGACATTCCTGATTTTCGGCGCGATCTCTCTCCTCTGGCTTATTCCGTGGAGCCGAGTCCGGATCCGCGAGGCGCTGCCGGACGCGTCTGAAACGCACGAGCCCGTTGAACCCGTCACACTCTCGCAGATCTTGCGACAACGCGCTTTGTGGGGCGCATCGCTCGGCCATTTTGCTGGCAACTGGAACTGGTACTTCATTCTTGGCTATTTGCCGATGTATCTCGAAATGGGCCGCGGCTTTTCAAAGGAGCAAATGGCGACCGTGGTGTCCGGCGCCTATTTCGTGAATGCCATCGCAGCGCTCGTTGGCGGATGGGCGATCGACAAGGCGATCAAGTCAGGCTGGTCTCCTTCGCTGTCCTGCAAACTGCCATTGGCCGCAGCGCATATCGCCGGTCTGGGTTGCATGATGGCCATGCCCGTCATGCCCCTTGCCGCATGCATTGCACTGCTCTTTGTCTACGAAATCTTCCTGGGGCTTTCCTGCCCGGCTTATTTCATCATTCCGCAAATCATGGCTGGCCCCAATGCCGCTGCGCGCTGGGTCGGCGTCCAGAACATGGCCGGAAATCTGCCAGGCATAATCGGGCTGCTCTTTGCCGGAATTCTCATTGATGCCGAGAGCGGATCCTACTTCACGGCCTTCCTGTTTGCGAGCCTCGTCAATGTCCTCGGATTGATAGGCTGGATAGGCATTCTGCCCAAAGTTCAGGAAATTGATTGGCGCACAGCCTGATCAGGCCTTGTCCAATCTGCGTGCGACCGGAACGGCGATTGCGATGGCCATGATGCAAAATACCCCACCAAGCGGACCAATGGGCGTGTAACCGCCAAAGCTCTGCGCAACATACCCGGCAACAAGCGATCCGAAACTTTGTGACAAAAGCCAAGTGCCGGTTGTCATGACCGCAAGCCGGCCGCTGGAATCATGGGCATAGGCGAGCCCGAGCAGAAGCGGATACGTGAGGAACCAACTGATCATGTAGGCAATGAAGGCGCCCGCGAAGGCAAACTCGCTGCCGACAGTCGTCAACAGGACACAGGTCAGTCCGCACCCTCCCAGCGCCGCCACCAATGGCCATGTCCGGGGCAACCGCTTGATTACAGCGGCCAGAATGGCATTGCTCAGCGCACTTGCCAGGACGGCCATGCTCTGGAATTGGCCGAACCGTGTGGCGGGAATGCCGATCGCGTGGGCAGTGCGCTCGATGAATGGCCAAATGGCGAGCGACCCGAATGCAAACAACGCCATGGCAATCAGAACGCGCTGCCCCTCGGCCCCAACGCCAGCGCCTGATTTTGGGTCATCAGACCCTGCTACCGGATCAACACCGCCGGGAAGGAACATGGCGAGCAATCCAAGACTCATGCTGAGGCCAGCGAGTGCCAGAAACATGCCGGAAACTCCGAATGACTTGCCAATCATGGGCAGGCCGATGCTGACAACCGAATACAGGATGGTCTGAACCGTTATTCCAAGCGAGATCCATCGCGCAGGATGTTCAGTGCGACCCGCCGCCAGATTGACCGCGCTGTTCATGATTCCAAAGCCGAACCCTGTGCCGATTCTACCCGCGAAGAGCAGCGCAAAAGTTCCCGTATGAGCTGAGACGACCTGCGCAAGGCAGACGAGCGCCGTAGCCAACACTGCCAACATCCGTGCATCCATTGATCGCGACCGCGGTGCGACCAGGAACATGGCCGCAGCATAGCTTAGCGTTTCAGCCATGTTCCAGGCGCCCATTTGCGATGGCAAGAAGCCAAAGCGGTCAATCAATCCGCCGACAAGGTAAGTCGTGAAATTGTTGCCGATGTGGGCCGCGCCGGTCGCCGCGCCGATTCCGATCAGTGTAAAGGCAAAGGGCCTGGGCTTTTGCCCTGCCCCGGCGTTCAAGACCTCACCCGCGGAAATCGAGCCATTGCTTCAAGGTCTTCAAGGTCCATATGGGCCCTTACATATTCCTGTGCTGCGTCACGCCTTGGTTGGAAATCCCAAGGCGACAGCACACCGGTTGCGTTGGCAAGGGCAACAAGGCGCCGACGGCGCTGGCTGGCAAGCACATCAGCGGTTATCGCCTCAAAGTCCCATCTGTTCATCACTTCATTGCGCAACTCCGCGACAAGCCCTGCACAAGACGGTTCGCACGCAACATTGTTAAGTTCATCAGGATCATCCGAAAGGTTGAACAACTGATCCGGGTCAATGGGACAATGAACGAACTTCC
Source organism: Aquisediminimonas profunda (assembly GCF_019443285.1). GTDB lineage: Bacteria > Pseudomonadota > Alphaproteobacteria > Sphingomonadales > Sphingomonadaceae > Aquisediminimonas > Aquisediminimonas profunda. Next base: position 3,083,292 of record NZ_CP080327.1, read on the forward strand.
ATGGACCCCGGCGGATCATGACCACGGGAGCCAGGGCGCCTTCGCCCATGTATTCGCCTATGACCTCATCATGGCCTGTTCCACTTTCGAGATGCGGGACAAGGCTCCGACCGTCGAGCGGAACTGCTGGTTCAACGTCCACGCCGCCGAATTCGAGCAGCGTCGGCAGCAGGTCGACAAGTGAAACACTGGCGTCCACCCTGCGCGGTGCGTACCGCTTTGGCGCATGGACGATCAGGGGAATCCGCGCGGCCCCTTCGAAGAAATTCATCTTGTACCAAAGGCCGCGTTCACCCAGCATGTCGCCGTGGTCGCCACAGACAAGGACTATGGTGTCGTCCCGCAAGCCAGTTTCAGAGAGCGTTTGGAGTACGGACCCAAACTGGTCATCGACATAGCTTATTGAACCGAAATAGGCCCTTCGCGCTGCTCGAACCTGGTCTTGCGTGACTTCATCAAGATCCACTCCGCAAACGTGGCGCAACCGCCGGGAATGGGGATCGGTCCGGTCGATGGGAATCGAGACTTTCGGCATGGGAATCTCGATGCCGTCATACCGGTTCCAATATGTTTCCGGGCACGCATAGGGATCATGTGGATGCGTCAGTGAAAGTGTCAGGAAAAAGGGGCGCTCATCATTGTCGCGCGCAATGTCATAGAGTTTTCGTCGTGTCGCAAAGACCGCCTCTTCGTCGAAATCGAGCTGGTTGGTGCGAACTGTCGGACCGGCTGTCAGAACCGAATCCATGGAATGATACCAGCTTGGTCGATGCTCGAAATCGCTCCAGTCCGGCGTCCAGCCAAAGTCTGCGGGATAGATGTCGGTCGTAAGACGTTCTTCGAATCCGTGCAGCTGATCCGGACCAACGAAATGCATTTTCCCGGCCAGAATCGTGCGGTAGCCTGAGTAGCGCAGGTAATGGGCCATGCACGGCGTCGCTGCGGGAAGCTCGCAGGCATTGTCATAGGCCCCGATGCGGGACGGCAGTTGTCCGGCCTGCATGGTAAACCGCGCCGGCCCGCACAGCGGACTGTTGGAATAGGCCGACGTAAACAGCACCCCCTCTTCCGCCAGACGTGCGAGATTGGGGACCAGAACCGGTGAGTCCGCATAAAAGGGCAGAAAGGGCGCAGCCATTTGGTCCGCCATCAGGATCAGTATATTTGGTTTGCGCGCCATGTCTTGAATTCTCCGCCTGTCCCTGTTGAAAACTATCGACCCATCCATCTTGGCGGGCGCCCCTCGGCAAAAGCGCGCGGCCCCTCCAATGCATCTTCGGACTCAAGCATAGCTCTGTACGAGCGCAACGAACCGCTCCGCATCAACTCATACCCTTGCCGAACAGTCATTCCTTCAGTGGCCCGAAGGACCTGGCGGGCAGCGACAATGGCGAGCGGCGCTCCCGCAGCAATGTTGCGCGCCAGCTCAAGTGCAGAATCGAGGAGACTTTCCGGATCCACCACGCGGCTTGCCAAGCCGAATGTGGACGCTTCATCAGCATCAAGCTTCCGGCCGGTCAGAATCATTTCCCGCGCCAAGGGCGCCGGTATGACTTTTGGCAGGCGCAGTAATCCGCCGGAATCGGGCAAGATTCCGAGCTGAACTTCAGGTAGCCAAAAGCGGGCGGACGTGCTGGCCACGATAAAATCCGCGGCAAGAGCGAGTTCGAAGCCGCCGCCCACAGCGAGCCCGTTCACTGCAGCAATGACAGGCTTCGTCAGATCAAAATATTCGGTAAGCCCGGCAAATCCGCCGGGACCGTGATCGGCATCGACTGCCTCGCCCTCATTGGCAGCGCCAAGGTCCCATCCCGCGGAAAAAAAGCGGCCCGCACCTGTTACAATGCCGACACGTAAAGCCGGATCCTCATCAAGAGTTCTGAACGCGGCAAAGAGCTCATGACTGGTCGCCACATTGATGGCATTCGCCTTGGGCCGATCCAGCGTGATGACAAGAATATTGTCGTGACGTTCTAGCCTGACAGCACTCATGCGAACTTTTCCCTCATCCTGATCAGCGCATCAACAGCCACAGCTCCCGTCCGCAGCGCGAGCAAGGGGTTGATGTCCATTTCTTCGAGATGGGTAGAGTGTGTCTCCGCAAAGTGCACGATGGCCTCAATCGCGTCCACGAGCGCAGCCATGTCGCATCCCGGCCGTCCACGAAAGCCAGACAGCATCTGATGCACAGGCAAACGCGACAGCGCTGCTTCGATGTCGCCTCGACCAGCCGGAAGCAGCAGGTGTTCTACACTCCGCAGCAATTCCACAAAAACCCCGCCTGCTCCGATCGTCATGAACAGACCGAACTGGGGGTCACGCCCGATCCCGACGAGAAGCTCGGCAACCACGTCATTGACCATGTCCTCTACAAGAAACCGATCGGTCAAATGGGTCATTCGCTCTGCAGCAAGCACGAGCTCCTCACGACTGGAGATATTCAGCGCAACACCACCAACCTCCGTCTTGTGGGCGAGATCGTTCCCGACTGCCTTGAGCACCACCGGAAACTGAACCGGAAGCGGATTGCACGCGTCACGGCTCAAGGATTTCAGTTCCTCCATCGAAACCAGTTTGCTCGAAGGGATCGGCACGCCGGCCGCACGCAGGGCCGCCTTGCTCCGAGCTTCGTCCCATAAAGAGGCAACTCCTGGAGAGGCCGGATTTTCGTCAGGCAAAGTCGGCGGACAGGGGCGTGACCAGGCCATCCCGATGCGGGCCGCCGCAGCAACTGACGCCATAGCCTCAGCCAAGCCATTCGCCGGGACGATGCCATTCTCAAGAAGCATTGTCGCAACGCTTTCCGGCATTCCTTCTGCGATGGAGCTCGCAACAATTCGGACCGATCCTGGTGGCGCAGCTATTGCCTGATGTGCGGCAACAAACGCCTTCAAGGTCACGTCCCATTCAGCGGATTCGCATCGATCGGCGCGCGGATAGTCGAGGATCAATATCGATACTTCAAAACCGGCTTTCAGCAAGGCTGAAAAGCAACGCGTCTGCGCCGCAGCGTCCCCCCAGATGTAAGTATGGTAATCAAGAGGATTGGCCACAGCGACGCGCGGCCCCAGCACCTGTTCCAGCTCGGACTGGACAGAAGCAGCGAAATCAGGGGTTTCCAACTGGAGCCGCTCCGCAAAGTCAGCGACAAGGGACGCTTCGCCGCCCGAGCAACTCGCGCTCGTGATGCGTTTGCCCGACAGGGGGCCTGCAACGTGCAACAGCTTGAGTGCTTCAAGGAAGCTCGACGGATCGTAAGCGCGCGCTACGCCGTATCGGTCAAAAAGCACATCACACAAGGAATCGGCCCCCGCCAGCGAACTGGTATGCGAAAGGGTCAAAGCGGCCCCCTTGATCGATGACCCCGTCTTGAGCACGACGAGCGGCACGCCCGCTGCCCGGGCATTGACGCACGCCTGTGAAAAGCGAGCAACCGAACCAAGCCCTTCGAGGTGCAAACCAATTGCGCTGACGCGTCTGTCGGCAATCAGGGCTTCGATCAGCTCTGCCGGAGTCACGTCCGCGCAATTGCCGATGCTGATCACATAGCCAATGGGAAGGCCGCGCGCCTGCATGGTCAGATTGAGCGCAAGATTGCCGCTCTGGCTTATGATCGCGACACCCCGCCCCTCTTTGATCGGCTGGCATCCATGCTGATCCGGCCAGAGCGCAACGCGATCAAAGGCGTTCAGCATGCCGTAGCAATTGGGCCCGATAAGAGGCATCCCTGCAGCAGCTTCGACCAACCTATTCTGGCGGTCGCGACCGGCCGGGCCGACTTCGGCAAACTCGGAAGCATAGCAAATAGCCCCGCCTGCCCCGCTGGCCGCCAATTCACCAGCAAGCGTTATGCTGGGTTCCGCCGGTGCGGCCAGGAACACTGCATCAGGTGGAGACGGCAATCCCGATATATCGGAAAAACACCGCTCCCCTGCCATTTCCTCACGCTTCGGATTGACCGGCCACAATGCGCCGGAATATCCGAAGTCTCGACATTGGCGAAGCGCCTCTTCCGCCGCCTTGCCGCCAACGAAGGCAATGGAGCGTGGTTGCAAGAGTCGGCTGAGGGACCTCCCGCTCATTTTTCCAGCGGACGCAGAATGGCTCGCGAAATGATATGGCGCTGGATCTCGCTGGTGCCATCCCAGATACGCTCGACGCGCGCATCTCGCCAGAAGCGCGCAATGGGCAACTCGTCCATCAAACCCATGCCGCCGAATATCTGGATCGCATGGTCCGTGACGCGCGCAAGGGCTTCAGACGCGAACAGCTTGGCCATTGCCGCGTCGGTATCCGTCATCGAACCGCGATCGTCTTTCCAGGCTGCCCGAAAAGTCAACAGTTCGGCGGCGTCAAGCTCCGTGGCCATGTCAGCCAGCTTGAATCCCGTTCCCTGAAACTTGCCGATAGATTGGCCAAACTGCTTTCGTGTTGCGGCCCATTCCGCAGCCATTTCGAGCACACGCTGGCCACGCCCGACAGATGTGGTTGCGACCTGCAGTCGGGTCGATCCCAGCCACTGCCCCATCAGGTCGAAGCCCCTGTCCAACTCTCCAAGCAGGCTCGATGCCGGGACCCGACAGTCTTCGAAGATCAGTTCACATTGATGATAGCCACGGTGCGACACGCAGTTCGGGCCACGGCGCCGTGTCAATCCCGGCGTATCGAAATCAACCAGGAAGCAGCTGATCGTCTTCTTGCCGGCAACTTCGCCCGTCGCCGCGCACAGAATCACGAAATCTGCAACATCGGCATGGCTGATGAAATGTTTCGTTCCGTTGATGACGAAATCGCCACCATCTGCTCGGGCGAAGGTTCGCATCGAACGGACGTCGGAGCCAGCGTCCGGCTCCGTCATGGCCAGACAGTCGTGTCGCTCACCCCGAATGGTCGGGAGCAGATAGTCGTCAATCTGCCGCCCCGCACAGCCCCGGAGGATGTTGCTCGGTCGTGCCACCAGCATCTGGAGGCCGTAACTTGCCCGCCCGAGTTCACGCTCCATCAACGTCGTATCGAATGTCCCGAGACCGCCTCCACCGAGCTCGGACGGCATGTTGACGGCATACAGCCCCAATGCCTTGGCCTTGCGCCGAATATCGTCCGCAAGTTCGGCCGGCACATCGTCCGTCTGCTCGACAAGATTTTCATGGGGATAGAGCTCGGTCTCGACGAAGCGCCGGACAGTCTCGACCAGCATCTCCTGTTCGGACGAGAGGGCAAAGTCCATCGGTCTAGCCGCGCCTTATGCCAATGCTGCGGCCTGCCTGAGCCGGCTTGGCAAGGCCCGAATGCGCAGCAAGGATCGCCGAAACACGCTCCTGCAAATCTGCCGGCATAGGCGCCGAACGCCCGGCGTTCATGTCGACATGGACAAGCATTTGCTCTGCCGTCGCCAGCAAATCCCCGGTCTGGGCATTGTGCATTGTGTGAAAGATATGCAGCCGCTTTTCATCTGCATCAAGCAGTTGCAGGGACAGGTTAAGCCGATCATTCAGATGAGCTTCGGCAAGGTTGAAGATCATTGTCTGGACCGTGAACAGCGAATGGCCCGCTGCGCGATAGGCTTCGTCAATGCCAATCAACCGGAAAAACGCGTCTGACTGGTCACCAAAGACCAGGAGATAGCAAGACTCACTCATGTGGCCGTTATAATCGACCCACTCGGCTGTAACGGTCGGGCTGATCAGTCGCAAAGGCGCTTCGATTGGATCACCTGCGCGCCACGGCGCTGCAGGTACGCCCTCCAGCGGCGTACGCAGGCCGTGCGACTGCTCACCAGCTACTGTTCGTTCAACCCTTTCGCAAACCAAGCCATCTTCCCCGCTGGACAGCCGAAATTCGCAGACTGGATTGCAACGGGTATGACTCAACTTGCAAGGCACACTGTGCCCGCCCGTTCAACTTATACTGTTCATTACTGGGCATTATATGGCGGTTTTCCGATTGACTCCTCATCCTCAGCGGCCATGCATTCGCCTCAGGTCAGGGAGACACCAGAAGCGTGAGCAAATCTCAAGCAGCACGACACCTTTGTCGATTGTGGATGCTGGACCCTGCCTGCCGATATCATTCCATGAATTTCTGACCAAAACGCACCGGGCCGAAGCAAGGCCAAAGGGGGGAAAATGAAGCGTCAATTGTTACTTTCTACCGCAATGCCTGGCCTTTTGCTGAGCCTGTCGGGCACTGCAGCTATGGCACAGTCCGCACAGCCTGCAGCTGATGCAGCCGATGATTATGGGGTTGCGGACATTGTTGTCACCGCATCGCGTCGCTCGGAAAAGCTGCAGGACGTACCAATTGCCGTTCAGGCCCTCGGGGGCGACCAATTGCAACAGCGGGGCATCACCAATTTCAGCGAGCTGCTGAAGGAATTGCCACAGGTTCACTCTGGCGGACGTGGTCCAGGTCAGAATACCGTTTCAATCCGTGGCCTCAATCTGTCCCAGATCGGTTTGCAAGGCTCCGGAACTGCCGGCGTTACGCCGACGGTCGCGATCTATCTTGATGACGCCACAGTTGCTGTGCAGGGCCGAAATCTCGATGTGTATGTGACTGACCTCGCACGCGTTGAAGTCCTAGAAGGACCGCAAGGCACCTTGTTCGGTGCGAGCGCGGAAGGCGGCGCGATCCGCTACATCACCAATAAGCCGGATCTGAGCAAATTTCAGGCGGGTGTTTCACTCAATGGCGCGACGACCCGGAAGGGTGCTCCAAGCTTCGCTGCCAATGGCTATGTCAACATCCCGATCATAGAGGACAAGCTTGCCTTCCGCGCGACCGTGTTCGTTGATCGGCAGGGGGGATATATCGACAATGTTCCCTCCACCTATCAGCAGCCGCTGACCGCGTTCAATGCGGACGGATCGGTCGCCTACAATCTGCCCGTCACAGCTACGCGCCCGACGATCAATAACGCCGCATTTGCGAAAAAGGATTTCAACTCTGCGACCTATGCTGGTGGGCGAGCATCCTTGAAATGGCAATTTGCGCCTGATTGGAGCGTGAACGTCCAGCACATGTATCAGACCCTGGAGGTCGACGGTGTGTTCCAGTATGATCCCACGCTGGGCGATCTGAAGGTCAATCGTTTCTCACCTGACAGAAACGAGGACACGTTCAACCAGACGCAATGGTCAATCGAAGGCAAGCTGGCGGGGCTGGATCTGGTCTACACAGGCTCCTATCTCAATCGCAAAGTCAACCAGAAGCTTGACTACACGCGCTACGCGGAAGTTGGTCCGTTCGTTCCCTACTATATTTGCAGCTATCCGGGATACGCCTCATGCGCTTCGCCGCGGATGACCTATCTGGACAATTCAAAGAACACACGCACGAGCCACGAATTCCGCATCAGCACGCCATCGGAAAAGCGCTTCCGTGTGCAAGCCGGTGCCTATTATGACAAAGCCAAGCTTATCGTAGACAATGTCTTTTACTATGAAGGCGCAGCTACGCAGGGTTACAAAGGGCAACGTCCCGGCGGGACCGACAAGATCCGGGACTATATCCGGCCCGATGGCGGCGTATATTTCAACGATGCGCTGCGAGGTGAGAGTCAGTTTGCTCTGTTCGGCGAAGCCAGCTTCGACATAACCGATCAGCTCACCCTGACGGCAGGCATTCGCTATTATAATCAGAAAACCTATCTCAAGGGGTCGGTGAACTGCGGCAGTGCTTTCCTAACTAAGAATGTGGTGCTGCCCAACGGCCATACATGCGGTAGCGGCAACTTTGCCGTTTCGCTGGCTGGTCTGAGCCCGACAAGAGAAAAGGGCACAACCCCGAAAGTCACTTTGAGCTACAAGCCAAATGAAGACCTGTTGTTCTACGCCACCTATTCGGAAGGATTCAGACCTGGTGGGTTCAACCGCCGCGGTGGACCGAGCAAGGATCCAACATTCTTTATTCCCTTCACCTATACATCAGACAGCGTGAAGAACTACGAACTGGGCTGGAAGACCGAATTTGCCGACCGCAAGGTGCGGTGGAACGGCGCAATCTTCTATATGGACTGGACCAATATTCCGGTCAGCATTTATGCCCCGAAAGTCAGCAATTCGACCTTTGTCCTCAATGGGCCGGATGCGAAGGTGAAGGGCCTGACGACGGACCTGGCGTGGCGCGCAACGTCGGAGTTCACGATCACGGGCAATCTCGCCTATCTCGACACCGAACTCAGCAGTTATGGATCGACACCGGCAGGCTTTCAGCCTGCACCCGGCGATGGGCCGAGGGCTTTGACCTTCAAGCCACTTGGAAGTCCGCTTGCCTTGGTTCCCAAGTTCCAGGGCGGGCTGCGTTTCCGTTACGAACATGAGAACTCTTCTGGCACCACCATGTTCGGCCAGTTGGGAGCTCAGTTTGTCGGGAAATCAAGGACTTCAACGATCAAGGTCGTTGACTTCCCCTTGCCAAGCTACGCCCAGTTCGATGCTTCCGTCGGTGTCAAGCGCGACTCATGGAATATGGAACTCTATGCCGCCAATTTGACTGACAAGCGGCCGGACACCTATATTTCAGTGGACGACAATCGGAGACTCAATTCGACCCTCCGCCCGCGCACCATCGGGCTGCGGTTCACATGGAACTATGGAGAATAGGCGCAACTCAGCCTAGTTAAGTAACTTCAAGGCCCGGTGGACCCGCGTGCTTCCAAGCGCTAACGGTCCCCCGGGCCTTCTTCGTTCGGGCCTAATTGGTGGAGCAAAATTGCGCAGTGTCGGACACGCTTCTTGAACAAGCCAAGCGCGCACTGGCTGGCGGCGACGCTGAGCAAGCCTGGGTACTGACGCAGCAGGCCGTTGAACAGGCTCCTGACAATATCGAGACCTTGTACTTGTCAGCCGTCCTTTGCCGCCTTCGCGGCGATCTGCGCCAGGCACATGTGCAGCTGGATGCTCTGCTTGCGATCAGGCCTGGTTTTGGTCGTGCGCATCAGGAACGTGGTCATTGCTTCCGAACAGAAGGAAAGCGGGAGCCGGCTGTTGCAGCCTATGAAAAGGCCGTCTCCTGCAATCCACTTTTGACAGCATCTTGGCAATTGCTCGAAGCGCATTATCGGCAAGCTGATCCTGCAAAGGCAAGAGAGGCCAAGGACAAGATCGCCGAAGTGGAAGCCATGCCGCTTGAACTGCGAGCCGCCCTTGCCGCTTACTATGATGAGGACTTCGCACTTGCCGAAGAACGTGTCCGTTCCTTTCTGATGCAGGTACCCGATCATCCCGCCGCCATGCGCCTCCTCGCAGAACTCGGAACGCGCATGGGCGAATACGAAGATGCGCAGTTCATTCTGGAAAAGTGCAAGGAATTGAATCCCGGCTATTTGCAGGCGCGTTTCGACTTGGCCGACGTTCTCGGGAAGCGCTTCCACTACGAACATGCCCTGCGCGAGGCCGAGGAACTCGTCTCGGTAGAGAGCCAAAACCCCAATTTTCTCATGCTTCGGGCTAACCTTCTGCTGCAGACCGGCGAGACCGATCTGGCACTTCAGGAATACCAGACGCTTCACGATCGGGAAGGTGACAATATACGGGTAAGCCTGACGCTGGGGCACGCGCTCAAGGCACTGGGCCGGATCGAAGAGGCCATTTCGGCCTATCGCCAAACCTATGGCCTGAAGCCGGACTTCGGCGATGCATATTGGAGCCTTGCCAATCTCAAGACTTATCGCTTCACCGATGGCGAACTTGGATCAATGATCTCGGAAGAGGCCAATCCGGCGATCGACCGGGATGATCGCATCCATCTTTGCTTCGCGCTGGGCAAGGCGCTTGAGGACCGTGGAGACTTTGCTCGCTCTTTCGAATATTATGCGCGTGGCAACGCGCTTCGGCAGGAGGTCGTGGGCTATCGCGCTGCGGCTGTCACGCGCGAGATCGACGAACAGATTGCGCATTGCACGTCCGGGCTTTTCGCTGCCAAATCTGGATCAGGGTGCGTTTCGGAAGACCCGATCTTCATTGTCGGATTGCCGCGTGCGGGATCGACGCTCCTCGAACAGATACTCGCCTCGCACAGCATGGTCGAAGGGACGACCGAGCTGCCAGACATCATGGCAATCGCGTCGCGCCTGAACGGGCGGCAAGAACAAAGCGAAGCAGATCGCTATCCTGGCAATCTGGCAGAGCTCTCGGTTGAAGAGCTTGGCGCACTTGGTTCCGGTTACATCAAGTCGACACAGGTCCATCGTCGGGAAGGCAAGCCGCGCTTCATTGACAAGATGCCCAACAATTTCCGCCACATCGGCCTGATCCATCTGATCCTGCCAAACGCGCGGATCATCGATGCCCGGCGCGATCCGATGGATTGCGGCTTTTCCGTATTCAAGCAGCTCTTTGCGCAGGGACAGGATTTTTCTTACGATCTCGATCATATCGGCCGATATTATCGCGATTATGTGCGGCTGATGGATCATTGGGACACCGTGTTGCCGGGCCGCGTCCTGCGCGTGCAGCATGAAGACGTCCTTGATGACCTCGAAGGGCAGGTCCGCCGCATCCTCGACTATTGCGGACTTCCCTTCGAACAGTCCTGTGTCGAGTTTCACCGGACCGAACGGGCAGTGCGCACGCCAAGTTCCGAACAGGTCCGCCGCCCGATCAACCGCGACGGTGCCGGCGTGTGGAAGAATTTCGAGCCTTGGCTTGATCCACTGAAGACTGCGCTAGCGGGTCAGTTGGCCTGACCGGTTCGAGACCAGGCGCAAATCCCAAGCGTCTGACGCTTCAGGTCCACTGGCCCATTCGCCAGCTTTGCGCGGCCATGATCGCAGACGAGGGTCTTGTCGCCAAAGCCGGCCACATCAACCAGCAGCTGATCCCAATGGCGATACTGCACGTCATGCCCTTCGCCCGGGTATCGGCGGAACGTGACCTTGCCTTTGACCTTGCTTGCCCAATATTCGCCCTGTGAAGGCGGCACAGCCTTGTCCGCTTCGCCATAATAGAAATAGGCGGGGGCGGTGAAACCCGACACATCGGCAGCCGGATCGCAAAAACGCTTATATTCACGGGCCACGCCACGGGCATCGCCCTTCTGGCCAGCAATGAAGAAGGCATGGGCGCCTTCATCGGCCGTTCGGTCTGCAAACCCCCTCACCTTCCCGACGACACCGTCCTTTGGCATGTCCCACCAGATGCGCGGCGCGTCGACCTGAGGCGCAAGCTGCGCGCGCAAGCCGTCAAGGTCGAGCGCGCATGTCGGAGCTCCGGCTGGCATGGAGGCTATGGCGGCCAACATGTGCAGAGAGACAATCCGTTCCGGCATGGCAGCAGCGACATGTCCGGCATAGGCGCCGCCACCTGAAATCGCGACAAGGGAAAATCGATTGATGGCGAGATGCCCGAGAACCCGCCGCACATCGCCTACATAATCGTCAAACGTCCAGTCGGCGTCATAGGCAGTATCGCCCAGACCGTTGCGTTCAACCGCGACGATACGGAGCTTCAGCCGCCGACGCATCGTATCGAGGAATGCAACCAATTCGGGAGCACGTGCGCTCGTCCCCACGCCGCCAATAAACAGCATTGTCGCCCAGCCGGATTCACCCGTATCCGTGAAATGGATTGTGCGCCCCTTGTCGCCCGCGATCTGCTGAACCGGTGTTCCAATCGCGTCGAACTGATCCGGAAAGGCGATCGGTGCGCTTGCCGCTTCCAAAGGGGCGACCGGAGCAAACGCCATCATGGCCGCAATCCCAATTCCAGCGCATTTCATCTTACCGGCTCCGTTTCGAGGTTGCGATCCAGCGTATCAATTTGTTGCATTTCAGCCGGCAGGTCGAGGTTGCGGCAAAACAAGAGATAGGCAAGTGCCGAAACAGGAAGTCCGACAAGCATCGACACATCAGCACCGCCGAGCGCCTGCGCGATGGGCCCCACATACAGCCCGGTCTTGAAGAACGGCACCATCGCAACGAAGCCCAGCGCATATGCGGACAATCCGCGCCAGTTCCAGCGGCCATAGAGGCCGTCGGCCATGAACATCGCCCGAATGGAATAGCGGCCCTTCCTCACGAAAAAGAAGTCCACAAGATTGATCGCCGTCCAGGGTGTGAAAAGGTAGGTCAATATTCCGAGAAAGGCTTCGAACCCGTGTAGCACATTGCCACTTGCCGCCAGAGAGAGCGACAAGGTCACGATGAACACAGCGGCCAAGGCGGAGACGCGCGACTTGATCCCCAGGGTCACAGTGCTGAGGCTATCGATGACACTCAGCAACGTCAGCGAAGCGCCATAGAAATTGAGCGAGGTAATCGTGATCAGCCCGAGGAAGCTTGTGACGAGCACAAAAAGGCCAAACCCTGGCAGCATTGCGTCCCCGCTCGCGCGCAACGCAGCGACAATATCCGTCGTACCGAAGGCTGCGGCGGCAAATGCTCCGATCAGCATCATCCAGGCGCCGCCAACAAATGCGCCCCAAAATGTCCAGAAGAATGAATCCCGAATGCCGACGTCACGCGGCAGGTAACGCGAATAATCCGACACATAGATCGACCAGCTCAACTGGTAAGCAGCAGCTGCAAAGAACTGCACCAGAAACAGCGTGGGCTTCAGAGGCCCGGGTTGCAACAGCACTCCAAAATCAACGATCGTGAATGAACCGGCGGTATAGAGTGCCAGCACCACAAGCATGGCAAACGCCAAGAAACGTTGCGCCTTGTGGATCAGGTCATAGCCAATGACCGCGACAAGCAAGGCAACAATCGCAAATATCACGATCGTCGGGCGCTCGGGGAAGCCTCCCAATTCCCTGAGCGTGCTCGCTGCGAGCGATTGGTTCAGGGCGTTGAAGCCAATAAAGGTGATCAAGGCCACAACCCACACAAGCAATGCGCCGACGTAGCCGAATTGAGGACGGGACTGGATCATCTGCGGCAGGCCGAGGTGCGGCCCTTGGGTACAATGGAACGCCATGAGGACAGTGCCGAGCACGCATCCTCCCAGAATCGCTATCCCCGACCAGAACAGGTCGAGGCCACCGACCACACTGATCGCGCCCGTCGCAAGTGTCGCCAAATGGGCGTCGCCGGTGAACCAAATGGGCCAGAGGTGCCAGACCTTGCCATGCCGTTCGGCTAGCGGAACATAGTCGATCGACCGGGACTCAACCAATGCCATGCAAATTCCCTCCCCCGCGCCCGACGTACCTAGCCGGGCATTTTTATGTGTCGTCCCTGCCCTTCGGGCAATCCAAGATGCGCCTGCAAGGCCATCAGACCCATGGCAGCGACCTGGATTTTCTGCGGCGCAGGCACCGACCGTTCCGATTTGGCATCCACATGCAGGAGCATGTGTTCCGCAGTCGCGATCAGAGTATCCTGTTTCAGGCTGAACATTTCATGGAACAGATGCAAGCGCTTGCTGTCCGCGCCAAGGACGCGCGACCGCACTTCGATGGGTTCACCAAGCCGGGCTTGCCCGAGATGCCGGATATGCGTCTCCACAGTGTAGAAACTGTGCCCGCGCGCCACATAGTCGAGTCCGGCGCCAATGCGGCCGAGCACAACATCGGTCGCATCGCCAAACAGCTTCAGATAGGCGGATTCCGTCAGATGCTCGTTGTAGTCGATCCATTCCGGCTGGACTGGCGTCGCAATGGTCCGCATCCTGCCTTCCGAGTCAGGCTTGCCGTCAGCCACTGGCTGACCACTAAGCCGCGCACGATGGGCTTTTGCAATCGCCCCGGAAGCAAAATCATTCCGTTCGAGCGCATGCGTGAGATCGACCAAGCAATTGTCGCGCAACCGTTCATAAGTGCGCAAGTCAACATCGCCTGCCTGCTCGTCTGACTGCCGGGCAATTGTTTCGACCAGCTCATCGGTCAATTTCGGGCCGACAAGCTTGGTCCATGGCCATTCCATCGACGGGCCAAACTGATGCAGAAAATGCCGCATTCCGGCCTCGCCGCCAGCAAGCCGGTACGTCAGAAACGTGCCCATGAATGACCAGCGCATGCCGGCTCCAAAGCGGATCGCATCGTCGATTTCCGAGGCTGTGGCGATTCCATCATCGATCAGCCAGAGCGCCTCCCGCCAGACAGCCTCCAGCAACCGGTCGGCAATGAAGCCGTCGATTTCCTTTCGGACATGAAGCACCTTCATGCCGATCCGTTCGTAAATGGCACTCGCAATATCGATCGTCGCCTGGCTGGTCTGTTCGCCGCCGCAGACCTCGACCAAGGGCAGTAAATAGACAGGATTGAACGGGTGGCCGACGACGAGCCTGTCAGGTCGCCGCATCTTTGCCTGAAGCCGGGTTGGCAACAAGCCGGATGTAGACGATCCGATCACGGCATGATCGGGCATCGCTGCATCCATCTCTGCAAGCAGAGTCTGCTTCAGATCTTCCCGTTCCGGCAGGCTTTCCTGGATGAAATCGGCGTCGCGCACCGCTTCGGCCACGCTCGCCGCAATCGTGACGGACCCTTCCGTCGGAAGAGCCTGTCCAAAAAGCCGCGTGTTTGCGACGCGCGCATTTTCGAGAACCTCGCGAGCCTTTCGCTCGATCTCCGGGTCGGGGTCATAGATCGATACGTCAATGCCATTGAGCGCAAAGCGAGCCGCCCATCCGGCCCCAATCACGCCACCACCGACGATGCCAACCTTTCGAACTTCGCGCATCATGTTGTCTTTCCTATCGCTTGGTCAGTTTAAGCTTGGCGCGAACCTCCTCGGGGCCAAGGATGCGTGCGCCCATGCCCGTGAGAGTCTGCACCGCGCGCTCGACCAACTGTCCGTTTGACGCGAACTGGCCACGCCCCAAGTACAGATTGTCTTCCAGACCCACGCGCACATTGCCGCCAGCAAGCGCGGCCATGGCAACAAAGGGCAATTGGTTGCGTCCAATGGAAAAGCCGCTGAAAACAGTGCCTTGTGGCAATTGATGCACCATTGACATGAACGTCAGCGGATCATCCGGCGCGCCGTAGGGAATGCCCATGCACAATTGGACCATCAACGGATCGTCGATCAGCCCGTCACGAACGAGTTCCTTCACGAAGACAAGATGGCCGGTGTCGAAAACTTCAAGTTCGGGCCGAACGCCAAGCCGCTGCACCTCGGCGGCCATTGTGCGCAACATGCCCGGCGTGTTGGTCATCACATAATCGGATTCTGCAAAGTTCATCGTTCCGCAGTCGAGCGTGCAGATCTCCGGGAGCAGTTCCTGCACATGGAGAAGCCGCTCCATCGGACCGACCATGTCAGTGCCGGACGGATCAAGCGGCAGCGGTGCCTCTCCTTGTCCAAAGACAATGTCCCCGCCCATTCCGGCCGTCAGGTTGATCACCACATCGGTATCGCTCGCGCGAACGCGCTCCACGACCTCACGATACAAGGCGACGTCGCGCGCGCCTTTGCCGGTCGCTGGATCACGCACATGAATGTGGGCGATTGCGGCCCCTGCCCTTGCCGCCTCAATCGCTGCATTTGCGATCTGTTCCGGAGTAACCGGCAGATCAGGGTGCTTGTCAGCCGTAGCGCCGGAGCCGGTCACAGCGCAGGTAATGAAGACCTCAAAATTCATGGCACATCCTCCAAATACGGACAGACTAATCCGCCAAACTGCAAAGAAAATATCTCTTTGCGTCATTTAGTTGCCTTTTGCGGCATCTTGCCGCAGAAGGGCCATAATGCCGCAATCGCTTTCATTCATTCTGCTGCCCGGCTTTTCCGCAATCGCATTCTTTTCCGCGCTCGAGCCATTGCGCATCGCGAACCGGCTTGCTGGCAAGCAATTATATGCCTGGACCATTCACGCACCTTCCGCAGGCCATGTTACTGCTTCAAACGGCATGCAGCTGCGGACAGATCCTGCCAATCCTGACAGGCCGGATGCATTGATCCTGTGTGCCGGCTTCGATCCGCTTGATCACGCGCAACCTGGATTGCTTGCGCTGGTACGACGTCTGTGGCGTGCTGGGTGCCAGGTCGGTGCAATCGATACGGGCGCATTCCTGCTGGCAGAAGCCGGCATTCTCGGCAGCGATCCGATTACGCTCCATTGGGAAGCAGCCGATGAGTTTCGCCACCGTTACCCCCATATTCCCGTTTCAGCCGAACTTTACGAACGCCACGCGCGCCTTTTTACCTGCGCCGGCGGTGCCGCCGCGATGGACATGATGCTGGACAGCATTGCCGCCAATCATGGTTGGACGCTGGCAAACGCCGTTTCGGACCAGCTCATTCACGATCGGATCCGCCCCCCCTCGGCACGTCAACGCACATCGCTGGCGGAGCAGGTTCAGGGCACTGGCGCGGTCGTCCAACGGCTTGTAGGGGCGATGGAGATCGGGATCACGGCGGGCGCATCCTTGGAAACCATATTGGAGCTAGAGGGAACAAGTCGCCGCCAGACCGAGCGCCTGTTTCTCAAGCAGACGGGCAGCACGCCGGGAAGATTCTATCGGGACTTGCGGCTCCGTCATGCCCTGCAGATGATGCGAAGCAGCCGCATGAGCGTGCATGAGGCAGCGATCGCTGCAGGATTTACCTCTCAGCCCGTTTTTTCGCGCGCATGCAAACAGCACTTCGGCCTGTCCCCGCGTGCTCTGCTGGCTGCGCCGAATCTGCCAGCCGCACTTGGGCACTCATGAGCGCAGACGCGCAATGGCCTCAATATGCTCGGGGCCGATACCGCAGCATCCGCCAATGATGTCAGCACCGGCATCAAGCCAGATCCGGACCCAGTTCAAATAGCCCGCGGGATCAAGGTCTTCCCGGATGGGCAGCAGCGTTTCATTGGCCGTCGCTTCCTTGGGCTGCGGCGGAAATGCATTGGCATAAACCCCGATCGGAATTGAGCGGCCTGCGGCGTCCATTGCGGCCTTTGCCTGTCTCGCCGCCGCTTCCATCACTTCGGGCTGACTGCAATTGAACAGCACTGCAGCCACGCCATGCTCAAGGCACAAGGCAACGGCCGCCTCTATGGCCTCACCTGAACGCAGTCGCGCTCTGGCAGCCGCATCGGGGGCGCCGTCTTCAAGCGTGAACGATATCCAGAGCGGCCGACCATCCTTGGCGAGCATGTTCGCAACCACTTCGGCTTCTTGCGTCGCCGAAAGTGTCTCTGCCAACCAGAGATCGGCATGATCGGACAGCCCTTTCACCAGCGGCGCGAGAAGGCGCGAGGCGTCCTCGGCATTGAAAAGGTCCGGACGATAGGAGCCAAAGAGCGGGGGCAGGCTTGCGGCGACCCTGACCGATCTGCCTGACCTGTTGGCTGCCTGCCGAGCAAGCTTGCCAGCGCGGTCAGCCAGCATTTCGCCATCGCTTTCAAACCGGGCGTCACCAATGTGAAACGGCACCAGTGCATAACTGTTCGTGGTGATGATATCGGCACCGGCCTTCACATAAGCAGAATGAACGTCCAGCACGAAGGAAGGGGCTTCGATCAAGGCAAGCGCAGACCATTCGGGCTGCCGAAATGGTGCCCCCATTCGCTTCAGTTCCCGGCCCATTCCGCCGTCCAGGATGGTCAATGAATTCATGATCTCTCCCGAATGCGCATCTTCAAGTCGATAACTCCATGGACAGACTTTCCGTATGGCCGTCGATGGCTATCGCCTGGCCCGAGATTCTCTTGCCTGCAGGTGACACCAGGTACCGGACCATGGCCACGATGTCTTCCTGCGTCACAAATGTGCGCATTGAAATCTGCTGTTTGTATTCGCGTTCGACCTCGTCAACCTGGAGGCCTCTGGCCTCCGCATCGGCCCTAATGACCCGGTCCATCCTCTCGCCTTCGACACTGCCCGGACAGATTGCGTTAACCCTTATGCCGCCCGGCCCAAGTTCCATGGCAAGTGTCTTGGTCAACCCTATTATGGCCCATTTGCTTGCAACATAGGGCCCGCGCAACGGACATCCGAACAGCCCTGCGCTTGAGCTCATGTTGATAATGGAGGCATCCGGCGCCTTGCGTCGCAACAAAGGGATTGCCAGGCGTGTAATATAAAAATTGCCGTTGAGATTGACGTCGATGGTCTGACGCCATTTGTCGAGCGGCTGATTTTCGAGCCTTTCCACCGGTCCGGCAATTCCTGCATTGTTGACCAGCAGATCAAGGCCGTCATCGCCCTCTTGGGCCAGGGCTTCGGCCACATCGTCGAAGAAGCGCTCAACCGCAGAAGGATCGCTGACGTCGCACTGACAAGCCCTGATGGTCGGGTCCGAAGCCGTAAGCGCGGCAATTGCCGTTGCATCCTGATCGCAGACAAGGACGCACCAGCCATCGTCTCGCAGCCCGCGCGCGATGGCCAGGCCAATGCCATTGGCTGCCGCTGAGATGATGGCCGTTCGCATAAACTCCCGCATCACGATTGTTGAAGTGAATGCAACATTCCATCGCCTCCCAAGGCAGCTGCGACAAGGACAAAATGACGGCTTGGCAAGGCCCAGCCCTCAACGCGTTGCCAATGGCCGACGATGACACTCCGCCCAGTGCGAACAACTCTCGCTTTCAGTTTACAAGTTCGCTCGAGCGATAGCGCATGGCCTCCAGTGCGGCCGGATTGATTTCGACCCCCCAGCCAGGCCCGGCTGGGACGTGCATGCGTCCGTCTTCAATCCGGAAAGGGTCTCCAAGGAACAGGTCCTGCTGCCACGGATAATAGTCCGCACCTTCGATCGAGAATTCGATGTACGGGCCAGCATTGGGAATTGCGGCCAGCAGATGGGCCGTACAGATCGTCACCAAAGACAGGTTCGCGCTGTGGGGCGTGCAGATCATGCCCGCCTCATGCGCCATGCCCACGAGTTGCAGGGTCCGCGTCATGCCGCCCATGTACATGATATCAGGTTGCAGCACATCGACGGCGCGCATGTCGATCATGCGACGCCAGGTCGCCAAATCCCAGTCCTGTTCGCCGCCTGTGACGTCCAGTGACAGGGCACGCGTCACTTCCGCGGTCTGCTCAAGCTCCCAATAGGGGCACGGCTCCTCGAAATGACAAATACCCTCCGCCTCGAGCAGCGAACCGACCTCAATCGCACGGGAGGGCGAAAAGCCGCTGTTCGCGTCGACCAGCTTTGCGACTCCGGGCCCGAGCGCCCGCGCAACGAGCGGCACAATTTCCTCTGTGCGACCGGGCCATTCGTCGACATCGCGTCCGCATTCTGCGGCAATCCGCCATTTGAAAGCATCAAATCCTTTGGCATCGCGAAGCCGGACCAGTCGGTCTGCTTCGTCTTGCGGTGTGATGTCGCGCTTCATTGAGGAGGCATAGGCACGCAAGTCTGTCCGTGTTCCGCCTAGCAGATTGGCAACCGATTTGCCTTCGCTCCGGCCGCGCCAGTCCCACATGGCAGTATCGAGACCGGCAAGGGCCCGATATCGGTAGCTTCCCGGATATTTGTGTTCCCGCTCTTCGACGATGCGGACTGCTCCGGCAATGTCGGTGGCATCCCGACCAAGGACCCAGGGCGCAACCTGCCTGTGGAAAACCTGCGCCGTGATATCGGCATTATATGTCGACGTCTGACCCCAACCAAAACTGGCATCATCCATCGTTGCCTTCACGAAACAGACGAACTCATTGTCAAAGGTTTCGAGTTTCGCGATCCGGATCATTGCGCAGGGGACTGCCGTCCGCAGGTTGCAATCATCATCAGCCGGCTGCAAGCCGGGCTATGGCGGATCGGGCAATCGGGTCCAGCCCGGAACGATCGTGCGCGTATATTGTCGCCTTCATTCTGGGGTCCCAGAAATCCCGGATATGCTGAGCGGTTGCGGCAATGGCAGCCTCCTCGCCCTGGGCGGCCAGATTGCGGGCGATCTGGTTGGCCATATAGATGAGGTGGCTTGCATCCATCGCGCTATTCCGCTGCTTCCGCCAACGCAATGCGCCGGCTCTTTTCAGACCAGCTGGCATAGCTTTCCTGCCAATCTGTCGGGCCATTGGACGGCGACACCTGAACAGCTGTCACCTTGTATTCCGGACAGTTGGTTGCCCAATCGGAGAATTCCGTCGTGACGACATTGGCCTGCGTCGCAGGGTGATGGAAGGTTGTGTAGACAACACCGGGCGCAACGCGATCCGTTACTTCAACGCGGAGTGTCGTTTCACCGGTCCGGCTGGCCAGCCGCGCCCAATCGCCATCCCTCAAGCCGCGGTTTTCGGCATCCGTCGGGTGCATCTCGAGAACATCCTCATCGTGCCAGACAGTATTGTCGGTACGCCGCGTCTGCGCGCCGACGTTATACTGGGAGAGGATGCGTCCAGTCGTGAGGAGAAGCGGAAACCGCGGTCCCGTCCGTTCGTCCGTTGGGACATAGTCCGTCACAACGAACTTGCCCTTGCCGCGGACAAACCCATCGACATGCATGATGGGTGAGCCATCAGGATTGGCCTCATTGACGGGCCATTGAAGCGAGCCGTCCTTTTCAAGTCGATCGAAGGAGACTCCGGCAAAGCTCGGCGTCAGCCTTGAAATTTCGTCCATCACCTCGCTCGGGTGCGCATATGTCCAGCCAAGCCCCATTGCATTGGCCAGAGCTTGCGTCACTTCCCAATCCCCCATGCCGTTCGCAGGTTCCATGACCTTGCGAATGAGCTGTATGCGCCGTTCTGCATTGGTGAATGTCCCATCCTTTTCAAGGAAGGTCGATCCGGGCAGGAAGACATGGGCATAGTTCGCCGTTTCGTTCAGAAACAGGTCGTGGACGATGACCAGTTCCATTGCCTGCAGCCCAGCAGCGACATGATGCGTATTGGGATCGGACTGCAAGATGTCCTCACCCTGGATGTAGATTGCGCGGAAAGAGCCATCGAGTGCAGCGTCCAACATGTTCGGAATCCGCAGGCCGGGCTCCGGATCAAGCTTCACGCCCCATTCCCCCTCGAACAGGGATCGGGCTTGCACGTCCGAGATGTGGCGGTAGCCGGAAAGCTCGTGCGGGAAACTCCCCATGTCACAGGCGCCCTGCACGTTATTCTGGCCGCGCAACGGATTCACGCCAACACCCCGCCGACCGATATTGCCGGTCACCATCGCCAGATTGGCAATCGCCATCACGGTCGAGCTGCCCTGACTATGCTCGGTCACGCCCAGGCCATAGTAGATCGCGCCATTGCCTCCGGTGGCATAGAGCCGCGCAGCCTGTCGAAGATCGCTCGCCGGAACTCGTGTGACCGCTTCCAGCGTTTCGGGGCTGTGGCGCTCGTCCGCAACAAAGCGTGCCCAATCCTCATATTCCTGCCAATCGCAGCGTTCGCGAATGAAGGCCTCGTCAGCCAGACCCTCTGTCACAATCACATGCGCCATGGCTGTCAGAACCGCGACATTGGTGCCAGGCTGCAAAGGCAAATGGAAGGCGGCCTCGACATGCGGCGAGCGGACGAGGTCGATCCGACGCGGGTCAATCACGATCAGCTTCGCACCCTGGCGCAGGCGGCGCTTCATGCGGCTGGCAAAGACCGGATGGGCGTCTGTCGGGTTGGCGCCGATGACCAGGATCACGTCGCTGTCCATCACGCTGTCGAAATCCTGGGTGCCGGCGCTGGTGCCGAACGTCGTCTTGAGGCCGTACCCCGTTGGCGAATGGCAAACCCGCGCGCAGGTATCGACATTGTTGGAGCCGAACCCGGCGCGCACCAGCTTCTGGACCAGAAACGTCTCTTCATTGGTGCAGCGGCTGGATGTAATCCCGCCCAGCGCCCGCGGCCCATGCTTCGCCTTGATGTCGGCAAGCCTGCTGGCCGTGAAGGACAAAGCCTCATCCCAACTGACAACGCGCCAGGGGTCCTGCACGCTGTCGCGGATCATGGGATCCAGAATGCGATCCTTGTGGTTTGCATAGCCCCAGGCAAAACGGCCCTTGACGCAGGAATGGCCGCGATTGGCCTTGCCGTCCTTCCACGGGACCATGCGTACAAGCTGCTCGCCACGCATCTCGGCGCGGAAGGTGCAGCCGACACCACAATAGGCACAGGTTGTAATCACTGCGCGCTCGGGCTTGCCGATTTCCTTGACGGCCTTTTCCTGCAACGTCGCCGTCGGGCAGGCCTGGACACAGGCGCCACAGCTTACGCATTCCGAAGACAGGAAATTGTCGCCGGCCTGTCCCGCACTGATCTTGCTGGCAAATCCGCGCCCGTCCATCGTCAGCGCGAATGTTCCCTGCACTTCATCGCATGCGCGCACGCAGCGGGAACAGGCAATGCACTTCGACGGATCAAAATCGAAATAGGGATTCGATGTGTCGGCTTCGAGGCCGAGATGGTTTGCACCCTCATAGCCAAAACGCACATCGCGCAAGCCCACCTCGGCCGCCGTGTCCTGCAATTCGCAGTCATTGTTGGCAGAACATGTGAGGCAATCGAGCGGATGATCGGAAATATAGAGTTCCATCACGCCGCGGCGCAGCTTCTGCAGGCGCGGTGTCTGGGTGTGGACAACCATCCCTTCGGCAACAGGCGTCGTGCAACTGGCGGGCGTCCCGCGCATGCCGTCGACCTCGACAAGGCACATCCGGCAAGACCCGAAGGCCTTGACGTTGTCCGTTGCGCACAACTTGGGGATCGAGCCGCCACTCTCGGCAGCAGCGCGCATCACGCTCGTGCCGACGGGCACAGTCACGGCCCGCCCGTCAATCCTGAGCGTTACGACGGCGTCTTGGCGGCTTTCCGGCGTACCGAAGTCATTCTGAGGTTCATAGCCCATTGGCTGTCTCCATTGCTGGGCCCGAGACCCACAACATTGAATCGTCCCGTGCGACCACAGCAAGCGCGAGGCCCGCTGCCTGAGCGCGTCTGACGGCAAGGTCTGTCGGTGCCGAAATGGCTACCAGAAGCGGGCAGCAGGCGCGCACGGCCTTTTCCACGAGTTCGAAAGATGCTCTTGATGTAACAAGCAGGAAACCGTCCTCCGCGCTGATGCCCGAGCGCGCAAGAAAGCCGATCACCTTGTCCAGCGCATTGTGACGGCCAACATCTTCGCGCACGACGATAAGGCGCCCGTCCCGGTCGCAAAAAGCTGCCGCGTGCGTGGCCGCAGTCTCCTGTCCAAGCTGCTGTGCCTCGCGCAGCGTCCTGAGGCCCTTGAGAATGGCCTCGGGTCGAACAGGGACAGACCGGGCAAGCGGCGGCAAGGGCCGCAAGGCCGCCTCGACGCTTTCAATGCCGCAGATACCGCAACTGCTGTCTCCCATCCTGTGCCGGGCCCGCGCCATGATCGGCTCGACGCAATGGGCTGGAAGCGTGACGCGCGCAACATAACCATCGCCCTCGTCCAATGGATGAAGCGATATCGGACCAATCTCGTGCGCCCCGGCCAACCCTTCGGAGAGCAGGAAGCCCGTCACAAAATCTTCGAGGCACGTCGGTGTCGCCATCATCACGGCATATGTCACGCCGTTGATCTCAATCGCGACCGGCGCTTCGACCGGGATCGAGCGCTCCTCATCCTGCGTCTGCGCCACATAGGCGCTCCGCCGGACGGGAACGAGGCGCGACGCATGCATCACTGGCCAAAATCCTCCGGCCAATGCTTGAGAGCCGATCGCACGGGATAGGGCGTAAAGCCGCCAAGCGCACAGAGCGACCCGAATTGCATTGTCTCGCACAGGTCTTCCAGAAGCGCGAGTTCTTCCGGGCGTGAACGGTTGGACTTGCGCGCATTGTGCATCTGGGGAAGCCGTTCGACCGCATCGGCCGCAGTCGCGCCGCCGCTGCGGATCCGGTCGATCAGCTCGACACCGCGCGTAGAGCCGATCCGGCATGGCGTGCATTTGCCGCAACTCTCCACGGCGCAGAACTCGAAGGCAAACCGCGCCATGGCGCCCATGTCCGCCGTATCGTCGAACACCGTGACGCCCCCATGCCCGATCAATGCGTCTGCGACCGTATAGGCTTCATAATCGAATGGCAGGTCGAACTGGTCCGGATGAAGGTAGGCCCCCAAGGGTCCGCCGACCTGCACGGCCTTGACCGGCCTGCCCGACGTCGTGCCGCCGCCGATGTCATGGACAAGTTCATTCAGGGTGATGCCGAACGCCGTCTCGAAAAGGCCGCCATGCCTGATGTTGCCCGCAAGCTGGATCGGCATTGTGCCCTTGGACCGGTCGATGCCGAGCTGCGCATAGCGTTCGGCGCCGCCTTCGCTCAGGATGTGGGGCACGGCCGCAAGGGTGAGGACATTGTTGACCACAGTGGGGCAGCCAAAAAGGCCTTCGAGAGCCGGAAGCGGCGGTTTCGCACGGACTTCTCCACGCTTGCCTTCTAGCGAGTTCAGCAGCGACGTTTCTTCGCCGCAAACATAGGCGCCGGCGCCAACTCGCACTTCGAGGCTGAAAGGGGCCACAATATCAGCAGACAAGGCGATCGCCCGGTTCAGTTTGGCAATCGCGTCCGGATATTCGCTGCGGACATAAATGAACCCTTGGCCCGCTCCCGTGGCATGGGCCGCAATCGCCATGCCTTCGATCAACTGGAAAGGATCCCCTTCCATGATCATGCGGTCGGCAAAGGTGCCGCTATCGCCCTCGTCGGCATTGCAGACGATGAATTTGGCTTCACCCGGCGCCTCAAGCACGGTCTTCCATTTGATGCCGGCCGGAAATCCGGCGCCGCCCCGGCCGCGCAAACCCGATGCCGTCACGTCTGCAACAACCTGCGCCGGGGTTAGAGTTCGCGCCCGAGACAGGCCCGACCAGCCGCCGGTAGCCGCATAATCCTCAAGACTCATGGGGCGCGTGCGTCCGGCGCGCGCGAATGTCAGCCGCGTCTGGCGCGCCAGAAAGGGGTGATCCGCAATCCGCCCGATCGATTTGGGCGACGAGCCTGCAAGAATGTCTGCAACATCATCTGCGCAAGCCGGGCCAAACCCGATGCCATCGATATCGACCAATGGTTCCAGCCAATGCATGCCATAGCTGGACACCCTGTCGACCGTGCAACCGGCAGATTCAAAGGCCGCGGCGAGTTCGTCCGCGCCACACGCCCGCGCGATCGCATCATCGCTGATCCTTACGTGGGTCATGCCGAACGCACCAAGTTCAGGAGCGATGCCTCATCGAGCCTAGAATGCAGCCGATCACCCGTTCGCGCGTTGGGGCCGACACTGCATAGGCCGAGACAATAGACGGCCTTCAGATTCACGCGCTCACCCGCTTCAGTTTCGGCTGCAGCAGCGATGGATTCAACGCCCCGAGCCTTGCATGCTTCTGCACGGCAAAGCTCAACGACCGGTCTGGGATCATGAGCGGGTTTGAAATCATGGTAGAAGCTGACAACTCCGTGCACTTCGGCGCGGCTCAGATTAAGCGCCTTTGCAACCGCCGCTTCCGCATTTGCATCAATGCAGCCAAATGCCGCCTGAATGTCATGCAAAATCGGCAAGAGCGCGCCCTTGCGCCCAGCATGGGCGTCGATGATCTCGGCAAGATTGGCTTTCTGCATGACCAATCCTGACCGGTTCATTTTGCGAGGTCAAATCGATTTATGTGAAGCATGATAGATGATTCCTATCATAACCACCGGTCATCAAGCTGCTGCGCTACTTTCAAGCCAAGCCTCGCCATGGTGCCCAATGGATCCCGGTTTATGACGACCAAACCAATGCGCCGCGTTTCAGCTGCCGGAATGAACTTCAGAAAGCGACACCATTCAAGCCCGATCATCAAGCGCGCATAGGCATCCGGAACAATGGTCAAGAAATCGCCGGATTGGACAAGAGACAGTGTCGTGATGTGACTGTCTGCGATCACGCGCGGGCTGACTGACAAGCCTCGATTGGCGAATTCCCGGTCGAGAATGCGGCGATACTGCATTCCCTGGTGCAGCAAGCAAAGCGGCTGCGCAGCAGCGTCTGCCCAACTGATGTCTTCCCTGTCATCAAAGCCGCCGCCTTTGCGAGCGACGAAGAGGTACTGTTCGTTGTGAAGTGGGACAGTAAGAGCATTTGCTGGCGGTTCGTCATCAAGATAGGTCATGCCGGCATCACACTCGTTGGCCTGCAGTCCGCGCTCTATTTCCCTTGAAGTCCCCGACTGCACGGCCAAATTAAGGCCGGCATGAGCCTTCAGGAGAGCCTGGCCGAATGGCCCGATGAGCGGCAGCGCCGCCGGTATTGCCGAAAGCCGGAACTCGCCCGCGGGGCTCCGCTCACTTGCTTCTGCTGCCTGCCCAAGACCCCGAATGGCGCCCAGAGCCTGCGCCGCCCAGGGCAGAATGGCTTCCCCATGCTCGGTGAGCCCGATGAACCGGCGATCCCGCTCGATCAGCCGCTTTCCCAGCTCAAGTTCCAGAGCGGCAAGCCCCGCCGAAAGGGTTGGTTGGCTGACTCCGCAGACGCTTGCCGCCTGCGCAAAATGCTTGTGGCGCGCAAGCGCGACAAAGTAACGCAGGTGCTGAAGTTGCATGCCAAAAACTCTTGTGAGAGCTATAATCTATCACAGCAGCGAACACTTGACCAGTTCGGCTCCACTTGGCGAAGCGACCAAAGGTCACATGTCCAGCCGACACCACCTAAGGCCCGACCTAGAAAACCAGCCTGGGCATCACAATTATTCATACAACAATGATTTTTTTCTAATCGTGCGAGAATGAATTTTCCCCCAACGTCTAAAAGCGCCAGAACTCAATGGCTAGGCCGAACGTGGGAGTTTTTGCGATCAGGCGTTGAAGAAGTCACGAAATTAAAGCCAGTCAGGGGAGGCTATGTTGAAAACCAAACTCAAAATCTCGACGGCAATTCTGTCGATTGCCACGATGTGTGCCGCAGGCTCACCGTCAATGGCACAATCGTCGGATGCGACCGAAGCCAATGACGGCGCGATTGCCGACATCATCGTTACAGCAACGCGGCGCGAAGAATCGCTGAACAAGGTTCCGCTCGCCATTCAGGCGCTGAGTGGAGACTCGCTGTCTGACCTCAATGTCACAAAGTTCGACAAGCTGATCGAATATCTCCCCAATGTCCGCTCCGCATCGCGCGGTCCGGGTGCCTCCTCAATCTATATCCGCGGTCTCTCGACCGACACCCCGGGCCTGCAGATCGCTGGTACGGCAGGCGCCCAGCCGACTGTCGCGCTTTATGTCAATGATGCGCCGGCCTCACTCGTTGGTCGCAACCTGGACCTTTACACGGTCGACCTTCAGCGCGTTGAAGTTCTCGCCGGTCCGCAAGGCACCCTGTTCGGTGCAAGCGCCATGGGTGGCGCTGTTCGCTACATCACCAACAAGCCGGATCTTTCCGAATTCCATGCCGGCTTCAACGCAAGCTATGCATTCACCAAGAGCGGGGATGACAGCGTTGCGGGGGACGCCTTCATCAATATTCCGATCATCAAGGACAAGCTGGCCCTGCGTGCGGTCTTCTATGCCGACCAACAGGGCGGATATATCGATAACGTCCCTGGCACGTTCCAGATGCCCTTCGATGGTCATGTCGGTCAGGCTGGCCGGTTGCCAGAGGGGAACCCGCTGCTCGTGATGCGCGCGATCCAGTCTTGCCAGGCGAGTGCAACGACTGTTGTGGCGAATTGCGACGGCAGCCTTTATACGCCGCCGACGCGCCAGACGATCAACAACGACCGGTTCGTCGAGAAGAACTACAACGACGCGACCTATCGTGGCGGTCGTATCGCCCTGACCTACAAGGTGAACGACGACTGGTCGATTGACCTGATGCACCTTCGCCAGCAGCTCGATACAGACGGCGTGTTCGACTATGAACCCGCGGTCGGTGACCTGCAGGTGACCAAGTTCGACAAGAACACCCTTGAAGACAAGGTTGACCTGTCGACGCTCACCATCAATGGGCGGTTGGGCTTCCTGAACATGATCTACACAGGATCCTACCTGCACCATCGTGCGACCCAATATGCCGATTATGCGGGCTATTCGAACATCGGCCTGTACATGCCGTTCTACGAATGCGACCGCGGCGTCTATTATACGGCGGCGTACAACGGCAATATCGGCAACACCTGCTATACGCCGAACAAGAGCTACAAGGTCCGCAACGAAACCAAGCGTTTCACGCAGGAATTCCGCGTGACAACGCCGGCCGACAAGCCGCTGCGCGGCACCTTCGGCCTGTTCTATGATGACAACAAATTGTATGACAACACGGACTGGTCGTACCTCCAGCAAGGTGCGGGCTTCATTTATCCGCGTCGTCCGGATCCATCAGTCAATGCACACGATACCAGCGTGCGCCCGGTCAACGTTGGGTTCTTCAACGACGTCCAGCGCAAGGACAAGCAGTTCGCGGCCTATGGTGAAGCGTCCTTTGACATCATTCCGGAAAAGCTGACCATTACCGGCGGCCTGCGCTATTATAACGAAAAGGCCTATATCAACGGCTCGTCAGCCACCAGTTTCTGCGGCAATTCACGCGGAATCTACAATCCGGCCACCGGGACGTATTCGCCCTCGGCCACGCCTCCGCAATACTATTGCGTCAGTGCGAACCTGAACCAGCTATATGCCGGAATTTCGCCAGCCAAGTACACGGGCGTGCTCAAGAAGGCCAACCTGACATATCGCTTTGGCGAAGGTTCGCTTCTCTATGCGACCTTCTCCGATGGGTTCCGCCCGGGCGGTTTCAACCGGCGCCCTTGCCGCATTGGCAGCGCGATCTGCCCGACTGCGGCAGACTTCGCTCGTTTGGGTCGTTACGTGCCTGACAAGGTGCAGAATTATGAGCTAGGCGGCAAATTCGCCTTGTTCGACCGGCGCATGCAACTCAACCTCGCCGCCTACATGATCGACTGGAAGAACATCCAGATTACCTTGTTCGACCAGAACATCTCGAACCAGACTTTCACGACGAACCTGGTTGATGCCCGGATCAAGGGTATTGAAGGTGATCTGACCTGGCGTGCAACGCCGGAGTTGACGTTCAACAGTGCATTCTCGTTCAACGATTCCAAGCTGAAGAAGTACCGGAAGAACACGACGGTTCTTCTGCCGCTCGGTTCGCCTCTGGCACTGAGCCCCAAATTCCAGTTCAACGCCCGCTTGAATTGGGAACGGGAGCTTTCGTCAGGCTTGCGGCCATTTGTGCAGGTTGCATTCCACCATGTCGGCAAGAGCATTTCGGACATCGTTGACAACGTCAGCATCCGTTATCAGAGCTTCAACCCGACGCTTGGATACGCAGCATCCATTCCCGTCACCTACAACGGTGTAACGGTCAGCCCTGGCGATATCATCAAGCCACTGCCCGTTTCGCAGAAGCTGGGGTCTTACAACACAGTGGGTGCGTCCTTGGGTGTTTCGAAGGATGAATGGCGGATTGAAATCTTCGGTGACAACATCACTGATGAGCGGCCAGAACTATACAAGAGCGCAAATGACGGCGAAATTCGCACGACAACGTCGCGTCCTCGTACATTCGGACTGCGCGTTTCTTACAAGATCTGATCAAGGGGGACGGGTGTCGTGGCTTAGCCACGGCACCCATTTTCCCGAATTTGTATTTGCGTAAATTGCCAATCTTGGACCAGTATTCCCGCTTTGGGCCGATGTCATTTCGGGAGAGGTCATGACCATTGAGGCAGTGATTGAGGCAGGCGACACTGAAGACCGCCTGCGCAAAGCCCGTTCGCTCTTGCAAGGAGCGAAATTTGGCGAAGCTGCTGAGGTCTGCACTGAAATTCTTGCGCATACTCCGCAACATCAGGAAGCGCTCTACACGCTCGCGGTTGCCCAACGCTTCGATGGAAAGCCGCTTGAAGCGCTTTCAACCCTCGCCAGTCTGATCGATTTATCACCGAGCTATGGCCGGGCCTGGCAGGAACGCGGCCATTGCCTCCGCGCGCTTGGCCGATCCGAAGAGGCATTTTCCGCTTATCAGGCCGCCGTCACACACAATGGCGCGCTCACCGCAAGCTGGCGCATGCTCGGCGAGCTGCACCGGGCCGCAGGTCGTGATGCACAGGCTGAATTTGCCATGGCACAGGCCAATTATCTTGCCAGCCTTCCGCCTGAACTGCAGACAGTCTCCAGCCTGATCCAGGAAGGACGCATTGCCAGGGCCGAGAAATTCTGTCGCGCTTTCCTTCAGAAAAACGGCCACCACGTCGAAGGGATGCGGCTGCTCGCGGAAATCGGCTCGCGCTTCAACGCATTTGACGAGGCGGAATTCCTGCTTGAATCCTGCAAGGTGCTGGAACCGAACAATGTCAGCGCCCAATATGACTATGCCAAGCTGTTGAGGAAAAGGCACAAATTCGAACAGGCTCTGGCCGAAGCCCGCGAACTGCGCAGCAAGGAGCCGGGAAACCCCGAGTTCGAAATGCTTTATGCCAACGAGAATCTGGCCGTCGGCAATTTCGACGAAGCGATGGAAACATACGAAACGCTCATTCGCACCCTGCCCGCGAACCCCGGGGTCAGTTTGACTCATGGCCATGCGTTGAAGACCGTCGGCCGGCAGGAAGAAGCCATTGAGGCCTATCGCCGCGCCTATGCGATCAAGCCGGATCTGGGCGATGCGTTCTGGAGTCTCGCAAACCTGAAGACCTATCGCTTCACGGATGCCGAACTTGACCAGATGCGGGTGCAGGAAGCCTCCCCCTCAATTGCGCTGGCAGACCGGTATCATCTCTGCTTCGCGCTTGGCAAAGCCCTGGAAGATCGCGGACAATTTGAAGACTCCTTCAGCTATTATGAGCGCGGCAATCGGCTCAAGCGGGAGGAACTCAAGTACGATCCCCAGCGGCTGGCGACGGAAATGCAGTTGCAGCGCGACCATGTGTCGGCGGACCTGCTCGCCCGGTTCGCCAATGCTGGCAGCAAGGCCCCGGATCCGATTTTCATTGTCGGGCTTCCTCGGGCCGGCTCCACCTTGCTTGAACAGATCCTCGCTTCGCACAGTCAGGTGGAGGGCACGATGGAATTGCCCAATATCCTGGCCCTTGCGCACCGCCTCGATCATCGGCGGATGGAGAGTGAAGACCATGAATATCCGGCCAACCTGGCCGAATTGTCTCCGGAAGACGCGACACGCTTTGGTGAAGACTATATTCGGGATACGCGGATCTATCGCAAGGAAGGAACGCCCTTCTTCATCGACAAGATGCCAAACAATTTTCGCCATATCGGGCTGATTCACGCGATACTGCCGAACGCAAAGATCGTCGATGCCCGCCGCAGTGCGATGGGATGCTGTTTTTCCGGGTTCAAGCAGCTCTTCGCCGAGGGGCAGGAATTCACCTACGGTCTTGATGAAGTCGGGCGCTACTATCGCGACTATGTCGCGCTCATGGACCATTGGGATGCTGTGCTTCCCGGGAAGGTGCTGCTTGTCCGCTACGAAGATGTAGTGAGCGATCTGGAAACGCAGGTCAGAAGGCTGCTCGATCATTGCGGCTTGCCATTCGAGGACGCCTGCCTGAGATTTCACGAGACGGAACGCGCCGTGCGCACGGCAAGCTCGGAACAGGTCCGCCAGCCTCTCTACAAGAGCGGTGTCGACCAGTGGGAGAATTTCTCACCCTGGCTTGATCCGTTACGGCTGGCCTTGGGGCAGGAATTGGCAGAATAACAAATAGGGTCGGGAGAGAAGAACATGGCAAGCGCAGCACAGACAAATGCAGACAGTGTGTCGACGCTGGGCCAGCGATGGTATGTTCTGTTCATCATGATGCTGGTCTACACAATCAGCATTGCAGACCGGTATGTGCTCTCGACGCTGCTCGGCCCCATCAGCAAGGAATTGAAGCTGACGGATACCGGTGCAGCATCGCTCGGTATTCCTCTCGCGCTCTTCTATGTGGTGATGGGGATTCCCCTGTCCTGGCTGTGCGATCGCACCAACCGGACACGGCTACTGGCAGCCGCTGTCGCCGCATGGTCGTTCATGACGGCCGTCACCGGTTTCACGAAGGGCTATTTCGACCTCCTGCTCGCGCGCGTAGGCGTTGGTATCGGAGAAGCTGGCGGCACCCCTGCCTGCAACGCAATCATCGCGGACTATTTCCCCGCTGACCGCCGCTCCATGGCGATGACGGTTTTCGCCCTTGGAGCACCGATCGGGGCCTGGTTGGGATCGGACATTGCAGGCTATGTCTCGATCCTGCACGGCTGGCGCTCGGCCTTTCTGGTGCTTGGCATCCCCGGCCTTCTCCTTGCACTGACCATCCTGATCACGATCAAGGAACCCAAGCGAGGACGCCTTGACGCCGTAGTCGAGGAGAAAGCTCCAACCGTGATGGAGACGCTCCGCTTCCTGTGGTCGCAAAAGGCCGCGGTCCATGCCCTGTGGGCGAGTGGCCTCTCGGCGTTCTGGGGGTGGGGCCTGATGTGGTTCACGCCGCTGTTCCTCCAAAGAACCTATGGCATGGATGAAAGCCAGGCAGGCAGCCTGCTTGGGTTGATCTACATGTTTGGCGGTATTGGTGCTTCGCTTGTGACGGCGTGGGTTGTCGCACGCCCGGCCTTTGCCGATCCCCGCAAGATTGCGCGTCTCCTAGCCGTGGTGACCGCGCTGGCGACCATCCCATCCTTCTTCGCCTATTACACCCACGATCTCGGTGTGGCGAAAATGATGTGGTGGCTCTTCATTCCCGCCATCTATTTCTACATCGGGCCAGCCTTCGCTCTGTGCCAGAACCTCTCGTCACCGCGGATGCGGGCCATGACGGTCGCCATTTCGCTGCTGATTGCAAACGTCTTGAACCTTATCGTTGCCCCGTGGCTCGTTGGCAGCCTGAGTGACTGGTTTGCGGGACCGGGCGGCGCAAATGCGGACTCGCTTCGCCTGGCCCAGCTGATCCTCGCACCCAGTGGTCTTTGGGCGGCATGGCACTATTGGCGCGCCGAAAAATACATCATTGAAGATCAGAAAAGAGCCATTGGATATGTTTGATAAACCGTTGAAATCTTTCATAAATGGCGAGTGGAGACTTCCGGCAACATCGACGGACACACTCGACGCAATCAATCCTGCGACCGAGGAGGTCTGCGCAACAGTTGCCCTTTGCGGGCATGATGATGTCGATGCAGCCGTGAACGCGGCCCGCGCGGCATTTGATGGTTATTCGGCCATGCCACTCAACGAACGGATCGCGCTGGTCGAAAAACTGATTGCGGTGTTCGAGCGCCGCTATGATGAGGTAGTTGCCGCGATCTCGACCGAAATGGGGGCTCCCTACGATCTGTCCTATAATTCCCAGGCCGAATGCGGCCCGGGCCATCTGCGCGCGACCGTGAAGGCGGCACGCGAGATGCAATGGGAATATGACGTTGGAGAGGATGGCCGCGTCGTGCATGAACCCATCGGTGTGTGCGTCCTGATCACGCCCTGGAACTGGCCCGTGAACCAGCTTGCCACAAAGATCGGGCCGGCGCTGGTCAGTGGCTGCACAATGGTCCTCAAGCCCAGCGAAATTGCCCCGCTTTCTGCTCAACTTTTTGCAGAATTCATCGAGGAGGCCGGTTTTCCGCGCGGCGTGTTCAACATGCTTCATGGAACCGGCGCAGGTATCGGGGACCGGCTTACAAGCCACCCCGAAGTCGACATGATTTCCTTTACGGGTTCAACCCGAGCGGGCGTGCAGATTGCCAAGTCGGCAGCCGATACGGTGAAGCGTGTCTCGCAGGAATTGGGCGGCAAGTCCGCCAATATCGTCTTTGCCGATACCGATCTGGAGGCGGCCGTTACGCGCGGCGTGCTCCACTGCTTTGAAAATGCCGGCCAGTCCTGCAATGCCCCGACGCGAATGCTGGTCGAACAGTCAGTGTATGACCAAGCCGTCGCGATCGCCGGAACCGTGGCAAAAGGCGTCAAACAGGGCGATCCCATGGAAAAGGGCGCCCACTATGGCCCGGTCGTCAGCAAAATGCATTTCGACAAGATCCAGGGCCTGATCCAGGTCGGGATCGACGAAGGCGCGCAAGTGGTCGCGGGCGGCACAGGCCGATCGGATGGCTTTGATCGCGGCTACTATGTCAAGCCGACGATCTTTGCGGGCGTGCATAACAGGATGCGGATTGCGCAAGAGGAAGTGTTTGGCCCCGTCCTCGTGATGATCCCCTTCAAGGATGAGCCAGACGCCATCGCGATTGCCAATGACACACCCTATGGCCTTGCAGCCTATGTCCAGACCGATGACATGGTTCGCGCCCGACGCGTTGCGCGGCTTCTGCGGGCGGGCAGTGTCAGCATCAATGGCGCAGGGCAGGATTATATGGCGCCGTTTGGCGGCTACAAACAATCAGGCAACGGACGCGAGTATGGCGAATTCGGCCTTCGCGACTTCCTCGAGGTCAAGGCGATAAACGGATACCGCGCATGAAGCTGACGGGCATCAAGACGTTCGTGGTCGGCAACCCGCCGCCACATTTTGGCGGACGCTATTTTGTATTCGTCACACTTGAAACGAGCAATGGTTCGTCCGGGCTTGGCGAGGCCTATTGCGTTCCGTTCTCACCGCATCTCGTCGCCAGCATGTGTGAGGACGTGTTTGCGCGATACCTTGAAGGTCATGATCCGCACGACATCGAATCCATGTGGCGGCGCGTCTATTCGAGCGGCTTTACGCAGCATCCCGACCTCACCTTGATGGGCGTCCTCTCCGCGCTTGAAATGGCGTGTTGGGACATCATCGGCAAGGAAGCGAACAAGCCCGTCTACAAGCTCTTGGGTGGACAGGTGCATGAGCGTTTGCGCGCCTATACCTATATCTATCCGCGCCCCGGCGATGCGACCGACGTCTATCACGATCCTGTCCTGGCGGCGGAACGGGCCGCGCTTTATCTTGGCATGGGATTTACAGCGCTCAAGTTCGACCCGGCAGGCCCCTATTCGGCCTTTGACGGCCGCCAATTGTCGCTGGAAGCGCTCGAACTCTCGGAGCGTTTCTGCAAGACACTGCGCGAAGCCGTGGGTTCGAAGGCGGACCTGCTGTTCGGCACACACGGCCAGATGACAGCTGCCGGAGCAATTCGCCTGGCCAGGAGACTGGAGCCTTATGATCCGCTCTGGCTTGAAGAGCCGGTGCCGCCCGACGCGCCTGAGGAAATGGCCAGGGTCGCGCGCGCCACCTCGATCCCGGTTGCAGCCGGGGAGCGACTGGCCACCAAATATGACTTCGCACGGTTGCTTGATTGTGGAGCAGCCGCCATCCTGCAGATGAACCTCGGTCGTGTTGGTGGATTGCTGGAGGCGAAGAAGATCGCGGGGATGGCTGAAGTCCGGCACGTCCAGATTGCGCCCCATCTCTACTGCGGACCGGTCGTCGGCGCGGCCAATGTCCAGCTCGCGACATGTTCTCCCAACTTCCTGATCCTTGAAAGCATCGAGGAATGGGGCGGCTTTCATGCGCAGATCCTGAAAAAGCCCATGGCGTTCGAGGATGGCCATGTCATCCCGCCAACATCGCCGGGACTTGGCGTTGAGCTCGACGAAGACGTCGCGGCTGCGCATCCCTACACCGGCGACATGCTGCACCTCGAAATGACCCAGCATCCGGTAAGTCTTTGAGCGCGACCTTTGATTATGTGATTGTTGGCGCGGGTACCGCCGGTTGCGTCGTTGCGCGCCGCCTGTCGGACAGCGGCGCAAGCGTCCTGCTGCTGGAAGCGGGCGGAAGCGATCGCATCGTCTGGATCCAGCTGCCCGTCGGCTATGGCCGCACATTCTTTGACAAGCGCATCAACTGGATGTTCGACACCGAAGCTGTTGCCGCACTGGGCGGGCGGACAAGCTATTGGCCGCGGGGAAAGGTCATCGGCGGCTCCGGGTCCATCAATGCCATGGTTCATGTGCGCGGACAGCCACATGACTATGACGATTGGCGGCACCTCGGCAATACTGGCTGGGGCTGGGACGATGTCCTGCCCTATTTCATCAAGTCTGAAGACCATGATCTCGGACCAAGTGCCGTGCACGGGTCGGGAGGCCCTCAACACGTCACTGACATAAGCAGCCGCGTTCACCCGCTTTGCCAACGGTTCATCGCGGCGGGCACTGCCATGGGCTTTCCCTATTCGTCCGATTTGAACGGGACCGAAACCGAGGGCGTCGGCGTCTATCAGATCAACACGCGCGGCGGTCGTCGCGCCTCGACAGCCAATGAATATCTGCGCCCGGCGTTAAGGCGCGGGACGATCAAGCTGCAGACCAAATCATTGGCGACACGCATCCTGTTTGAAGGCAAACGCGCCAAAGGCATCGAATATAGGCGGAACGGCCAGACTAAAACTGCACTCGCTAGACGCGAAGTCATCCTCTGCGGCGGTTCGATCAATTCGCCGCAGCTGTTGCAGCTGTCCGGGATCGGCAGTGCGGAACTCCTCAGCAGCCTTGGTATCGAACCCTTGCTGGACGCCCCCGCTGTCGGCAGGAACCTGCAAGACCATTTGGCCGTCAGCTATTTCTACAAGACAACTGTGCCAACGCTGAACGATGCGCTGCGACCACTGACCGGCAAGGCCAAGGCGGCACTGCGATACCTATGGGATCGCGGCGGTCCGCTTTCGATGAGCATCAATCAGGGCGGAGGGTTCGTGCGCAGCGCGCCAGATCAGCCACGCCCCAACCTCCAGCTTTACTTCACGCCGGCAAGCTACACCCAGACCCCCTTGTCCGAACGCAAGCTGCTGAACCCCGACCCATTCTCGGCGGTCCTTCTCTCGTTCAACAGCTGCCGACCGACCAGCCGTGGCCATCTGCAAATCCGTTCGAACGATCCCGCTGTTCCGCCGGTGATCCAGCCAAACTATTTTTCCACGCAGCAGGACATTGACGAAGCACGCGTCGGAAACCGGCTGCTGCGCACGCTCGCCAATACGCGGCCACTGTCCGACATCATCACAGAGGAATTGCTGCCGGGCGCTCAAGTGCAAGGGGACGATGCCTTGCTTGAGGATTTCCGCCAGCGAGCCGACACAGTTTACCACCCGACATCAACCTGCATGATGGGACCAGATGCTCGCTCATCGGTCGTGGACGCGCGACTCCGGGTGCATGGCATAGAGGGCCTGAGGGTGATCGACGCCTCGATCTTCCCGACAATCACGTCCGGCAATACCAATGCCCCCACCGTCATGGTCGGTGAAAAGGGCGCGGCGATGATCCTGGAGGACGCGCGCTGAGGCGCCGTTGCTATCGGCTGCGGGAAAGATGGTCCGCCATGGCCTGGAACATCCCCTGCGTAATGGGATCGAAACCAACGGTCGAACCGTCAGGCCCTGACATGAAACGCACAATGACCATTTCGGCCTTGGGATCGACATAGATTGCCTGACCGAACATGCCGATCCCCATGAAGGCCTTGTCGGCATTATGTGTGTGCCACCATTGGCTCTTGTAGCTCCAGCCGCGCCGGGTGTTGTAATCCCAGATCGCATTCGCAAAATCGCGCTTGCTGCCCCCTGCCCTGATCTTGGCGACAACCTTGGCCGGAACAATCTGCTTGCCGTTGAACTTGCCGTTGCGCCGCATCATTTCGCCGAAGCGCGCAAAATCCCTGGCCGTTGCGCTGAGCCCGCCAGCAGAGCGCGACGATCCGACTTCATCAAGGACGATGTTCGCATCATTCTCGGCGCCAAGTTGCGACCAGATGCGTTCTTCCAGGACCTTCTCCGGGCGTTTCCCGGCTATTCGCCCAATGATGAAGCCAAGCACCTCGGTATCGAGGGACTGGTAATCGAACCGCGCGCCGTGCGGGCCGACTTTCTTGACCGTCTTGAGCAGGTCGAACGTGTTTGTTGGACCGTTATAGCCAATAGGGCGAGGATAGGTTCCCGATGCGAGCGAGAAATTGCGCATCTTTTCAGCCGCGTCATCTGCATCCTCGTTATAATCCAGACTTGTCGTCATATCGAGGACCTGCCGGACCGTCGCATCGCCAAAGCCACTGTCGGCAAGTTCGGGCAAATAGTGAGCAACGGTCTTGCGTTCGTCGAGCGTCCCCTCCGCAATCATCATTTCCGCGAGCGTTCCGTAAAAGGATTTGGTGAGCGAAAAGCCGATATGCGGTTGATCCACGTTCATCACGCCATTGTATTTTTCAAACACGATCCGGCCACGATGCAGCACGACAATCGCGTCGCCATAGAGCGCATCGAAGGCCTCGACCCAATTGCTGGCCTTGCTCTCTCCCTTTGGCGTGAAGCTCAGCTGCGCGATATCGGCTCTGGTTGCCACCGGAAGCACCGCGACCGGCCCCTTGCCGCGAGCAATCCGCGCGGTTGGAAACAGCTCCTGGTAATGCGCAAAGGACCAGCGGTTTTTGGGGAAGGTAATGAAGCTGCCATCCGAAAACTGGATCCGCTTCTCAGGCGGTGGCGGCGAGCCCAGCATCCACCCCAGCTTGAGTGGGTCAGTATCCGCTGCCGATGCCGGCGCCGTTTCGGCCAGCGCGGGAGACGATGCGACCAAGGCCATAACGCCGAGTGCAAGAGCATAAACTCCGAGTTTGGCCATTGATTTATCCTTTTGCAGTCAGCGACGTGGAACGACTTCGTAGCCGGGCTCTTCCGGCTCATCGTCGACCATCTGGTCCGGAAATCCGGTGCCCAGAACCTTGATGCCCAGAGGCTCTTCGTAGCGACGGATGATATTGGGCGAAAATTCGCGGTCGCCATATTGGGCGCGCGCATCCTTGAACATGCGGACGATCAGCGGCGACATCTCGACCGGAACGCCATGCTCATGCGCAATATCGTCAAACAGGCCGATATCCTTGCTCACAAGATCCATGGTGAAATTGATGTCGCGGCTTCCGTTGAGGATCACCTGACTTTCCGTTTCATGGACGAAACTGTTCCCGGATGAAATGCGGATCGCTTCATAGGTTGTGTTCATGTCCAGACCGGCCGCCTTGCAGGTCGTCAAGGCTTCGGCCAGCGCAACAAGGTGCACAGTGCACAGATAGTTGGTCATCACCTTGAGCTGGGAAGCAGTGCCAAGATCGCCGGTATGAAGCAGCCTGCGCCCCATCGACTTCAGAAGTGGCAACACCTTGTCAAACCCTTCTCGCGGGCCTCCGGCAAAGATTGAGATATTGCCAGTATCGGCGCGATGGCAACCCCCGGAAACGGGGCATTCCATGAACAGGGCACCGCGCGCAGAGACCAAGGACCCAAGCCGGATCACTTCCTCATAGTCGGTGGTGCTCATCTCCATCCAGACCTGTCCGGGCCGCAGGACGTCCAGAAAGCCATCCTCGCCTTCGGCAACGGCCGCACTTGCCGCCGGAGATGGCAGGCAGGTGATGATCACATCGCACGCCTCGCCCAAGGCGCGTGGACTGTCAGCGGCGGTGGCCCCCTTCGCAACGAATTCGGCAACAAGGTCCGGATTGAGATCGCGGACCATGACGTCGTGGCCGTTGCGGATGAGACTTCCTGCCAGCTTGCCGCCAACATTTCCAAGACCGATAAATCCGATCTTCATGACTTTCCTGCCTTTCAATTGCGAGTTTTAAGTCTGAGCGAATCCCAGCTGTTATCTCCGGTCCACCCGCCATCGACGGGAAGTGTGACACCATTCACAAAGCCCCCGTCGCTGGCGAGAAAAAGAATGGCCGCTGCGACGTCTTCAGGATTTGCGAAGCGGGCCATCGGCACCCGGTTGACGATGTCATCATCGGTATAGGCGCCGGAACCCATGTCCTTGGCATCCATTTCCGTCTTGATCCAGCCCGGACATACGGCGTTGGCCCGAACCCCTCGCCCGCCCCATTCGGCAGCCAAAGTGCGCGTCAGGCCGATGAGCCCATGTTTCGAGGCATTATAGGCCGCGCGATGAATGACGCCGCCAAGGCCCGCGATCGAGGCAACATTGACGATACTTCCTGCGCCAGCCGCCAGCATCTGTTTGCCGAATGCCTTGCACAAGAGGAACGGCCCCTGAAGATTGACCGCCATCACGGTCTGCCACTGGTCAAGCGTCGTCTCTTCTGCTGGCTGGATGAGGCTGATCCCGGCATTGTTGACGAGGATGTCCGCTCTGCCAAGTGATCCAGCGACCCACTCGGCCAGATCTGCAACAAAGGCAGCGGAGGAGATGTCACCCGACATGCCGGATGCTCTCAATCCTTGCGCGCGCAGTTCGCCAACCACAGGATCGACCGGCTGGACGTCGGTCAGGACGACGTCAAAGCCATGGCGTGCCAGAAGTTCAGCCGTGACCCGTCCCAACCCCTGAGCTGCGCCCGTGATGACTGCTACGCCCATTGTGCCTCAGTACTCATAAACCAGTTTCTTTCCGCTGCTTGTTATCTGCGCGCAGGTCATTTCCTGTGCTGCAATTCCATGATGCGGCTGTTATCTCAACCATTAGAAATCCTAATCGCATCAATGGCCATGAGCACGAGCCTTGGAAAAGGCTAGGAAGTGGCACATTGCCGCGGCAGATTGGGCCCGAGCTCTGGGAGGAATGCAAATTGGCGAGCTGTGATCAACTGGAACTGGGTGAACAGGGACTGGAACTTGCGCTGGCCGGGCGGGGCTCCACCTACTTCAACTATCACTGGCTGCGCGACAATTGCAGCTCCTCGTTCGACCCGGCGACGCGCGAGCGCGTTTTCGATATATTCCATCTTCGCGCACCTCCGCGCCCCAGATCGGCCCAGGTTCGCGATGGCGCACTGGAAATCGACTGGGAAGGCGAGAATCACCAGTCCCGCTATGATCTGGTGTGGCTGGAGCGCTGCGTCTCGGGGCCGCGCAACGACCCGGCCGATCTTGACCGCCGCGCCTGGTTTGCGGACCATTACCCCGCAATTCACCGCGTCCCGTTCGAAAGACTCCGCACTGACAAGGCGGCCCTGGCCGCCTGGCTGAAGGCAATGCTGGTGGAAGGCATCTCGTTCGTGACGGACATGCCCGACAGTGATGAGGCCCTGACCGAGGTCGTGCGCCACATCGGTCACTTGCGCCCCACATTCTTTGGCGAATATTTTGATGTCCGCACGCACATCGAACCATCGAACCTTGCCTATACCGCCAAGGCCCTTGAACTGCACACCGACACACCGGCCGAAGATCTGGCACCCGGCATTCAGTTCCTCCATTGCCGCGCAAATTCGGTTGAAGGCGGAGACAACCTCTTCCTGGACGGCGTCGCAGTCGCGGAAGACTTCCGCCATGAAGCGCCCGAGGATTTCAGGATTCTGAGCGAAACCTGGATACCCTTCTATTGCGAGCATGACACATATGACATGCGCTCGCGCCAACGGGTGATCGAGCTTGACGAAAAGGGCGCCGTATCGGGCGTCACGATCAGCCAGCACATGGCAGACGTGTTCGACCTGCCGCAGCATGACCTTGATGCCTTTTATCCCGCTTTCATTCGCTTTGGCCGGAAGCTTGCCGACGAGAAATACCTGATGCGGTTCAATATCAAGGCTGGCGAATGCATTGTCTTCGACAATCACCGGATCGTTCACGGGCGCGACGCTTATTCCGCGACCAGCGGTGACCGCTATTTGCGCGGCTGCTATGCCGATCGCGGCGAACTGCGCAGCGCCTATCGCATCCTCGCAGGCGAGGGACGCTTCAAATGACTTTGGCAAACGAGGCGAGCTTGCGCGAAGACCTGGCTGCAGCTTTCCGTCTGGCGGCAAAGTTCGGATGGCACGAATCCGTCGGCAATCATTTCAGCGCAGCCGTCTCCGAAGACGGACACAGTTTCCTGCTCAACCGCAAATGGCAGCATTTTGCCTCGATCCGACCGTCTGACTTGTTGTTGTTGAACGCCACTGACCCGGATGTGATGAATGGGCCAGATGCTCCCGATGCATCGGCCTGGACAATTCATGGCACGATCCATCGCCTGTGCCCGAACGCCCGGGTGGTCCTGCATTGCCACCCGATTTATTCGACTGCACTGGCCATGCTCGCTGATCCGGAATTGAAGCCGCTCGACAACAACACGGCACGCTATTTCAATCGGGTTGCGATCGACCGCGGATTTGGCGGCATTGCGGACGAAGCGGAAGAAGGGCTCCGCCTTGTGCAATCTCTGGGCAATCACAAGACCATGCTGATGGGCAATCACGGCCTGCTATGCGCCGGAGAGACTGTGGCTGAAGCCTTTGAAAATATGTACTTCTTTGAACGCGCTGCACAAACTCAGATCATCGCCTATTCGACAGGCAAGGAGCTCGCCATTCTCAGTGACGAAATTGCCGAAAAGACAGCTCAGGGCTGGGATCCCTACCGCGGGATGGCTGACGCCCATTTCAGCTATCTGAAATCGACACTGGAGCCGCTGGATGGCTGACGCATTGCCCGCCACCATGCGGGCAGTCATGCTCACCGGATTTGGGGGGTTCGAAAAGCTTGAAATCCGCAGCGATGTTCCTGTTCCAACGCCGCGCGCTGGCGAAGTCCTCATCAGGATCGGTGCTGCGGCGGTCAACAACACTGACATCAACACGCGGATCGGCTGGTATTCAAAAGCAGTAACAGACGCGACGTCGACCGGGGGTCAGGAGGGCTTTGCGGAGACGGCTGGCGATGGATGGTCGGGCGCTGCCTTCAAATTTCCCCGCATACAGGGGATCGATGGTTGTGGGCGGATCGTGTCGACTGGAACGGGCGTCGATCAAAGCCGCATTGGCGAACGCGTGCTGATTGACCCGCTGATCAAGGATGCGGCGGGTGCTTTGGGATACATGGGATCCGAATATGATGGCGCCTTTGCCGACTATGTCTGTGTGCCTGCCGTCAATGCGCTCAGGGTCCAGAGCGACCTGTCCGATGCTGAACTCGCGAGCTTTCCTTGCGCCTATTCCACAGCAGAAAACATCCTGACGCGCCTTGACCTGACATCCGGGCAGACAGTGCTGGTCACGGGCGCATCGGGCGGGGTTGGCGTTGCGGCCGTCCAGCTGGCAAAGCGCCGGCGCGCGCATGTGATTGCCATCGCCGGAGTGGACAAGATCGATGCCGTAAGGGCTCTGGGCGCAGATCATGTCATTCCGAGAGACGCCGACTTGCGAGCCACTTTGGGTGCGAATTGCGTGGATGCCGTCGTCGATATCATTGGCGGCCCGCAGTTTCCTGCGCTGCTCGACTGCATAAGGCCAGGCGGGCGTTATGGGGTTTCCGGTGCCATTGCAGGACCGATTGTCGAACTGGATCTACGGACTTTGTATTTGAAGGATCTACGCCTGATCGGCTGCACCATCCCGGAAGCGGACGTGTTTCCACGCCTCGTACAGATCATCGAGAACCGCGAAATCGAGCCGGTTATCGACAGATCCTATCCACTTGAGGACATTGCTGCGGCTCAGCAGCGTTTTCTGGAAAAGCGCCATGTCGGCAAGATCGTGCTCACCGTACACGGCTGACGGCCTGCTAAGGGTTGAACGAAGAAAACTGACCAATAAGCCAGGTTCGAAAGGCCGCCACCGCGGGATCCGCAAGATCGTCCGCGCGCAACTTCAGATAATATCCATACCCGTCTTCGATCACCGCATCGTAGGGGGCAACGAGAAGACCCTTCTCGATTTCGGAAGCGAACATGTCCACGTCACCCAAAAGGACGCCGCCCGAGGCCATCGCATATTTTGCAAGGGCCACTGACGTATCAAACGCAAGTCCGCCCTTGGCCGAAACCGAAACGCCCTGGCGTCGCAAATAGTCACTCCACAGCAGGTCGCGTGGCTGATTGTCGAGCTTGAGATGCAACAATTCCTGATCCACCAAGAACTCCTGCATCGACTTGCCCTTCGCCGCCTTGGCCGTCTCGGGCGAACAGAGCGGCTCGACCCGCACCATCCACAGCAGATCCGTGACCCAATCGTCGACATTCGGGCGGTCATAGATGATCGCCATGTCGATCTCCGTCGGGGGAAGCCCCGTGACATTCGCGCTGCAGATGTCGATGCGGATCTCCGGATGATCGCGCCGGAATTCGCCCAGCATGGGCATGAACAATTGCTGCAGGAACGATGGCGGCACGTGCAGGCGCATGGCCCGCGCCGGAACGCTTTCATCGCGGATCGCATTCATGGTCTGCTCAATCCGTTCAAACGACTTGCTGACCACGGCGAGCAATTCGGTCCCGGCGGGAGTCAGCGCAAGGCGGCCGGCATCGCGTTCAAACAACAGCTCGCCAAGCAAATCTTCCAGCGCGCTCACATGGCGGCTCA
This sequence comes from Aquisediminimonas profunda, assembly GCF_019443285.1. Lineage (GTDB taxonomy): Bacteria > Pseudomonadota > Alphaproteobacteria > Sphingomonadales > Sphingomonadaceae > Aquisediminimonas > Aquisediminimonas profunda. The sequence goes on from NZ_CP080327.1 coordinate 3,127,352, forward strand.
TGGCACTTTGCGAGACAGACAGGGTTGCCGCTCCGCCGGTGAAGCTCAATTGCTTGCCAACGGCTTCAAAGGCACGAAGCGCGTTCAGTGGCAACCAGCGCCGGTTGATCTTCACATGCTTGCTAATGATCAGCCTCTCGATTTGCTCGCCTTGCTGCGACGGGGGAGGCTCGCAGCTTTTCAGATGTAGCCATGCAAAAATCATACTTGGCTCAATCCTTCGAGCCAGTCAAATGTTCAGCAACGCATGAAGGACCATGAAATGACCGAGCCCGATTTTCGGCATTTTAATGCCCTTTTGAACCAGCGCAAAGCCGGCCACACCTTGCCGCAGGCCCTGTACACGGATGCACCGTCATTCACCTTCGACCAGCGGGCGATTTTTGGCCGCAGCTGGCTGATGGCTGGGATGGAATGCGAACTACCCAAGGCCGGCAGTTACATGTCCATGATGGTGGGCGAGTGGCCTGTCCTCATCACGCGCGACCAGACAGGGACCATACGCGCCTTTCACAATAGCTGTCGCCATCGCGGCTCGATCATCTGCCAGCCCGGACATGGAACGGCGCCAAAGCTGGTCTGCCCCTATCATCGCTGGACGTATGACCTGGACGGCAGCCTGTTTGCCGCAAGCCGCATGCCGGCTGACTTCGACAAGGCATCGCATGGCCTGAAGCCCATTTCGCTGCGGACGGTGGCGGGCGCAATCTTCATCTGCCTTGCCAATGAGCCGCCCCCCTTTGACGACTTTGGGACCCGCTTCGCAGACTATGCCGGCCCGCTCGGCTTTTCGAACATGAAACTGGCCGCAACCGACCTCATGATCGAGCAGGCGAATTGGAAGCTCGTCATGGAGAATGCCCGCGAATGCTATCATTGCGCGACGGGACACCCGGAGCTGGCCAGGACGTTTCCGGTCGGATTTGCCGGCCATTTCGACTTTGGTTCGGAAAATCGGGCAAAGGCCTTTATCGACCGGATGGAATCGATGGGCCTGCCCTATCAGGCGGCCGAGGGCGAGTGGTGGCAGATTGCGAGATTCGGGCTGAACGAAGGCGCACAATCGATCAGCATGAATGGCGACCATCTTGTGAAAAAGCTGCTGGTCGACAGCTATGGCGGTGACATCGGGTCGCTCCGCTGGGCCATCGATCCCCACCTGTTTGCCCATGCGACTGCCGATCACGTCTTCGTGTTCAGCTGCATGCCGGTTTCGGCGACGGAAACGCATGTCCTGAGCAAATGGTTCGTTCACAAGGATGCCGTCGAAGGCGTCGATTATGATGTGCCAACGATGAAGGAACTCTGGCTCAAGACGAACCAGCAAGACCGCGAACTCGCTGAGAACAATCAGCGCGGCATCAACAGCCCCGGCTATACACCGGGGCCCTATTCCAAGGAGGCGGAGGTCCTGGCCCAGCGATTTACCGACTGGTATTGCGCGCAAGCCAAGGCCTATGTTGCGGCCCATGTCTGACGATCCGAAATTGAAATTCCGGCCTGAGACCCTGGCCGTGGCACATGGCTATGATCCCGAATTCGGGATGTGGGCAGCGAAGCCGCCCATCTTCATGACCTCGACCTTCGTCTATCCATCGGCCCAGCATGCCAAGGACGTGCATGAAGCCTTTTTTGACGGCACCGGCCCTCTCAAGGGGACCACAAACCACATCTATGCCCGGCTCGGGCACCCGGGCCTCGACTTTCTCGAAAAACGCCTGGCTGCCATGGATGGCGCAGAAGCCGCGGCGGCCTTTTCAAGCGGAATGGCCGCGCATTCCGCAATTGCGCTGGCCTTCATGCGCCCTGGAGACAGCATGCTCCACGGGCGCCCGATCTATGGCGGCGTTGACATGCTGTACAATCAGATCCTCTCCGATTTCGGCACGCACAGCGAAGCCTATCTCGACGGGACGGATGAAGCGGACGTTCGGCGCGCCGCGGACGCTGCAATGGCAAAAGGGCCTGTCAAGCTGATCGTGGCGGAAACGCCTGCCAATCCCACGGCCGCGATCGTGGATCTGGCCTTGATGGTCCGGATGGCCGACGAGATTGGCGCGAAACAGGGCCACAGGCCGCTGGTCGTCACGGACAACACCTTGCTTGGCCCCTTCGCGCAGCGCCCGTTCGAATGGGGCGTCGATCTCAACATGACCTCGTTGACCAAATACTGCGGCGGCCACAGCGACCTCTTGGCCGGTGGTGTGAGTGGCCGGGCGGAACTCATCGAAAAGTTGCGGTTCCAGCGCGTGATCTGGGGAAGCCATCTGGATCCCTTCACTTCGTGGCTGCTGTTGCGCTCGATAGAATCCGTCGCCGTCCGCACGGAACGGGCCATGGAAAATGCGCGGGCCGTTGCCGAATGGCTGCGCGATCACCCGAAGGTCGCAGGCGTGACCTATCTGGGCTTTCTGCCGGAAGGGTCGGTCCGGCGCGCGGTCTTTGATCGCCAATGCACGGCCGCGGGCTCGACCTTTTCATTTCATCTGCATGGTGGCGAAGCGGAAGCCTTCCGATTGCTTGACCGGCTGCAACTGATGAAGCTTGCCGTGAGCCTCGGCGGCTCGGAAACGCTCATCTGTCATTCCGCGACGACGACGCATTATGCGGTGCCACGCGAGAAGCGGCTTGAAGGTGGCATTACAGACGGCACAATCCGCCTCTCGGTGGGCCTTGAGCACAAGGATGACCTGATCGCGGACCTCGCGCAGGCAATGGAGGCGGTATGACCGTTACGGCCACGGAACGAAAAGTCGATCCCCACGCGATCGACGGCAAATTCCCGGCTCCGGAGACACGCTATGACCTTGTTGTCGTCGGCGCAGGCCGCAGTGGCATTGCAGCGGCACTGGATGCCGCCCGCTCGGGCCAATCTGTCCTCCTTGTTGATGAAAATCCCGTTCCGGGCGCGCACATCGGCAATGACGTGCCCCTGTGGTTCGGCGGTCGCGCAACGACAGCGGTGCAGAACAGCGAACGCATGGTCGAGACCCTGTTCATGAATACGCCCGGGCTGGAGGACGCGATTGAGGCTGGCGTCGAACTGCTGCTCGGCACCTGCGCCTGGGGCGTCTATCGCAATGGCCCGCTGGTCGGCAGCTTGCCGGATCAGGTTGTCGGCCTTGCCGATGGATCGCGGTCGTGGCTGGTGGGATTCGAGAAACTGGTGCTCGCGACGGGAGCGCGGGACCTGCCAATGGCATTCCCGGGCTGGAACCAGCCGGGCGTCATGGGTGCGGCCGCCCTGCGCATGCTGCTGACGCGCTATGCCGCCTTTGCGGGCGAGCGGCTGGTGATAGCGGGGTCGCATGATCTTGGGCTGGAAACGGCTCTCCTCGCCCATGAAAAGGGCCTGACTGTTGCGGCCATTCTTGAAGTGCGGGACACGCCACAAGGCAGTGCCGCACTGATTGCGCAGGCAGACGCTGCGGGCATTCTGATCCGCTGCGGTGTTCACCCACTTGAAGCAAGCGGCGGACTCGACGGTGTGACGGCGGTGCAACTCTCCGACGGCGAGACACTGGCATGCGATACGATTGTTCTGGCCATTGGGCTGGTGCCGATGATCGAGCTTCAGGACGCCGTCGGCGCTGCGCGGACCTATGATCCGAGGCGGGGGGGCCACATTGCGTTGGGCGACGGCGCAATCTCGGCCATCGGCAAATGCGCTGGCCTCGAGGATACGGGCTTCGACCATGCGGCCTATCGCCGCGACTGGCTGGATGCGCTGGGCGGGGCATGCAATGGCGAAACGATCATCTGCCAGTGCGAAGAGGTTACCCTGTCCGACCTTCTGAACGTGCAGCCGCCGCGCTATCTTGATCGGCCCCCGGCGATGGGCAAACGCTCGCTCAAGACATTGCTGGCCGACGGTCCCGTCAATCAGGACCAGATCAAGCGGCTGACCCGGGCCGGCATGGGTATCTGTCAGGGTCGGCGCTGCCGCGATCAGGTCGCCATGATGCTCGCCTTGGAATCCGGCACCGAACTGGCTGAACTTCCCCTTGCCACGCACCGCGCACCGGTCAGGCCATTGCCACTCAAGATCATTGCAGACTGGGATGAAAGCGAAGGCATGCGTTCAGGGTGGGACGTCTGGATGGGAATACCGACGCAATGGGTTCCCTATGCTGACATCGGCACGCCGTTCGAAGAGGAAAACCGGCGTGTCCTTGGCGGGAACATGAAACTGTGAGCGCGCAGCGGGTCGTCATCGTCGGTGGCGGGGTCACCGGCCTGAGCGCAGCCTGGTGGCTGGCGCGGTCGGGCGTGGACGTGACTGTCCTCGACAAGGGCATTGTCGGCTGGGAAGCGTCCGGTCGTAATGGCGGCGGGTGTTCACATTACCAGAGCCCGCTTTTTGTCGAAGAACAGCGCCTGTGGCCGCAAATGGACGAACTGCTGGGCTATCCGACGGAGCATTCCAAAGAACGTATCGTCATGGCGGTCACGGCGCGGCAGCTTGAGCAGTATCAATACATCGCCGGCATGTGCAATCGGCTGGGATACCGGGTTGACCTGCTGGACGCACAACAGGTGCGTGAAGCCGTTCCGCTTGCCGGGGACAATTGTGTCGGCGGCATTCACTATCGTTTCGGGGGTCATGCCAACCCCCACCGCACGGTTCAGGCTTATGCCTGGGCCATTCAGGATCTCGGCGGGCGCATCATCCAGCATGCGCCGGCAACCGGCTTTCGCCGCTCGGGGGGCAAAGTAACGGCAGTCGAAAGTGCCCGGGGCGTTCACGAATGTGATGCTGTCGTGATTGCCGCAGGCCCGCAGATGAGCAGCCTTCTTGCGAAGCTGGACATTGCAATGCCGCTCGCTGCCGCCCGCGCGGAAATGATCGTCACCGAACCTGCGCCGATGATGAAACTGGGCGGAGTTGACGGCAATGGACTCTATGGTCGGCAGACGCTGCGCGGCAATCTGGCCTATGGTGGCGGCCCGCACGAGTGGGTCGAATTTGGCGAAACCGGGCCGCATGCCCGTCCCTCCACGCCGCTTGCGCGCAACCTTTCCCGCAGGCTTGCAGAACTGTTCCCGAATGCCAGCCATCTGAACGTGATCCGGTCATGGGCCGGTGTGATCGAGATGACGCCGGATGGAAGGCCGATCCTGGATCGGCGCGAGAACGTGACGATGGCAACCATGTCCGGCGTCGGATTCGGGCTCTCACCCGCCTCCGGCCATGCCGTGCGGGATCTGGTGATCGACGGCGCATGCAGCTTTACCGACATCGACAAGCTGGCACTCGACCGCTTTGCCGGCATTGAGCCTGATTGGCGCGAAGCTCGGGGTTGGCTCCCGCTTTGATGGGGCGCTATTCGGCCTTCAGCCTGTTGCGCGGTGCGTTCAATGGTCAAAGCCATTGGCAGCCAGCCTGGCGTGACCCGGAACCGAAGAAGACCTATGACATCATCGTGATCGGCGGCGGCGGTCATGGTCTTGCAACTGCCTATTACCTTGCGACCGTGCATGGCCTGCGCAACGTCGCCGTTCTTGAAAAGGGCTATATCGGCGGCGGCAATACCGGCCGCAACACCACGCTCGTCCGCTCGAACTATCGGCTGAAACCGCTGCACGACTTTTTCGAATTCGGCCTGAAGATGTGGGAGCATCTTTCGGACGAACTCAATTACAATGTGATGTTCAGCCCCCGGGGGGCCATGTTCCTGGGCCATTCCGATTCCGACATGATCAGGCTTGCGGAGCGCGGCGATGCGATGCGTTGCAGCGGGATCGATGCCGAACTGCTGACGCGCGATCAGGTCGCAAAGATCGAGCCCTTGCTCGACATGTCTCGTGATGCACGCTTTCCGATTGTCGGCGGACTGACCCAGCGACGGGGCGGCACAGCCCGCCACGATGCGGTTGCCTGGGGCTATGCCCGCGGCGCCGACAGACAAGGTGTGGACATTATCCAGAAGTGCCAGGTCACAGGCTTCATCCGTCAGGGCGATGCGGTCATTGGCGTCGAAACAACGCGCGGGCCCATCGGCGCAGGGCGCGTCGGCATCTGCGTTGCCGGGCACAGCGGCCATGTCGCGGCCATGGCAGGCCTGAAGCTGCCCATTGAATCCCAGACGCTGCAAGCGCTCGTCACCGAAGGCGTGAAGCCCATGGTCCAGAGCGTCGTCATGTCCCAGTCGCTCCATTGCTACATCAGCCAGTCGGACAAAGGCGGCATCGTTATGGGCGGCGATCCAGACAATTGGCCCAGCTACGCCCAGCGTGGCAACCCGATGATTACCGAGGGTGCGATTGCGCAGGCCATTGCATTGATTCCCGCACTGTCGCGCCTGCGCATGCTGCGCACATGGTCCGGTGTCACGGACATGAGCTTCGATGGCTCCCCGATCATCGGGAAAACGCCCGTGCCCAACCTCTTTCTGAACGGCGGCTGGTGCTATGGCGGGTTCAAGGGAACGCCTGCATCGGGATACACCTTTGCGCATACGCTGGCAGAAGGTGAGCCGCATCCCCTGAATGCGCCGTTCGATCTCGACCGCTTCCGGCGTGGCGACACGATCGACGAAAATGGGGTCGGCCCGATGCCGAACCATCGATAGGGGGACAGCAGAGATGATGCTCATCCCCTGCCCGCACTGTGGCCCCCGCGCTCAGGCCGAGTTTGTGTATGAACGCACGCTCGATTCCGTCGTGGCCCTAGATGCCGGGGCGGACGATGCGATGAACAGCCTTTTCACCCGTACAAATCCGCGCGGCGTGGATGAAGAACTCTGGCGCCACACCTATGGCTGCCGGGCGTGGATGGCTGTGCGCCGTCACCGGGTTACGCATGAAATCGAGTCGGTTCAGCCGGTCGGGCCGGAAGCCTTGCCATGACCGGGCCTTCGCGTTCGCCAGATGGCGCGACGATCAACTTCACATTCGACGGACGGCCCCTGAAGGCGCGGGCCGGCGACACTCTGGCCGCTGCATTGCTTGCGAACGGCATTGGCCTTGTTGGCCGCAGCTTCAAATATCATCGCCCCCGCGGCATCATGACAGCGGGCATTGAGGAGCCCAATGCCCTTGTCACTGTCGGCGAAGGCGGGCGGGCAGAACCCAACACGCGGGCAACTGATGTGTTTGTCTATGAAGGTCTGGTCGCCCGCAGCCAGAACCGCTGGCCATCGCTGAGCTTTGATCTGGGCGCCGTCTTCGGATTGTTTTCCAAGGCGTTGCCCGCTGGTTTCTACTACAAGACCTTCTTTGGTCCGGCAAAGCTCTGGCTGGTCTATGAATGGTTCATCCGCAGGGCCGCCGGGCTCGGGAACGCGCCACAGGAAGCGGATCCCGATCGCTACTCCCAGCGAGCGGCCTTTTGCGATGTGCTGGTTGTGGGCGGCGGTCCGGCCGGGCTGCAGGCAGCGGTGGATGCGGCTGACGCGGGCAAGCGCGTCATTCTGGTTGAGCAGGATGCAGAGCTTGGCGGCTCCCTGCTGCGCGACCCGCACGATCTGGGGCCGGACTGGACCTCAACCATGGCCGCGCGCATTCGTGATGCCGGCGGGACGATCCTCATGCGGACGACGGCATCAGGCTATTGGGAACATGACCTCGTTACCCTCGTGCAGCGGATCACGGAGCCGGGTCAGGTGCCGACCGACGGAACTGCACAGCGCCTTTGGCATGTGCGCGCAGGCAAGGTCATCCTCGCGACCGGCTGCATCGAGCGCCCGATTGCCTTTGCCCATAATGATCGCCCCGGCGTGATGCTGTCACAGGCGGTGCGGACCTATGTCCGCCGCTTTGGCGTCCTGCCCGGCAAGCGCGTTGTCATCGCGACAAACAATGACGACGCCTATCTGACGGCACAGACCCTGAGCGATGCCGGAGCAGAGGTCGTTGCGATACTCGATGCCCGCAGCGCGCTCAGCGCCACTGCATCGGAGGCCCAGGGCCGATTCACGGTGCACACCAATGCCGTGCCCAAGGCAGCAACAGGCGGCATGCACCAGCTCAAGTCCGTGAAGGCCACAGTGTCGGCGCAAGATGTGTCCTATGATGCAGACCTTCTTGCTGTTTCGGGCGGCTTCACGCCCGTCACGCATCTTCACATGCAAGCTGGCGGCACGCTGGACTTTTCGGACGAGGCACAGGCCTTTGTCGCCGCGGAATGCCGGCAGAATGTCGAAACCATCGGCTCTGCCGCCAACCCGCCCGCGGCCTTGCCGCTCGCGCTGCATGGCGATCCCAAGACAAGCTTCGTCGATTTCCAGAATGATGTGAGCATTGCCGATATCGATCTGGCATGGGCCGAGGGATACCGGTCCGTCGAACATCTGAAGCGCTATACCACGCTCGGCATGGCGACCGATCAGGGCAAGACAAGCAACATGGCCGCCCTGGCCCGGCTTGCGGAGCGGCAGCATGCGTCAATCCCGGACGCGGGCCTGACGACCTTCCGCCCACCCTATACGCCCGTCACCATGGGCCTGCTCGCCGGGCGCAATCATCGCGATGCCGGGGCGCATGTGCGCAGGCTCGCGCTCTGGAACCAACATCAGGCCGCAAAGCCGATCTGGCAGCCTGCCGGATACTGGATGCGTCCCCGCGCCTTTCCACGAAATGGCGAGGATCTCGCGACGTCGGCCCGACGGGAAGCGCAGACAGTGCGCAGCGCGGTCGGGATGACGGACGTCTCCTCCCTCGCAAAATTCGAGGTCAGTGGCCCCGATGCGGCAAAATTTCTGGAGATGATCTGCGCAACCAGTGTTGCAAAGCTTGCCATTGGCCGCGGTCGTTATACCTTCATGCTCCGCGAAGACGGTCTGGTCTTCGATGATGGCACAGTCTGGCGGCTGGACGAAAACCGCTATCTCCTGACCAGTTCAACGGGCGGTGCGGATCGGATGGCGACGCACATTTCCTATGTCCGGCAGGTCTTGCATCCGGAGTTGCGCGTTTCTGCCGTCAATGTGCAGGAACATTATGCCGGGATCGCTGTCGCGGGCCCGCTGGCGAAAGCTGCCCTGTCGGCAATGATCGGCACCGAACCGCCCCGCCACATGTCCCTGGCATCCGCCACCTTGGCGGGCGTGCCTGTCCTCCTCCTTGGGGCAAGCTACAGCGGGGAACGCGCTTTTGAAATCTATGTCGAAGCAACGCATGGCGCGCCCGTGTGGGCGGCATGCGAAACCGCATTGGCCGAACGCGGCGGCTGCACCTACGGCCTCGAAGCGATGGAAATTCTGCGCATTGAAAAGGGACACGTCGTGGTCAGCGGTGAAGTGGACGGCCGCCTGAGCCCCCATGATCTTGGACTTGCCGGCATGCTCAACAAGGCTGGCGGATATGTGGGAGAGGCAGGACTGTCCCGGCCCGCACTTGCAGCACCCGGCCGCCTGCAGCTGGTTGGGCTGGAATCGCTGGGCGGGCCAATCCCCGAAGGTTCAATGCTCACCCTGGAAAAGGGTGTCGGCGCTCAAGGCCATGTGACGGCGGCCGCCTATCGCGTCATGTCGGGCGATCCGATCGCGCTGGCCTTGCTCACAGACGGACGGTCACGCACAGGCGAGGAACTCATCGCCTCATCGCCCACACGGAATCAATATGTGCGCGTGCGCGTCACGGCGCCCCATTTCTATGATCCTGCCGGGGAACGCTATCGTGATTGACGTGACGATCTCCACCCTCCCCCCTGCCCCGCTCCATGCCCTTGAAATCTGGAGCAATGCGCAGGCCGTGGCCAAGCGATTTCAAAAGGCGGCTGGCTTCGACTTGCCGCCCATGGGTCAATCAGCAGGCAATGCGGCAATTCAGCTCATCCGTTTTGAACCAACCGTCTGGCTGGTCGAGGGAGATGTGACGGGGCTTGAGTCTGTCCTTGGCGACGATGGGGCGCTGACCGCGATCGGGGGTGGCATCGTCCGCGTTGCCATGTCTGGCGCGGGCTGGCGCCGTCTGCTGATGGAAGGCGGCGTCTTCGATGCCGAAGATCCGGCATTCGGACCCGGACGCAGCGCGGCAACGATCATCGATCATGTGAATGTCCGTCTGCATGTGACGGGCGAAGCTCAGTGCACTGCCTATGTGCCGTCCAGTTACGCGCATGACCTGATCGAATTCTGGAACGCTGCGACCAGCCTGGCGTGATCGCTATGCGGCGGTGCTCCGCGCGAGCAGGCCAAGTGCATCGGCTTCGCTGATCACTTCGGCATATTTGGCCTGCAGATCGAACAGATTGGCATCATGCGGTGCGGGATGCCGATCGCCGCACGCCTCACGCACGACGAAGGGGGCGAAGCCATATTGCAAGGCATCGAGCGTCGTTGCCCGGACGCAGCCGGACGTGGAAAGCCCGGTAATGAGCAGCGTGTCGATGCCCATCTCATGCAGGATCCTGTCCAGCCCGGTGCCGAAGAATGCCGATGCATATTGCTTGGATATGACACGCTCGCCATCTGCGGGTTGCAGCTCCTTCGGAAAGTCTCCCAGCGGAGAACCTGCATCGAAGGCCTTCAGGGCCGGGATCTTCTTGTAGAACAATCCGCCATTCGCCCCGCCCGGCTCATAGACCACATTGGTGAAAATGACCGGGACGTGACTGGCGCGCGCCGCCGCGACAAGCCGGACATTGCTGGCAAGGGCCGATTCAACGCCCGCATAGAGCGGAGACTCCGGCACCAGATAGGCCATGACGAAATCGACGACGAGAAGGGCCGGATGGCTGCCGAATGCAAGGGTTCCGTTGAACGTCCCCGCATAATTTGCAGCCGCATCATTCATCAGATCGCGCCCGCTGCCTGCAGCTCTTCGATCTCTTTCGGCGTCAGGCCCAGCAAGCCGCCGTAGACATCGGCATTATGCTGACCGACTTTCGACGGCGCTGGTGTCCGGATCGAGCTGGGCGTTTCAGACAGACGTGGCACCACATTCTGCATCTTGAGTTTGCCAAAACGCTCCGTCTCGACCTCGACAATCGCCTCTCGTGCCTGGAAATGCGGATCTGCAAACATTTCCGGAGCGCGATAGACCTTGCCCGCGGGCACGGAGTGCTGGATCATCAAGGCTTCGACCTCGGCAATCGTATGCTGCGCCGTCCAGCGATTGATGAGGGCATCAAGCTCGATCTGGTTTTCGCCGCGCGCAATGTGCGTTGCATAGCGCGGGTCCTTCGCCAGTTCGGGCTGACCCATCGCCTGGGCAAGGCGGGCAAAGATCGCATCGCCATTGCCGCCAATCATGAATTCGCCGTCGCTGCACATGTAGACGTTGGACGGCGCAATCCCTTTGAGGAAGGAGCCGGACCGTTCCCGGATGATGCCCATCCTGTCATATTCGGGAATGACGCTTTCCATCACCTGCAGAACCGCTTCATAGAGCGCAGTGTCAACGACCTGGCCCTTGCCTGTCCGTTCCCGAACATGAAGGGCCGCCAACACGCCCATGCAGCCGTAGGTTGCCGTCAGCGAGTCGCCGATGGAAATGCCCATCCGGCTTGGCGGGCGATCCGGTTCACCGACAATATAGCGCCATCCGCCCATCGCCTCGCCGATGCCGCCATAGCCTGCGCGGTCTGAATAGGGACCGGTCTGCCCGTATCCGGACATGCGCGCAATGATGAGGCGCGGATTGATTGCGTGCAGCGCGTCCGGACCAAGGCCCCATTTTTCGAGCGTGCCTGGCTTGAAGTTTTCAATAAGGACATCGGCATGCGCAACAAGCTTGCGGACAAGGTCCTGTCCTTCGGGGATGCGAAGGTTGGCGGACACAGACTTCTTGTTGCGGGCAATGACCTCCCAATTGACCTTGTCCTTGCCGTCGCCCCACAGGCGCATCGGATCGCCCGCGCCCGGCGGCTCCACCTTGATGACATCCGCGCCCATATCCCCCAGCAATTGTCCGCAGAACGGCCCGGCCAGAAGCTGGCCGAGTTCAACCACGCGAATATCGCTCAATGCGCCAGAATTCTCGCCCATGTTATTCTGCCGCCTCTGCCATCGCCCAGACGGGCTGTACGGGTGCTGCCAGTCCTGTCTCGGCCTCGCAGGCCGAGCGCAATGCCTCGACCCCCGGACCATAATCGAACAGCGGCAATGCCCCACGACCGGCGCGCATGCTGGCCCGAAGCGCATCCGTCGCGGCCTGATCGATCTCGCCATTGTCATTGGCAATCACGCCATAGGCCTTTGCACCTTCACTGGTGACCAGACCCTGCGTGATTTCCTTGCCGACGAGGGCCGGGTCGCGATCAAGTGGATCGCCCCATCCACCGCCGCCCCAGGTGATGAAATGCAGCTGGTCGCCTTTGGCAACGCTGACATCCTCGACCTTGTTGCCAACGATCTCACGACTGCCGTCGGCCCGTTCGAGAATCTTCCGTGCACGCTTGCCCGGCAGTCCTCCATTCACGCCCCAGGGCGGAACGAACCAGCGATCGTCATGGATCGAAATCGTGCCATCGGCGAGGAAGCGATAGGTCATGTGAATCCCGTTGCCACCCCGGTGGAGGCCAGCACCGCCACTGTCCGGCTCCGTCTCGTACCGTTCGATCATCAGCGGGAAATAGCGCTCCAGAAACTCGTTCGGCACGTTGGTAAAGCCCGGCCAGAGCGAATGCCCGTCCGGCCCATCGCCCAGCGGTCTGCCGGGAATGCCACCAAAGCCGATCTGGAAGAGCTGGAACCAGTCTCCCTTGGCATCATTGCCCGAATAGAACAGGTGAGGCGATGACGAAAAGCCGGCTGCATTGAGGAATTCGGGGGTCTTCTGGCCCAGAAGACCGCCCAGAATATCGAAAATGCGGCCCAGGGCGTGCGTCCGTCCGGAGAGTGCCGCCGGGAACTTCGGCTTGAGCAGAGACCCTTCCGGAATACGCACATCGATCAGGTCGTAGAAGCCGTCATTGAACAGGATCTGCGGATCGAAGACCATGATCATGTAGATGCCGAAGAACATCTTGAACATGTTCTCGTTCAGGAAGAAGTTGATCGACGCCTGGCTCTGCGGGTCTGTTCCTGCGAAATCGAGGATGACCTTTTCGCCCTCGCGCCACATCGTGCACTTGATGCGATACGGGCCATAACCCATCCCGTCGTCACAGATATAATCCTCGAAACTGACCGGCTCTTCGGCGACAGCCATCGCAATAAGGGATTTCATCGCGCGATGATTGCGCGCCAGAAGCTCCTGAGTGGCCGAGACATAGACGTCATCGCCGAATCGTTCGGCCATTTCGATCACGCGCCGGGCGGCAACGCGGCAGGACGCGATCAAGGCATTGAGGTCCGCCTGGCACCAGTCCGGCTTGCGCGTCTGGTGCATGACAAGCTTCATCAGGTCCGCATTATATTCGCCTTTTTTCCATATCTTGACCGGTGGAATGCGCACGCCTTCTTCAAAGATCGAGCGGGCGTTGATGGGCATCGAACCGACAACCTTGCCGCCAATGTCGGACTGGTGGCCGAACATCGAAGTATAGGCGATCAGCCTCCCGTCTTTGAACACCGGCAACAGGACGAGCCAGTCGTTCGAATGGCTGACGGCCCCTGCGCAACTATAGGGGTCGGACAGGAAGATCATGTCTCCGTCCTCAAGCGTCCCGTCGAAATTATCGAGGAACCCGCCGATAAAACTACCGAACTGGCCGACGATCATCCGCCCGAGATGGTCCGCGATCAGCGGGAAGGCATCGCCCTGCTCGCGAATGCCGGGCGACATGGCGGTGCGCACAAGTGTGGCATCCATTTCGATGCGCGCATTGCGCAGGGCGTTTTCGACAATGTCGAGCGTAACAGGATCAATATCGATCTTGCGGAACGGCGTCTGGTTCGTGGCGACAATGGTTGCGGGCATGTACGTTGCTCCTCAAGCCGGGTTGATCAGGATGTTGCCCACTGCATCGACTGTCGCGACGCAGCCGGATTCGATCAATGTGGTCGAATCCATTTCAATGACGATGGCAGGGCCTGGTATGCGATCACCCTGTCGGAGTTTTTCCCGATCATAGATCACCGCGGCTTGCTCGCGCCCGTCCATCCAGAGCGTATGATCGCGCATCTTTGCGGCAATGGGGTTGCCATCGCCCTTGGGCAGCTCGGCTGCGGGCAAATCCAGCGACTGCCCCAGGGCGACAGCGCGCAGGTTCACGATTTCGTGGGGCGTGTCCATGTTGAAGGTGAAGAGTCTCAGATGCTCCTCATCAAATCGCTTGAGCAGGCCGGCGATCCCGTCGTTCCTGAGCACATCCGAACTGATAACCAACGGAACTTCAAAGGCTTGCCCTGCATAGCGGACATCCACTTCGAAGACACATTCGATCTCGCTGTCGGGCACACCGTCTGAACGGAGCTCGGCTCGTGTTTGCAACGCCATCTCGTCAAGGATGGCAATCAGTTCCTCGGCCTTTGTCTCGGTCGCAAGCCGCGACAGCGATCGCGCGGTTTCAGTGCGCATCCGGGTCGTCGCATCACCCAGCGCGCAGAGCACCCCCGGCGAGACCGGCGAGATCGCCGGCCAGCTTCCCATGAGCCGCGCCACCGCATTCACATGCAAGGGTCCGGCGCCACCAAAGCCCATCAGCGCAAAATGCCGCGGGTCATAGCCCTGCTGGACTGAAATCATGCGCAAGGCCCCGAACATATTCTCGTTGACGATGTCGATGATGCCCCGCGCGGCAGCCATCAGGTCGATCCTGAGGGCATCGGCGATCGTCTGGACTGCACGCTTCGCGCCTTCGCGATCAAGCTTGAAGCTGCCGCCGAGCAGATTTTCTGGAAGGTAGCCGAGGACAACATTGGCATCGGTCACCGTGGGCGCCTCGCCCCCCTTGCCATAGGCGACCGGACCGGGAACCGCACCGGCCGACTGCGGTCCGACCCGCAAGGCGCCGGTCAGTTCCGGCACATAGGCGATCGATCCGCCGCCAGCACCAACGGTCTTCACGTCGAGCGAAGATGCCCGAACGGACAGATGGCCGACCTCCGTCGTCCGCACGCGGCGCGGTTCGAGATTCTCGATCAGCGCCACGTCGGTTGACGTCCCGCCCACATCGAGAGTCAGGATGTTCTTGAGGCCCGCATTTTTTGCGACCCAAAGGGCCCCCGTCACGCCACCTGCCGGGCCGGACATCAGGATGTTGACCGGATGTTCTTCCGCTTTCTGTGCCGACATCAGGCCGCCATCCGATCGCAGCAGCGACAGCTTGCCGGCCATGCCGCTGATTGCCAGCTTGTCCCTGAGGCTCCGGACGTAGCGCCCGACAACCGGACGGACAGCGGCATTGGCAACGGTCGTCAGTGTCCGCTCATATTCCTGCATTTCCGGCAGAACCTCATGGCTCAGGGACACAGGCACATCCTGGATCATGTCCCGCGCCATTTCCCCGATCCGCTTTTCATGCGCGCCATTGGCATAGGCATTGATGAGCGAAACGGTAATGGCCTCCACGCCCTGTGCCTTCAGTTGCGTCAGGGCGGTCCGCACACTGTCTTCGTCAAGCGGGCGGACTTCCTCGCCAGCCGCGTTCATGCGGCCCTTGACCGTGACTGTGTCCTCCAGCGCTGCCAGGGGCTGCGGTTTGGGCCAGATGATCCAGGCCGCCAGACCCCCGGGCACATAGCTCCGGGCGATCTGCATGATGTGACGATAGCCTTCTGTCGTGATGAGGCCGACGCGCGCGCCCTTCCCTTCCAGAACAGCGTTGGTGGCGACGGTCGTTCCGTGGAGAAAGAACTCGATATCCTTCGCCGCAACGCCCGCTTCGTCACAAATGGCGTTCACGCCATTGAGGATACCTTCGGAGCTGTCATGCGGAGTCGACGGCGTCTTGTGCCGCCAGAAGGCGCCTGTTTCGACATTGAAGAGAAGCAGGTCCGTGAACGTGCCTCCAACGTCAACACCCAGTCGATAACCCATACCTTTTCTCTCCCTCAGGCCGCCGCAGGGAATGCGGGTGCTTGCGCAACCATTCCTGGCAGTTTTCGCCCCATGACACCCGCGAGCCAGTGGCTCGCATCAACCAGTTTTTCCAGATCCATGCCCGTAGCAATGCCTGCGCGTTCAAGCATGTAGACAACGTCTTCGCTTGGCACATTGCCAGCCGCGCCGGGTGCAAAAGGGCAGCCGCCAAGGCCGCCGAGCGATGCATCGACCACCGTTGCGCCAGCCTCCACAGCCGCCCAGACATTGGCGAGGCCCGTGTTTCGGGTATTGTGAAAATGCACCCGGACCGGAAGCGGCGAAATGGCCTCCCGAACGCGCGTCACAAGACTGCGGACATGGGCAGGATTGGCGACCCCGATCGTGTCTGCAAGGGCAACCTCGACCGGCCCCGCCTCTGCGAGCCTTCGGGCCATCGCAACCACAACATCCTCTTGCACTTCGCCCTCGAACGGACAGCCAAAGGACGCCCCGATCGTGACCTGCCCCGTCAGGCCGGCCTCCTTTGCCATGGCAATGATCTCGCACGCAGCATCGACCGAGCCATCGCGCGTCTGCCCCTGATTGGCCATGGCAAACCGGTCCGTGGCAACAGCGACTGCGCCCAGCTGGTTGATCCGGCCCGTTGCAATCGCACGCTCGGCGCCGCGTCCATTCATCACCAGACCGATAAAGGTGACATCCTGGCGGTCGGGAAGGCCTGCACAGACGTCTTCCGCATCGGCAAGCTGCGGCACCTTCTTCGGGTTCACGAAACTCGTGACTTCAATGCGGCGTGCGCCGGCACCGATCGCGCGGGTGATCAGTTCGAGCTTGTCGGCCGTGGCAATCGGAGTCGACTCGTTCTGCAGCCCGTCGCGCGGGCCGACTTCGACAAATTCGATGCGTGTTGCCGTCATGACTGTCTCATTGCCTCAATTGTATACAAAATCAACCCGGCTATTCTGCTGCCTCTGCAATTGCCGTGACGACATCGCCGCGATGGGCATCCGCATAGCTATGGAAAGCGCGGCGAATATGTCCCGTCATGACTGACGCAGCCCAGACGTCGTCGCGACGCGCAAAGGCCGTGAGCAATTCCTCATGCTCCCGCCAGGATCGCATCAGGTTTTCATGATCATAATGCTGCGCTGTTCGCCAGACGACGGGCTGTTCGACGATCCTCGACAGCAGGCTTTCCAGCTTCTCCGAAGCCGCTGCCTCGACAATGATCGCGTGAAAGCGCCGGTTATGCTCGAGGAATGCCGTGACGTCCGGCTGCGTCCGGTCAATTGCCAAGCGAAGCCCTTCATTCTCTGCCCTGAGGTCGTTCAGTTGCTTCGCAGAAATGCGCCGTGCGGCCCGTGACGCGGCATGGCCTTCAAGCATCCCGCGCAGCGTGAAGGCATCTTCAAGATCCTCCAGCGACCAGTCTGCCACAAAGGTCCGTTGCGATTCGCTCTTCTTGATGAACAGGTCCGCTTCGAGCCTGCGCAAGGCATCGCGAACCGGCGTCCTCGAAACGCCGCAGATTTCGGCAAGATGCTCCTCCCCAATCTGCGCGCCGGGCTCAAGGCGGCCTGAGAGAATCATGTTCCTGATCTGCTCATAGGCACGATCGGAGGCACGGGACATGGATCATTCCTTTCAAGGCTTGACCTTTGTGGTTTGTATACAATAGAAGTTTCATAAAGCAACGTCACACAGGGCTCAGGGGCAATGGCTCGCGAACATCGCATCAAGGTGATAGTGCCCATTCCGATGGATGCCGCTGGCGTCGCCAATCGCGCCTCGCAATTGCCTGCGAGTGTCATTTCCCCCGGATTCAAGCCCGAATTTGCCGCCGTGGGCTGGGGCGCCGCGCTTGGCGACAGCTATCATGACATGCTTCTGATGGACTGGACGGTGTTTCAGGCCGGTATCGAGGCGGAAGCAGAAGGCTATTCGGCAGTCGTCATCGATACCGTCAGTGATTCCGGTTTGCGCGCCTTGCGGTCGCGCCTGTCCATCCCGGTGCTTGGCCCCGGAGAATGCGCGTTCCATCTCGCGATGACGCTGGGCAAGAAATTCACGATCCTGACGATGTGGGATGAATGGTTCCCCCTGTATGAAAAGACACTCACGGAATATGGCTTCTGGCCAAGGTGCGCGTCCTTGCGGTCGATCAAGACACGGCCCGATCTTGCGGAACTGCTCGCCGGCAAGGAAGACGTCATCTTTGCCAAGCTGAAGCGCGAAGCCGAGCTGGCGATTGCGGAGGATGGCGCCGACGTCATTGTTCTGGGTTCTACCACCATGCACCAATCGGCAAGCTGGCTTGCCGAGAATTTGCCGGTGCCAGTCATCAATCCCGGCCTGATTGCCTACAAGCAGGCCGAGCTGCTGGTCCAGCTCGGGATCAGCCACAGCAAGATTGCTTTCCCGAATCCGGGCGTTGCCAATGATGCGGGCATCAAGAAAGGAAGCGCATGATGACAGCCTGGAGCGAAGGCGGTGCCGGACAGGAGGCGCTCCCTTACCCCTATTACATCGATATCGTCACGAAGCGCTATTTCGACGGCGTCGACAACAAGGACATGCAAAAGGTTCTTGATTGCTTCACCGAAGATGCAGTCCTGACGGAAGTGACATCCAACACGGTCCACACCGGTCGCGATGTCGGCATCAAGGCCATGTTTGCAAAGCTGTTCGCCGATTTTTCCTCTATCTGGCATGGCAATTTCGTGCACACCGCCGATCCGCAGTCCAATGCCGTCTGTTCGCAGTTCACAGTGCTGATCACGCCCAACGGTGGTGACGAACTGCGCTATGAAAACTGCAACCGCTTCTACCTGAAGGGCGACAAGTTCCATCGCGTCTATGTGTACATGAGCGGAGACAATCTGCTGAAGGAGGGGGACGCCTGATGCAATATGAACCCGGCCTCACGCGCGATCAGCTCATCGAACTCGCGACCAGGACCTATTTCGGCAATGTCGACGCCAAGAATCTGGATGGCGCGCTGGCCTGCTTCAATGACGAAGCGCTGTTCTGTGTGCAGACGGCATTTACCCGGCATGCAGGCAAGGCCGAAATCAAGCGGATGTTCGAAGATTTCTTCGGCGCCTATGCCAAGATCGTCCACAAGGATTTCACGTGCACGGTCGATGAAAAGAACGGCCGCATTACAGCCAGTTTCGAAGCTGTCCTGACGGGCCATGACGGCAAGGTCACACAGCTGTTCAACACGAATTTCTGGCGCATTCGCGATGGCAAGTTTCAGGAAGTGTATGTCTATTTCAGCGGGGAAAACGTCCTCGTCTAACAAATCCGGTCAGGGAGACAAAAAATGAAAACCACAAAGATAATCTTGATGAGTTCAATAGCAGCGCTTGCTGTAACCTCCGTTCCCGCCTTGGCGCAGACCGCCGAAACGGAAGGCTCGGGCGAAGAAATCATCGTCACCGCGCGGCGCCAGTCGGAACGACTGATCGATGTTCCCGCGTCCGTGTCCGTGATCACAGCCCAGGCTCTGGCCGATACGGGCGCGAAGAACGCACAGGATTTTACCGCGCTGACGCCGGGCGTCACGATCGTGACGGGTACGGCTGAAGCCGGTGACACGCAGATCAACATTCGCGGTATCAACGGCGCGCGCGACGCGGAAAGCTCCGTTGCCCTTGTCGTCGATGGCATCCTCAAGACCAATACGGCGCAGCTGAACCAGAACCAGGGCACATTGCGCCAGATCGAAATCCTGAAAGGTCCGCAGGGCGCTATCTATGGTCGCAACGCAGCGGCCGGCGCCATCGTGATCTCGACACTGAAGCCCGGCGATCATCTGGAAGCCGGTGTGACGGCAAGCTATGCCAATGAAAAGACGATCGAAACAAGCGCCTATGTCGCGACGCCCGTGGGAGACAATGCCGGCATCGTGCTGTCAGGCTATTATCGCACGACCGATGGCTTCTATCGCAATATCCTGCTGAACAAGAAGGTCGTGGACGATCAGGAAGTCGGCAGTGTCGATGGCCGCTTCGTGGCCAACCTCGGCGATGCAACCCAGCTGGACGTCAAGGCACGCTATGCGAAGCTGTCAGGCGCTTCGATCAACTTCAACGCCGCGTTCCACCTTCCCAATTTCGCGGCAGCCAATCCGGCCTTCAATGAGGACGTCGATGATCATCCGTTCCGTTACTACAGCAACATCCGTCCGACCAACGATCAGAAGAGCTTCGATGCCTCCATCAAGCTCGACCATGATTTCGGTTCGACCAAGCTGACGACCTGGGCGCTTTATTCAAACGTCAAGCAGAGCCTGACGGCTGACGGCACATCGGCGGATTTCGCGCGTTACATTGCCCCCGCTCTCGGTGCCCCTACGAACCCGACCAACCTCGCCGTGCAGGCAGCCTGCTTTGCTTCAACCGCGGCCAATACCGGCTTCCCGGTCAATGCACCGGGCTTCATCGGCGCAATCCCTGTTCCCTTCATCTTTGCTCCGGCAACGGGCTCGACCTTTGGCCCGTATAGCCCGACAACCTGCGACGGCACCCAGTATCAGGTGCGCAACCAGAAGGACTTCAGCGGCGAAATCCGTCTGGCCTCGAACGGCAACGGCCCATTGTCATGGCAGATTGGTGCTTATTATCTCAACATCAGCCGCTTTGTGGGCGTCAGCCTCGGTGCCGACCTGGGTCAGGGCCTGATCAAGGAGCTCTATAACGCGCCGGGAACCGCCAACCCGACGTCACAGCTCTATGCCGACCGGTTCAAGACCAATGTCTATGCCGGATTTGGGTCGATCGACTATGCGCCATCGTCCAAGTTCAAGGCAGGCCTGGCGCTGCGCTATGATATTGAGGACCGCTCGGTTTCAAATCGGGTGCCCAATGTTCTCGACCCGATCACCGGTGCCAAGATCAACCCCGGCTTGCCGGCGACAGGCAGCATTCCTGACCAGTCCAAGGCGTTCAAGCAGCTGGAACCAAAGGTCACGATCAGCTTCCGCCCGGACCAGCACACCAATATCTATGCCAACTGGGGCATTGGGTTCAAAGCTGGCGGCTTCAACAATTCCGGCTCATCGGCAACGGTGAACAACAATTTCAACATCCCTGAAATTGGGGCCGGCGTTGTGGTCAACGATCAGTTCCGCAAGGAACGTTCAAGCGCGTTCGAAGCCGGCATCAAGGGTTCGCTGTTCGACAACCACCTGACCTTTGACCTTGCGGGCTATTACACCCGCGTCACCGACATGCAGTTCTTCGAATTCTTCGTTGGCAGCTTCGGCCTGCTGCGCGTCGTTTCGAACATCGACAAGGTTGACGTGAAGGGTGTCGAACTCAACGCCACGGCCCGGATCGTCGAAGGCGTCTCCCTGTTCGGTTCGGTCAACGTCACGGACAGCGAGATCAAAAAGAATGCGTCGCGTCCCTATACCGTGGGCAACAAGTCACCCTACACCGCCGATTACACGATCAACGTCGGCGGCCAGGTCGAGGTGCCGTTCACGGACAGCCTCAAGTTCAAGGTACGCGGTGACTATCGCGTCACTGGTCCGACCTATTTCCACACTGTCCAGGACCAGACCCGGCCGACCTTGTTCAGCCAGCTCCTGCCCATCTCTGCACTTGGTCTCCCGGCCTTTGTCGGGAACGCGAACTATAGCGTGGCAAAGCGCAATGCCTTTGGTGTCATGAATCTGCGCGCCGGTATCGAGGGCAACAACTGGCACATCACGGCGTTCGCCAACAACCTGTTCGACAAGAAGTATATCAACGAAGCGATCCCGGCGATCGAGTTCGGCGGTTCCTTCATCTCGCCGGGCGCACGTCGCCTCGCAGGCGTCGAAGTCGGATACAAGTTCTGACACAAAAAAGGTGCCACTTGCCTGCGATGGCAAGTGGCACCCTGTGTTTCTCCAAACCGGAAAATCAGAAGTTCTCAGCGCTCCGGACGGGCAAACAGTCCGTTGTCGATCGGGATTTCGACACCGGTCAGAAAGCGTGACTCGTCAGAGGCAAAATAAAGGACCGCGTTCGCCACATCTTTCGGCGCACCCAGTGCATCCTTTGGCAGAACACCTTCCGGAACAACCGCTTCCTGCCCTGCCCGGCCGCTGACGGCCTGAACCATCGGCGTTTCGATGCCGCCTGGCATCAGCACATTGCAGCGGATCGGATAGCCCTTGTCCTGGCAATGCATGGCGATCGATTTGGTCATCGCCCGGATTGCGCCTTTGGCAGCGGTATAGGCAATGATCGCGCCATAGCCGAGCAGCGATGCCGTCGACGCCATGTTGATGATCGACGCGGCTTCGGATCGTTTCAGCAGCGGCATCGCATATTTGCAGCCGAAGAATGTGCCTTCAACGTGAATGGCCATCTGGAGCCGGAAGTTTTCGGTCGAACAGTCTTCGATGCTCTCGAAAATAACGTTGCCGGCATTGTTGACGAGAATATCGAGCCGGCCGTGGCGGGCTTCGATATGGTCGATGACGCGCTTCCACTGATCCTCGAAGCGGACGTCATGCTGGAGGGCCTCGCCGCCAATCGCATCGGCAACGGCCTGCGCCTTTGCAATGTCGATGTCGGTCACGATGACCTTTGCGCCTTCTTCGGCAAGGCGAATGCAATCGGCCTTGCCCAGCCCCATTGCTCCGCCCGTCACTAATGCAACCTTGCCTTGAACCCGACCTGCCACGATGCTCTCCCTCTCTGAATTCCAAACACATGACGTCTATCGAAGCACAAATCCGGCCCATACTGTCGAAAGGAAGAGGCGTGCCTACCAATTTTGGCAAGCGCAGCCTTGCTGCCCCGTGCTACTCTATGGTGCCTTGGGAGATCATGATGGACGCCCGCGAAGTTGCTATGTTGAAGGCCATGATGGAATGGGAAGGGCGCCGCACCGCTCCCCCGCACGGCTTCCCTTCACTGCCCGACATGCCTGCGGGGCGCTACACCAGTCCCGAATATTTTGCGCTGGAGCGCGAGCATATTTTCCGGAAAAGCTGGCTCTTTGCCGGTCATATTGACGAAATCCCGGAACCTGGATGCCACGTCCGCTGGGAGAATGCGGGCGAGCCCCTGATCATCGTGCACGGCATGGATGGCGTAGTTCGCGCCTTCTACAACACCTGCCGCCATCGCGGCGCGCCAGTCGTGACGGCCGAACGCGGCAAGTCGTCCCGTCTCATGTGTGCTTATCATCATTGGACCTACAAGACGGACGGCAGTCTGGCCGGCATTCCCGAACAGCGCGACTTCATCGACTTCGATCCCAGCTGCCGCGGGTTGATCGCGGTGCGCTGCGAGATGTTTGGCAATTGCATATTCATCAACTTCGATGACGAGGCGATGTCGCTTCTCGACTGGCTCGGGCCGCTGGCGGACGAGTGGGCCGAATTCGGGTTTGACCGTGTGCGCCTCGCCGCGCGCCACAGTTTCGAACTCAAGTGCAACTGGAAAGTCGCGATGGAAGCGAACATGGAAGTCTACCATGTTCCCTTCATCCATCCCAACACAGTGGCGCCGCTCGTTGATTCAAGGCGCAATTTCAACAGCTTCTATGCCAATGGCCATGCGCGGATGCTGGCCCCGGCGCCACCGACGACGGATCGGGAGCATGTCCGTGCGATCGAAAGTCCGCCGGAGTGGAAATCGATCGACACGGTCGGAGAACTCGGCCGCACCTGCACGCAAAGCTATACCCTGTTCCCGAACTGGGTTTCGCCGCTGTCCAATTTCTTTGTTCCGCCGCTGATCTTCTGGCCGACCTCGCTCACGACAACTCGGCTTGAGCTCATCACCATGGCACTGGACTGGGGCGAAGGCCCTGTCCCAGACCTGTGGACTGTGCCGGATGCGACCAGCCCGAATGGCCGCCAAATGAGCCCGATCATCCTTGAAGACACGCAATTCGGCGAAGCGATCCAGAAATCCATGGCAAGCCGCGCGTTCAAGAGCGTGCCCCTTAGCTACCAGGAAGCGCGCATTTACAGTTTCCATCAACAGTGCGACCGGATGATCGGCATCGAGAATGTCCCGCCTGCCCTGCGCGTTGAACAGGTACTCGGCACCGAATGGCGCGCGCCGACCGATCCGCGCGTCGCGCAGATGCACAGCGAAACCAGTGCATCGGCACAACAATTGGCATCCTGAGGCTTCCGTTACGGAAACAAAGCCCAGACGCCGCCATGTGTCATTTCCGCCACACTTCGCCCAGTCCCTATCGCTTTTGCTAAATGAGAAAGCGCAGCAGGCCTCATAGGATTGGTAAGCGTTAAATATGGTCACGCCTGAAGCAGATCAATGCAGGTGGACCTCCAGCGTGTAACTATTGGGGAGGATAGATGATGACTGCTTTGTTCCACGATTCCATCCGTCGCGCAGGAAGCATGCGCAATTTGCTGTTGGCATCGGTGGGTGCAGCCTCGCTGCTTTCGATGCCAGCCTATGCGCAGACTGCTCCGGCAGAAGAGGATAGCGGCGAAATCTTCGTGACCGCACGTAAGACGACAGAAGCTCTCCAGGACGTTCCGGTCACCGTGACGGCTGTGACAAGCGATACGCTGGAAACCTATGGCGCCAATCAGGTCCAGGACGTTGCCGGCCGTGTGCCGACGCTGAACGTTCAGGTTGGCGGCTCCGGTTCGGGCGGTTCCATTTCACTCCGCGGTGTCGGCTCATCCGCCATTTCCGCATCCTTCGATTCCGCCGTGGCGTTCGATTTCGATGGCGTCGTGCAAAGCTCCATGCGTCTGGTTCAGGCTGGCTTCTTCGACGTCAAGCAGATTGAAGTTCTGAAAGGCCCGCAGTCGCTCTTCTTCGGCAAGAGCGCGTCCGCAGGTGTGTTCTCGCTGCATTCGGCCGATCCCACGAAGAATTGGGAAATCGCCGGCAAGGCATCCTATGAATTCGAAGAACGTGGCTATGTTGCCGGTGGCTACATTTCAGGGCCAATCACCGACACACTCGGCATTCGTATTGCGGCGCAGTACAATGATGTGTCGCGGTACAACCAGATCCAGCCGGGTGTCGGAACGGTCAACCCCAATCGCGGCCTCAAGGATTTCGTCGGTCGTGTGACCTTGAATTGGGAGCCGACGGATCGCTTCAAGGCGAACCTCAAGCTGAACTACATCACCAATCGCAATGATGGTGCCTCGCAGTTCCTCGATATTTATTGCGGCTTCAACGGTCGGGCGGATGAAGTCGTGCTGCTCGGCGGCGCGATTGCCATCCCGAACAAGGCAAACTGCAACTACAAAGACAAATATTTTGCCATTCCTGACGCGTCTTCGACAGCAACCACCAAATTCCCGGCGGGCAGCGCGGGCGAAAAATACTATCCGGGACACCCGTTCGGGCGCACCAACATCTTTTTTGGTCGGCTGAAGTGGGATCTTGATCTGACTGATACGCTGACATTCTCGTCGACGACTGGCTTGATGAAGCTGAATTCGATCGATTTCGACAGCTACAGCTATGCGGGTACGGGCCCGGCCTTCAATCCGAACGGGATTCCAATCGCATTGATTGCCCCGAGGCTGGCCGCCATCAACGGGGTAGGTGTACCGTTGGGCATGGGCTCAAGCGACCCCCAGAACAAGACTTACCAGTTCTCGCAGGAATATCGCCTCGCGAGCGACTTTGAAGGTCCGTTCAACTTCCAGCTGGGTGCGTTCTACGAATATCGCAAGCTCGATTTCAACACGTCGCAGCAGGCGGTCAACATCTCGATCATTGCTGCCGATCCGATCACCGGCGCTACCTATGATTACTACAAGAAGCACCAGACCAAGACCAATACCGTGTCCTTCTTCGGCAGTGCGACGTATGACATTACCGATCAGCTGGAATTGTCGGGCGGCCTGCGCTGGACAGACGAAAAGAAGGTCAACACGATCACGGTGCCTTATGTCCACCGGTTCCTGGGCCCGGGCCCGGCCTTCATCGGCAGCGGTTTCTTCTCCGGCCCGATCCGCTTCAAGGACAGCAATGTCTCACCGGAAGTTTCGCTGCGTTACAAGGTGACCCCGGATGTCAGCATTTATGCGGCATACAAGACGGGCTTCAAATCGGGCGGCATCGACAACTCGGCACTGCCATCGAACAGTCTGAGCCAAGCCGCGCTGTCTGGTGACTTCAGTTCGCTCATCTACAAGTCGGAAACGGCCAAGGGCGGCGAAGTCGGTGCGAAGATGCAGCTTGCCGGTCGTTCACTGACCATCAACGTGTCAGCGTTCGATTATATCTTCAAGAACCTGCAGCTGCAGAACTTCAACTCGACAACTGTCCAGTTCGTGACCTTCAATGCGTCCGAACTGACCAGCAAGGGCGCGGATATTGATTTCGCCTGGAAAACACCGGTTGAGGGACTGCGGTTCTCGGGTGGTTTGGCTTATACGGATGCCAAATTCACGAAGGATCTGAACATTGCGCGCAACCCTGATCCACAATTCCCGGAATCGACGGTAACTGCGACCAATCCAAAGCCTTCAGAAAACCTCAAGGGCCGGGCCGTCTCGCGCGCTCCCAAGTTCGCGGGTAACGTTGCCTTTGACTGGACAGTGCCAGTCAGTGACAGTCTGGAGTTTGGCCTGAACGGAAACATGGCCTATTCAGGCTCCTATTGGACGGCCAACAACTCCAACTTCACCGCTGAGCAGCGCCCGTTCGGGGACGTCAAGCAGAAGAGTTATGTGACTTTCGATGGAAGCATCTCCATCTCTGCCCCGGACAAGAAATGGAAACTGTCGCTTGTTGGCCTCAACCTTGCCAACAAGATCTATGTCCTGACCAGCGGCACGCGTCCATTTGCGGCACCTGCGGGGGGGTATGGTACACCCGGCACCGCGACCTATGTTCCGCGCGGTGATGATATCGGCGTCAACATCAATCGTGGCCGCCAGGTCTTTGTGGAGGCCAGCTTCAAGTTCTGATCCACTGAATTCTACCGAACCTCGGGGCATCCGCGATCAACAAGATCGCGGGTGCCCCTTTTCTTTGAGAGCCCCGTCGCCCCTGTGCAGGCAGGGGCCTGTCTGACGCCTTGGTGCCATAATTACCAACAGGCCCCTGCCTCTCGCAGGGGCCACAGTCAGGTGTTGATCGTCTCGAACAAATCGTCCCACTCTGGATTATGCTCGGCTATCAGGCGCAATTTCCAAACCCGCTTCCACCGCTTCATTGCCTTTTCCCGGGCGATGGCCTCGTCGATCCTTTCATGGCGTTCCAGATAGACAAGCCGATTGAGGCCCCATTTGCGACAGAATTCCGATCCCGTTCCGCTCCGGTGCGCCAGAACGCGTGTACCGATATTTGCCGAAACACCGATGTACAAAACCCCAAACGGCTTGTTGGTCATGACATAGATGTAACCGCCCTTTTCCATGCGCCCTCGCCAAGGCAGACTATGCCAGAGGGAGCGTGATCGGATGCACCGCCCCACCCCATCGCCCCTGCGGAGGCAGGAGCCCTTGCGTGAGTCTGGCACCGTCGCCCCTGCGAAGGCAGGGGCCGTTGCGTGAGTCTGGTACGACCCGTCGCCCCTGCGGAGGCAGGGGCCTGTCTGACGTCTGGGTGCCATAATTACCAACAGGCCCCTGCCTGTGCAGGGGCGACGTGTGGGGATAGTATTCGCCTTATGTTCCTATTTACTTGACAAATAGGAGATAATCTGAAACACACAATCCCGTCACTCGATCGGCGTTTCTAGGTCGCACGGGTCGAGGGGCGGGACTGCTGGAAAGGGGCCTTGTCCCCAACCAGCACAGGTCGGCGCGAAAGCGGCGGGCGTCTGCACTCCCCAAAGTGTGCAGCCACGCGCTCTGCGTTCGTTTTGAACCGGTCCGGGCGTCTTTGATGGGAGCATTCCCGTCCTGCAGGAGGGCTTTCGGGCCTTACCCCCTGCAGGGACGTGCCGGATGAGAAGGCGGTGTTTCGAGACCGGGCGCCGGTTACGCACTCGAGCACCTGCAACCGCACAAAGGCAATACCCGCCGGACGCCCCCCAAGGCTTCCGCGCCGACCGTCCCGCCCCCCGCTCACCACGGGATGCCTTCGCGTGCCGGTCGCCCCTGCGCAGGCAGGGGCCTTTGGGGGCGTCTGGCACCACAGCGTCAAACGGGCCCCTGCCTGCGCAGGGGCGACGGGTGCGGGTTAGCGGCTCAAGCAAGCACTCGGTCAATGAACCAGAAGCTGGCTGTTATCCCGATCGCATAGGCGGCAATCTGTATCGCGGGGCGCAGTGCCTTGGGCGCCATATGCCTCATGACAGCAAGCACAGCCGATGAACCAGCGATGATCAGCAACTGTCCGGCTTCGACCCCAAGGTTGAAGGTCAACAGGGCCACTGGCACGTCCGTTTCCGGCAGGCCGATTTCGCGCAGCGCCCCCGCAAAGCCGAAGCCGTGCAGCAGGCCGAACAGGAAGGCCACCACCCAGGGTAGTCGCTCGGACAGGCGTCGCTCGCCCTCCCGGGTCTTGACGATTTCGACCGCCAGGAAGACGATCGACAGCGCAATCAAGGCCTCGACCGGGGCCTGTGGGAGCCCAAACAGCCCCAATGTTGTTCCCACAAGTGTGATCGAGTGCGCCACGGTGAAGGCTGTCGCGGCCTTGACGACCGGCCAGCCGCGCTGGAGCAACAGGACCAGTGCCAGCACGAAGAGCAGATGATCATATCCGCCAAGGATATGCTCCACCCCGATCATGAAATAGGTGCGCGCCACTTGCCAGCCGTCCGGAACGGCACTGATCGTATAGCTGCTCCTGTCCGGCGTCAGTTGCTGGGTTTGAACCGGCCTGCCGAGCGGAGCCACGCGCAGCAGCGCATCGGTCGAGCCCGGCTCCATGCCGCGAAGCCCCACGGTCGCCCCCTCCAGGGATCGGGTGCAGGTCACCGTGCCGGTCGCCACCACAGCCGCGCCGGAAACGCGCGGCGTTTGCAGCTTCAGCTTGCAAAAACGGGGCAGCAATGGCTCTGCCCGGACGGCAAGGCTGCCAAGAATGGGTGCCTTCCAGACCAGCTTCCAGTCGGATCGGGTCTGCTGGGAAAGTTCCAGATATCCCGGGCGCAGTTCATCGGCCCTTGCGGGCGCCCCCAGCACAAGCATCAGAGTGCAAAAGGCAAGAAGGACAATCGTCCTCATCTTGGCCGTTCGATCACCACATCATAGCCCCTGAGCATGCTCTTGAATGAGGCATCTTCAGCCTTGCGCACGGCAGCGAAACGCCAGTCATTTTCAACCGACTGACGGACGTCCTCCAGTCGCGGAGGTGGTGCCTTTTTCAGGCGCTCGATCTTGACGAAATGCAGGCCGAAACCAGAGACAATAGGACCGGTCCACCGTCCAACGGGTGCATTGGACACGGAGTCCGCAAAATCATCCCCGAACTCGGCCGCCAGATCGGATGGACTGGCATCGTCGAAGCGATCGGGCATGGCACTTGTCACTGTCGGCAAGGCCGGCGCCAAGCCCGGCTTCGCAGCCGCGATCGCCGCTTTGGCCGCGGCCCTCAGCGCGGGCGTATCGGCCCCGATATAGCGCTGCTGCAAGGTAAAGCGTGGCGGCGCGGCATAGCGCGCGGGATTCTTGTCGAGCAGCGCCTGCAACTCGGCGTCGCTGGGCTGTGCCGCCTCTGCGTCCGCCCCGGAGAGCGCCAGCATCTTGTTGCGCATGCGCTTCTTGACCACCTCGTCATCACGATCAAGCCCGAGGCGCAGCGCTTCGCGGTAATAGACCTCGCTGCGGATATAGTCCTGAACCAGGCCGTCTATCTCTTCGGGCGTCGGCGGCCGGTGGAAGGACTGGACGTAGCGGTTGAAGATACTCTCCAACACCGGTTCATCGACCACGATCCGCCGCTCTGTTGCATTGGGCGGGCGTCCGGACAGCACAAGGAAGACAAGCGCGCCAGCCACCAGGAAATGGACCAGCGGCTCCCGCAGGACGGCAACCGCCAGGTCGCGACTGGACGGCATTGAAACTCCTTATGCCTTGGTCGGCGTATACCAGATGGGCGACGTATAGGCGCGTTCCTGCTGCTTCACGCGCACCTCTGGCGGCAGCTTGAGCTTGTAGCGCACGGCATCGAACGCGGGCCAGCTGGGCGTCGGGATCTCCAGCACACGCACATAGTAAAAGGCCCTGACGGACGGATCGAACTCGGGATCGGTCCAGACCTTTGCCAGGGTCGGCGCCCCAATGGAATTGGTATAGGACGCCGTGGCGACATTCACAGTGTCTCCGACCGCAGGCACCTTGCCGCCCGTGGGCTTGCGCTTGTCAGGATCGCTCCAGACGACATCAAACACCTTTTCCTGCAGCTTGCCGGCCTTCGTCACCCAGCCCTTGACGATCTGGACACGATCCAGATTGGCCCCGATCGGATCCTTCAGCGCTGAGACAATAAAGCTCGGCGCGCCTTTCTTGCCCGCCGAAAGCTCACCGCCCATGGGCACGCCGCGGCGATACCCGGCACGCACCCAATCGCCCTTCAGGTCAGCGTCCTTGAAGTCCCAGCCCCCGAAGAAACGGACGGTCATGCGCGGCCCGGTGCTGCCGTAAACTTCACGCCGTTCCATGGCATCGAAGATCGAGGCGCGCGTGTTCGCCTTTGCCCAGACCGCGGCATAGCCACTCGCCAGATAGTGCCAGCCAAAGCGGCCTTTCCGTGTTCCCAGGTTCTGTTCCTGCATCACCCGCGCCGGGTTGGGCTCGTTGCCGGTGTGCTTGCCGAAGAACTGGTTTTCATCAGCGGTGGACAGCGCTGTATGACTGTCGGTCGAGCCGATGAGCCCGAACTTGTAGGGATTCACACCCATCTGCTGTTCCAGCAGGAGCCCGCGCTTCAGAGCCTCGCGGACATATTCGCCGGCAAACATGCTGGGCACCTTCGGCTGGTTGCCGAGAAGATTGTTGAGCTCCCATCCGGCAACGCCGAAGCCCGCAAATTCGTCATTGGGTGACAGGAAGGGATGTGCCTCGCTGTCTCCCTTGATCTGGGTGATTTCAACGACGGGTTCGTGCTGTGCCCGCCGCTTGGCATAGGCCGCGGTCATTGGTCCACCGCCGGGCTGGGTCAGTTCGAACATCAGGCCATTCGAAAGGTTCGAATTGTGAGGAATTGCGAGAACCCTGCCACCTGTCGCCTTTTCATAGGCTTCCATGTAGTTCCAGATTTCATCAGTTGTCGTCTTGTACGTCGGGTCGAGTGGCACGACCGTGCGGACGCGGTCCGGGCCGTCGCGGAAGATGATGTTGCGGTGCAGGTTGTTGCCGCCCTGCATCAACGTGTATTCAAAGCCGAAGAATGCCGTGAACTTGCCCGGCTCGTTATAGCGTTCGACCGTGTCGATATTGCTGTTCCAGACCGACTTCGTGCGCTCTGCTGTGCCGTCCTGATTGAGCATGGCCTTTGGCAGCGCATTGCGGCCACGCGCATCGAGAATCTCGGCCATCGCGCGCTGCGATCCGGCCGGACCTTCGTGCATCATGTCATACCAGCGCAGCATCGTCTCATCGCGGATGAGAAGCCGGGGCGCATCATACAGGGCCTTGGTCGCTCCCAACCCTTCGGCATGATCCGTGACGACAAGGAAATCGAGCGGGCGGGGCAGCTTTGCCTTCAGACCCGTTGTGGACGTCACTTCCTCGCCACGGGCAAACCGCAATGCTTCTTCCGGCCCCAGACGGACGCCAAAACCAAAAGCATCGACCGAGTTGGCGGTGTGCAAATGCGTATCGCCCCAAAGAACTCGCTCGGGAAATTCGGTTTCCTTGACGACGACATCCTTGCCGCCCGCAACCTTTTTCAATTGGTCGCAGCCCGCAAGCAGGCCGCTTGTCCCCAGCAGCAGAGCCGCCACCATAAGTCTACGTCTCATAACGCCCCTCCTCCGCCGCTTTGCCGGCTGCCTCGCCATGCAGGATGCCATGCTGGCTCCGCGCGTCAATCCTTCGTGTGAAAATCTTTGGTATCAATCTCGAGTGTCAGGGTTGCGGCCGTGACACACTCGGCAATGCGTTCATCCGCGTCGCGGTAATTGGCAAGCTGGTGGTGCCTGAAACGCTAGGCGAAAAGCAGCTCGGGTTCCTCGATCAGGGACTTGAGCGTGGCCAGAAACGCTGCCCCGGCCGCCCCGTCGATCACGCGATGATCGACTGACAAGGTCAGCTTGATCCGCGTTTCAACCGCAATTTCGCCGTCATCATCTTCTCGCAATTCGCGCGAAGCCTTGCCGACCGCGAGTATGGCGGCCTGCGGGGGGTTGATGATTGCGTCGAAGTCCTCAATGCCGAACATGCCGAGATTCGAAACCGAAAACGTTCCGCCGTCGAGATCGTCATAAGCCAGCCGCCCGGCCTTTGCCTTTTCAATCAAGGCGCTGCTGGCCGCCGCAAGCTGGTCGATCCGCATCCGGTCGACTTGCCGAAGGATGGGCGCGACGAGCCCCTTGGGTGAGGCGACCGCAATGGCCACATCCGCATGTGGGAACCGATGAATTTCCTCGCCATGGACCTGCACATTGACATCGGGATGCCTGGCGAGCGCCTTGGCGGAGGCCCAGACAAGATAGTCGTTGATTGTCGCCTTGCTGCCAAGCACGAGGTTGGCCGTCTTGCGCATGGCCAGCAGATCATCGACGGCGGCCGACGTGCGCAGGTAGAAGTGCGGAATGTCCTGCTTGGCGGCCGAAAGCCGCTTGGCAACCACTTTCCTGATCTTGTCAAACGGCTCCACTTTCGGCGTATTGGCAACCGGCGCAAAGGCCTGAGACACGGGTTGG